>JACDQI010000004.1 GCA_015657675.1 Devosia sp.
CCAGCATCGACATCAGCACCGACTTGCCGACGCCCGAGCCGGCAAAGATACCCATGCGCTGGCCATCGCACATGGTGGTGAAGGTATTGAGCGTCCGCACCCCCATGTCGATGGGAGCGCCAACCCGCGCCCGCTCGTGCGCGGGGAGCGGCGTCTGTCGCAGCGGATAGGGCATCGCGCCGCGCGCCACCGGCCCGAGCCCATCGACGGCGTCGCCATTGGCGTTGACCACCCGGCCCAACCAGTCGTCGGATGGATAGACCGCACCATCGGTGCTCTGGAACACTGCCTTGCAGCCCAGCCGCACGCCGGTCAGCGGACCAAAAGGCAGGCAAAGCGCATGGCCATCGCGAAAACCGATGATCTCGGACGCCAGCTGGCCACCAGCCGTGGTCTCGATGATCACCCGGCCGCCGACCCGCAGTTCGCGCACCGGACCGACCACCTCGATGAGCAGGCCCTGTACGGTCTTGACCCGGCCGAACACTTCGACCTCGTCAATGGCGTCTATGGCTGCACTAAGGGCTTTCACCAGCTCATTCTCGCATTCGAATCGGTAGAGGCACGGTAACGCAACGTTAAGCAAAATGCGTTAACCACGGGCCAGAGCTCCGCTGTGCCAAGGCACCTTGCGTCCGAGCCTTTATCCACCGACCGCTCCTGCCAAACCATGAGTCCCAAGAGTCGATTGGAAGGCTTTCTTAATCCATTTTCTTAACAAAAATTCATGCCATTTTTTGTTTTGAATCAACGACTTAACTTATTTCACCGACCAGACCCGTTGCATCTTGCGGATCAGAATTAAACTTTGTTAACTAGTTGCGCTTAGGTTTGAGTCATATCCAGTAGGGTTCGGTTAGGGTTGAAGCCCGAAAGCGCTTCAGCCGGTTCCAGTCAGGAACGGTTTAAGGGGAATGGCATGCGTGTACTCTTGATTGAGGACGACAGCGCGACGGCGCAGAGCATCGAGCTGATGCTCAAATCCGAGAGTTTCAACGTGTACACGACGGACCTCGGTGAAGAGGGCGTCGATCTCGGGAAACTTTACGACTACGACATTATTCTGCTCGATCTGAATCTGCCCGACATGAGCGGCTATGAGGTGCTTCGCACCCTGCGCGTCGCCAAGGTGCAGACGCCGATCCTGATCCTTTCGGGTCTGGCCGGCATCGAGGACAAGGTCCGGGGCCTCGGCTTCGGCGCCGACGACTACATGACCAAGCCGTTCCATAAGGACGAGCTGGTTGCCCGCATCCACGCCATCGTGCGCCGTTCCAAGGGCCATGCCCAGTCGGTGATCTCGACCGGCGATCTGACCGTCAACCTCGACACCAAGACCGTCGAAGTGACCGGCGCCCGCGTCCACCTGACGGGCAAGGAATACCAGATGCTCGAGCTGCTCTCGCTGCGCAAGGGCACGACGCTGACCAAGGAGATGTTCCTCAATCATCTCTATGGCGGCATGGACGAGCCTGAACTCAAGATCATCGACGTGTTCATCTGCAAGCTGCGCAAGAAGCTCAGCGTCGCACCGGCGGCAAGAACTACATCGAAACCGTCTGGGGCCGCGGCTATGTGCTGCGCGAGCCCGACGAGAACGAAGCCTTCGCCGAGAGCGTGGCTTAACCGACCGGGACACTCGCCTAAGCATCGACTGCCCCCCTTTATCGTTCGCGAGTTGCGGCGAACCAAAGAAAACCCCGTGCCAGAAGGCACGGGGTTTTTCGTTTTGACGTCCTGATGCGGCAAGCGCCAGGGTACGGAAACTCAGCACCGTCATCCCCGGGCATAGCGTCCGCCGTCGCTGGAAGAAGAGGGGGCGGCCATTCAGTTTGCGTTCAACGGGCCACCGCTAGCAGGCGCGCAGTTTATTCTCAGGATCGAACATGTCCCCGCTCCGCGCCGCTGCCCTCACCGCTCTTGCCATCGCTGGCTTCGCCCATCCGGCCCATGCCTCCGGATATTCCTTCGCCAGGGACGGGATGATCGCCGATATCGAGCGTCTCTGGCCCAGCGACTATCTCGAACTTTCCCCGGAAGCGACGTTCAGTCAGCTTAGCACCGTCGGCGGCCTGGAGTTCCAGCTGTCGATGCGGCCGCTCTCCTACTTCGCCGGACTCTATGGCGGCGAGGTGCAGCACTTTAGCAATGCCGGCTACTACCACGACTGGCTCTGCTACGCGTCGGGCGACATGCGCCTGTGGCTCTTCACCAACGGCGGTTCGGATGACGAACCGCGCGGCCTCGTCGACTGGCTGGTGATCGAGACCGCGGACCCGGCTTTCAACGCCGGCTATGGCTGCATCGAACAGCCGCTGGCCATGCTGGCGCCGGGCCCGAAAGTTCCGTCCATCGGCATGACCCGCGCACAGATCGAAGCGCGTTACGGCACGACCACAGACAGGCAGCAGAATTTCGTGACGATCTTCGACATGCAATACGATGCGCCCTACGTCACAACCAACGTGACATTGCGCTTTGAACGTGACGTGCTCACCGGAATCTCGCTCGCTCAAGGCAGCGAGGAATAGCCGCTCAACTGGCGCGGCGCGCTTCCATGTCACTGGCGAAGGCGGCTTCCAGCGTCTCGCGGTCGAACGGCTTCATGATGTACTCGTTCGCGCCGGCCTTCTTGGCCAGCGCAATCTGGCCGACATCATATTCGGTGACGCAATAGACTACCCGGGCCGTCGTGCCGCCGACGTAAGCCCTCAAAAGCTTGAGGAATTCCAGCCCGCTCATGATCGGCATCTGCCAGTCGAGCAAAATCGTGTCCGGCATTTCCTGCCGGCACTTGTCGAAGGCTTCCTGGCCATCTTCCGCCTCGTCGACGATGAAATCCATATCCTCGAGGATACGGCGTGCCACCTTGCGCACCACGGTTGAGTCATCGACGATAAGGCAGGACTTCATGGGGCCGTTCCACTGATGTGTCCGCAAAGATAGACGCTTGAAACGACTATCCCGCAAAACTCCCTACGAATGGTTATCGATCGCTGAATGCGACAAATATTCCCGTAGTTTTACGCGGCTGCGGCGACGGCCTTGGGCGTGGCGGTGAAGTTGAAGACGCTGTCCTCGATCCAGATCTTGAGCTCCATATCGGTCATCCGGGCGAGGATACCGGTATAGAAGGGCTGGATGCCGCGCGCATCCACGCCACCTTCGGGCGAGCCCGAAAGCAGTTCCTCGGCGCCCGACGGCATCAGCGTCTTCTGCCGCTTTTCCGGGTCGCTGGTTGAGGTGAAAACGAACTTTTCCTGTCCGGCTGCGCCATCCACGGTGACCTTGACCACCCCGCCGCGCGGCACCGACATCGCCGCGATGAGCAGCATGTTCATCAGCAGTTTGGCCTTGTGCTTGGGCAGGAGGATCAGCGGCACCTGCCAGTCGAGATCAGCCTTTTCGATCTCGAATAGGAGCTTGGCCACCCGCTCGCATTCGCGGGTATCGAAATCGGTGCCAGCGGTCGAGGACGCGCCATAGGCCAGGCGGGCGAACTCGAGCTTGGCGCGCGCATGCTTGGCAGAGTTGGCGATCAGCTCCTGCGCGCCTTCCTGCATGGCGACCTGCGTCGGATCGCTGAGCACTTCGAGCCCGTTGCCGATGGCGCCGACCGGATTGATCAGGTCGTGGCAGACACGCGAACAGAGCATGGCCGCGAGGTCGGTCGCCTTGAGCTCAATGATTTCCGGCATAGGGACGTCTCCGAGAGTGTCGAATCAATTTGGCCCAAGCTTATCGCGTGGAGCCTTACGCAACTATGGATGTTGGGCCGGATCGGCAGCGTGCGCCGCATCGGTAACCGGCTCGCTCACCGGCACTTCGGCCTCCGGACCGGCAAGGCCAGCCGAAAGCGTCGCCCAGCTCGCATCCGCCTTGGCCAGGGCCTCATCAGGGCTCAGAAGGAACGCTTCGCGATTGGCGGCTGAGTAAAAGAGGTAAAGCTTCATCTCGACGATGGCGTAGATTTCCGGATTGCCGTCCGACAGATAGCCGCGCGCCAGACTCATCTCGCAGTGCCCGCCATACTGCGGCGCATAGATGTCTGGGTTGCGCATGAAAACGTCGCGATTTGCCGGCGTGGCGAAGTACCATGGCACCCCGCCCCAATAGTATTCGTTCTCGGGGCTGCCCAGCAGCGGCGCGGTTTCGGTAAATAGCTGACCGGGTCGTAGCCATCCATGGCCACGCCAGTCAGCGGATCAGTGACGATGGTTGAGACCACCGATTGCGCCAGAGCGAGGCCGGGCGCGCTCAAAACCAGAGTTGCTGCGAGCAGCATGGTTAAGATTTGTTTACACGTTTGCCGCATCATCGCCGCCATGGCCGCCTAGACTTCTGAGGGGCGAACAGATCCGAAGAGTAAACCCGCCAAGGTGTGCGCTTCGTAAATGACCGCCCGACGCCATTCACCGGAGACTTCTGATGCTCAAGCGTATCGCTCTCGGCCTCGCCCTCATGTTCGGCCTCGCCTTCACTCCCGCCCTGGCCCAGTCGCAGGGCTCGTTGTCCGACACGTATTCGGGCGAAGAGCTGGTGCAGACGGGCGGCGAGTTCTTTGGCTCGGTCGCCCAGGGGCTCGCCTCGCTGGTCGAGCGGGCCACCAGCCAGTTCGGCCTGCCCAATGCCTATATCCTGGGCGAAGAGGCCGGCGGCGCCTTCTTTGCCGGTGCCCGCTATGGCGAAGGCACCATGTATACCCGCAACCAGGGCGAACATGTCATCTTCTGGCAGGGCCCGACCGTCGGCCTCGACTTCGGCGGCGATGGCTCCAAGGTCATGATGCTGGTCTATAACCTCAACTCGGTCGAGCAGGCCTATGGGCGCTATCCCGGCGTCGACGGCTCAGCCTACGTGGTGGGCGGCCTCGGCATGACGGTGATCAAGTATGGCGACGTGGTGATGGTGCCGATCCGCTCTGGCGTCGGCCTGCGTGCCGGCCTCAATGTCGGCTACCTCAAGTTCACCGATCAGCCGACCTGGAACCCCTTCTGACCCCTTGGGCAGCCACTGCAAAAAGCCCGCTTCGGCGGGCCTTTGTTTTTTGTGGGTGCGACAGGCGGTTTCGTCAGGTGACCGGCAAGCCCGCCTCGGGTAAGGTTAATGCTTGGCAAAGATGGCCCAGGTCGGCCATTGCTGCCATGCTGGAGAGTGCGCCCATTTCGTGGGGCGGGTGCACCCGATATTGCTGCGTAGTGCGTGGGGACAGGCTGCCATGGTCGTCGAAAACATCATGTATTTCGTGCTCGGGCTGCTGTTGGCCGGGCTCGTCGCGCTGATGATCATGCCGGCCGTCTGGCGGCGCGCCGTCCGCCTCACCAAAAAGCGCATCGAAGCCGCCACGCCGATGACGATGGCCGAGTTCCGCGCCGACAAGGACCAGCTGCGTGCCGAGTTCGCTCTCGCCACCCGTCGCCTGGAAATGAATGTCGAGGCGCTGCGCCGCCGCCTGTCCGACCAGGTCCGCGACATCAACCGCAAGAAGTCCGAACTGGGCGGCATGAAGGGCGAGCGCGACAGCCATCTGAGCATCGTGCGCGAACTCGAGGAACGCGAAGGCGAGCTGCGCCGCCGCATTCTGGAGCTCGAAAAGGAAAGTGCCGACCTCGCCCAGAAGCTGCGCATGCGCGACCGCGAGTATTCCGACAAGGTCAACCAGCTGCAGGCCGCCCGCGAAGCCATCCGCTCCAACGTGCCCAAGCAGGTCGAGATCGACGGCAAACCGCTGACCGGCGACTACAACAAGGATCTCGACAAGCTGATCGCCAAGCTCGAGACCGAGCGCAAACGCGCCGATTTCCTCGAGAACCAGAACCGCAGCCTGCTCGGCCAGCTGGAATCCGCATCGACCCGTACCGCCGGTGCGACCGCCGCGGCCGCTGAACTCCGCGCCTCGCTCGCCAAGCGCGAGGACGCCGAGGACGCCGCCAAGGCCGAACTGATCGAAGCCGAGGCCCGCATCGCCGATGCAGAGAGCCGGGTCACCCAACTGCTCGACGAGACCACCAAGGCAGTGACATCGGGCGATGAGAAGCGCGAACAGCTGCTGGCCGAAAAGCTGTCGCTCGAAGAAGAGATGGAGCACCTCCGCACCAAGGTCCTGACGGTCGAGTCCACCATCATGGCCGATTGGGATACCGACCGGGTCGAGCAGTCGCATCTGCGCGAAAAGCTAAACGACATCGCCGCCGATGTCAGCCGACTGGTCTATGCGGTCGACGGCAACGGCCCGGTCGACAACGAGGAAAGCCTCTTTGACCGCGTCCAGCGCTTTGCCGATGACGGGCTAAAAGTAGACGAGTTCCCGGTGCAGTCCGCCCTCAAGTCCAAGCAGGGGCCAGCCCCGGCGGAAGGCTCAGTAGCCGATCGCATGGCCGCACTCAGGGATATCCAGGGGCGGAACTAGTCCCCTACTCGCTCATCACCGGGATTTCCCGGATCATATCACCGGACTTACCGTCGAAGATGCGCACGCTGGTCATAGCGCCGGCCTTGTAGGTGACGGTGAGCTTGCCGTCGGCGGCAACGGCCGAGACGATCTCGGCGCCGGCCGGAATGGCAAGCGAAGCGATGACATACTCGCCCGCTGGAGCAGAGGCGTCTTCGCTCGATTGCGATGTGCGGTAGACAACGGCTGCGCCGATGGCGATAAAGCCGACCATCAGCAAGGCGATCGAGAACAAGAACGATTTGCGCGCGCGGCCCATTATGGCGCGGGCAGCGGGCGTCAGTTCCTCCGCCGGCTCAGTCTTTTGAGGATCGCTCATGCACGACGACTCCGGTGAGGAGATGGAATGGCTTGTCGAGGTCGACGCCAAGGAGGCCGGTGACCGGCTCGACGGCGTGCTCGCCCGCGGCCTCGAGAACTTCTCCCGCAGCCGCGTCAAGGACCTGATACTTGCCGGGGCGGTTTCGATCAACGGGCAAACCGTGACCGAGCCGAAATTCAAGGTGAAGGCGGCCGACGCGATCGTGCTGACCGCGCCACCGCCGGAGGAGGCCGAGCCGACGCCGGAAGACATCCCGCTCGATATCCTGTTCGAAGACAACCAGCTGATCGTCATCAACAAGCCTGTCGGCATGGTGGTGCACCCGGCGGTCGGCAATCTCACCGGTACGCTGGTCAACGCCCTGCTCTTCCATTGCGGCGATAGCCTTGCCGGCATTGGCGGGGTGAAGCGCCCCGGCATCGTCCACCGGCTCGACAAGGACACGTCGGGCGTCATGGTCGCCGCCAAGACCGAGAAGGCGCATAAGCATCTCTCGGCCCAGTTCGCCGACCACGGGCGCACCGGCCCGTTGCACCGGTCCTACATCGCCTGGGCCTGGGGCAAGACCGAGACCGGCCGCGGCACGGTGGATGCGCCGCTCGGTCGCGACCAGAACTCCCGGCTCAAGCAAACCGTCCGTAAGGATGGTCGCGAGGCCATTACCCACTACGCGGTGGAGCAGCGTTTCGGCGACGACGGCTGGGACATCACCCGCATCCGCTGCGAGCTCGAAACCGGCCGCACGCATCAAATCCGCGTGCATATGGCCCATATCGGCCACCCGCTGCTGGCCGACCCGGTCTACGCCACCGGTTTCATCACCAAGTCCAATAAGCTCCCAGATGCCCTGAAATCGGCGGTTCTGGCGCTTGGACGGCAGGCGCTGCACGCCGCCGAACTCGGTTTCGAGCATCCGGTAACCGGGGAAGAAATGTTCTTCGAAGCCGATCTTCCCGACGACCTCGTGGAACTACAGAGCGCTCTGGACCCTTATGACCATGCGTTCGCACGCTGAAAACTGTAGCTCAGTTACGAACATGTAATGAACCATCGTCGGTGACGGGCCTTATCAAGGCCAAAAACCGGACTATATAAACAGGACGCGTGAGCCAGCATGCCGGATGGATGCGGCTGACAACTCTGCCCGTACGCGGGGGAACCAGAAGGGGTGCGTCATGGCCCAATCAAATCTGCCGATCCTGTCGGCTGAAGGCGGCTTGAGCCGCTATCTGCAGGAAATTCGCAAGTTTCCCATGCTCGAGCTGACGAGGAATATATGCTCGCCAAGCGCTACAAGGAGCATACCGATCCGGCCGCCGCCCAGCGCCTGATCACCTCGCATCTGCGCCTCGTCGCCAAGATTGCCATGGGTTATCGCGGCTACGGCCTGCCGATCTCCGAGGTGATCTCGGAAGGCAACGTGGGCCTGATGCATGCGGTCAAGCGGTTCGAGCCCGAAAAGGGCTTCCGCCTGGCGACTTACGCCATGTGGTGGATTCGCGCCGCGATCCAGGAATATGTCCTGCGCTCTTGGAGCCTCGTCAAGATTGGTACAACGGCGGCGCAGAAGCGGCTGTTCTTCAACCTGCGCAAGATCAAGGGCCAGATTGCTGCCCTCGACGATGGCAACCTGCATCCTGACCAGATCAAGCAGATCGCCACGACCCTCCACGTCACCGAGAGCGACGTGGTGTCGATGAACCAGCGCCTCACCGGCGATGCCTCGCTCAACGCGCCGATGCGCGCCGACGAAGGTACCTCCGAGTGGCAGGACTGGCTGGTCGATGACACCCCGAGCGCCGAAACGACGCTGGGCGAGAGCGAGGAATTCAAGGAGCGCATGGGTCTGCTGACCAATGCGATGGCCGACCTGAACGAGCGCGAGAAGGCCATCTTCCAGGCCCGCCGCCTTCGCGAGGAACCGGCGACGCTCGAAGAACTGGCGCAGGAATACAGCGTCAGCCGCGAGCGCATCCGCCAGATCGAGGTCCGTGCCTTCGAGAAGGTGCAGGAGGCCGTCCAGAAGGCCGCCCGCGAGCAGCACCACGAAGAGGCGTAAGCCTTCGCACCATTGATTTGCAGAAGCCCCGGTTCGCCGGGGCTTTTTTGTTGCGCGTTCTGGGTGTCGTCCGCCGCCCAAATAGTGGGTCCTACTTCCCCCACTCTGCCAGCAGCTTGTCGACCAGCGCCATCAGGTGGTGACGGTCGAGGATGAGCA
>JACDQI010000055.1 GCA_015657675.1 Devosia sp.
AGCGCGTACCTCCGTGCCGGCCGACAGGCCAGCGCTAGTGGATGGATCGCAGACCCCTCATCTGGCGCTGCACGCCACCTTCTCCCACAAGGGGAGAAGGGAAGCAGAGAGATCTCGCCTTTGCTAGGCTGCTTCCCTGGGCACCGGGCCGATGTAGCGGGATTTTGGGCGGATGAGGCGGCCACTGGCGGCCTGTTCGCGGGAATGGGCGATCCAGCCGCCGACGCGGCCGGCGGCAAACACCGCGGTAAAGCTGTCGCGCGGGAAGCCGAGGGCTTCGAGCAGCAGGGCGGTGTAGAACTCCACGTTGGTCTGCAGCGGCCGGTCGGGCTTGTGCCGGGCGAGGGCGGCGAGCGCAGTGGTTTCGACCGTGGTGGCGAGGTCCATGCGGGCGGCATCGACCGCACCGGAGGCGCGGAGGCGGCCGATGGCAGCATTTAGCGCGTCGGCGCGGGGATCGCGGACGCGGTAGATGCGGTGACCAAAGCCCATCAGGCGCTCGCCGCGCGTCAGTTCGGCGGCAATCCAGGACGCGGCATTGCCGGGCGTGCCGATGGCATCGAGCATGTCGAGCACCGGGCCGGGGGCGCCGCCATGCAGCGGGCCCTTGAGCGCGCCGAGCGCGGCGAGCACGGACGAGCCGAGGCCGGCCTGGGTCGAGGCGACGACGCGGGCGGCGAAGGTTGAAGCGTTAAGTCCGTGGTCGATGACGGTCACGAGATAGCTGTCGAGGCCAAGCGCCTGCTCTTCGGTGACGGTGCCGTTGGCCATGCGCAGAATGTCGGCGGAATGGCCGAGCGCAGGGTTCGGCGCGCTTGGCGCGAGGCCCTTGCGACGGGCGAGAAGGCTTGCGAGGGCGACGGCAGGGGCCGCGACCAGCCGCAGAGCAGCGTCGAGGCCTGTACCGTCTTCCATGCGCGAAACGAGCGAGCGCATGCCATCGAAGACCGGCTGGTCGGCGGCAGCATCGAGATGGGGCGCGAGCTGGTCGAACACGTCCCGACGGGCGGCGCCAAGGGCGGGGGCGAGGTCGCCGGGCAGCTCTGGGAAGAAGCCGTCCCAGAGCAGGGCCAGTGCCGCCTCGTAGGGCACGCTACCGGCGAGAGCGCTCAGCGGCAGGCCGCGGATCACCAGCCGACCGGCAAGTCCGTCGACATCGGAAAGCACGGTCTCGGCCGCGACAACGTTTTCCAGTCCATCACTCATAGCTTCACCTCAGTGTTGATCGGGAGGATAGAAGCGCTATGATTGACGTCAATCTTGACTCGAATAATCAATGTGATGATCAATGTGGTTGACCTCGACTGAGGCTTTGGCGCGCCTGGGCAGCAAGCCGCAGACCCTCTATGCCAATGTGAGCCGCGGCCGGATTACGGCGCGCCCGGACCCGGAAGACAGCCGGAAGAGCCTCTACAGTTCCGAGGATGTCGAGCGGCTGGCCAAGCGGACGCGGGGCCGGCGCAGTGCGCGGGTGGTGGCCGAAGAAACGGTCAAGTGGGGCGACCCGATCTTTCCCTCGTCGCTGTCGACCATCGTTGGTGGGCGGCTCTACTATCGCGGCCAGGACGTGGTGGAGTTATCGCGAACCGCCAGCCTCGAGGACATGGCGACGCTGCTCTGGGACGGCGAGTGGCAGGGAGCCTTTGCGCCGCCCAAGGCAGCGGCGGGCGGCATTGCGGCGGCTTTCGTGGCGTTGGCGCAGCGGGCAGGGCATGACGTGCCGAGCTATGGCCGGGCGGTGCAGGCCCTGCGACCGGAGGCCGGGTCGATCCTGATGACGGTTGCGGCGGCACTGACCGGGCCGACCAAGGGGCTTGTTCACCAAAGACTGGCGCAGCTCTTTGACCGGCCGGCGGCCGAGGACCTGCTGCGGCGGGCATTGGTACTGCTGGCCGATCACGAGCTCAATTCGTCGACCTTTTCGGCGCGGGTCGCAATCTCGACGGGGACGACACTGGCGGCAGGGACGCTGGCCGGCCTCGGTGCGCTGAGCGGGCCGTTGCATGGCGACGCGTCGGCAGGTGTTTTCGCCCTGGTCGACCGGGCGGTCGATATCGGGGCAGGTGCGGCCGTGCGGGAATGGCTGGGGCAGGGCCGTGATCTGCCCGCCTTCGGGCATCCGCTCTATCCTGACGGCGATATCCGGGCGGCGGAACTGCTGCGGCTCTTTGCACTGCCGCAGGCCTATGGAGACCTGAAGTTTGCAGCCGAGGAAATCACCGGCACCAAGGCCAATATTGACTTCGCGCTCGCCGGATTGACGGCGGCGTTCGACCTGCCACGCTCGGCGCCGCTGACGGTCTTTGCCATGGCGCGGACGGTGGGATGGCTGGCGCATATGCTCGAACAGATCGGTTCGCCGCACCTGATCCGGCCTCGGGCACGGTATGTGGGGCCGACGATCCCTGTCACGCTTCCATCACAAAGCTGACCTGCAGCAAGACTTTCTACCGCCATTTCGGTTAGGTTGACTTGCCCTTGGATGCTGCGAACCTATTTAACATTCAGAATCAGCCATCCTGCTCACTGTGAGGGGCCAGCTGATTGCCACTAGGGTGTGCCCAGGAACCTCCTCCTTCCACGGCGCACGAGGAAAGGACCGCACATGTCGGACGTCACCAAAGGCGCCGCTGATTTCGACCGGGACCGGGTTTATCCGGTCCTTCCCCTGCGCGACATCGTCGTTTTCCCGGGCATGATCGTGCCGCTCTTTGTCGGGCGCGAGAAGTCAGTGAAGGCGCTCGAAGAGGTCATGCGCGACGACAAGCATATTCTTGTCGTCACCCAAAAGAATGCCCAGGACGACGATCCGTCGCCCGACCAGATTTATGCTGCCGGCACCATTGCCTCGGTGCTGCAGCTGCTGAAACTCCCAGACGGCACCGTCAAGGTGCTGGTCGAGGGCCTGCATCGCGCAACCATCGACCGCTACCTGCAGACCGAGGACTATTTTGAGGCCGAGGCGAGCATTCTCGCTGAGCCCGAGGGCGATGCGGTCGAAACCGAGGCTTTGGCCCGTTCGGCGCAGAGCGAGTTCGAAAACTACGTCAAGCTCAACAAGAAGATCTCGGCCGAGGTGGTGACCGCCGTCAGCCAGATCGACAATCCGAGCAAGCTCGCCGACACCATTGCCAGCCATCTCGTGATCAAGATCAACGAGAAGGAAGACCTGCTCTCGACCGTTTCGGTGGCCGAGCGGCTGCAGAAGATTCTCGGCCTGATGGAAGGCGAGATCGGCGTTCTGCAGGTGGAAAAGCGCATCCGCTCCCGCGTCAAGCGGCAGATGGAGAAGACGCAGCGCGAGTACTATCTGAACGAGCAGATGAAGGCGATCCAGCGCGAGCTGGGCGATGGCGAAGAAGGTTCCAACGAGATCACCGAGATCGAGGACCGGATCGCCAAGACCAAGCTGTCCAAGGAAGCGCGGCAGAAGGCCGAGGCCGAGCTCAAAAAGCTCAAGACCATGAGCCCGATGTCGGCCGAAGCCACGGTCGTGCGCAACTATCTCGACACGCTGCTCGGCCTGCCCTGGGGCAAGAAGAGCAAGGTCAAACGCGACCTGGTGTTTGCCGAGAAGGTTCTCGACGACGACCATTACGGCCTCGAAAAGGTCAAGGAACGCATCCTCGAGTACCTGGCGGTGCAGAGCCGCACTGGCAAGCTCAAGGGGCCGATCCTCTGCCTCGTCGGCCCTCCGGGCGTCGGCAAGACCTCGCTCGGCCGGTCGATCGCCAAAGCGACGGGTCGCGAGTTCGTGCGTATGGCACTGGGCGGCGTGCGTGACGAGGCCGAGATCCGTGGCCATCGCCGGACCTATATCGGCTCGATGCCGGGCAAGGTGATCCAGTCGCTCAAGAAGGCGGGCAAATCCAATCCGCTGTTCCTGCTCGATGAGATCGACAAGATGGGCCAGGACTTCCGGGGCGATCCGAGTTCGGCGCTGCTCGAAGTGCTGGATCCGGAGCAGAACCACACGTTCGCCGATCACTACCTCGAGGTCGACTATGACCTTTCGGACGTGATGTTCGTGACCACCTCGAACACGCTCAACATTCCCGGTCCGCTGATGGACCGCATGGAGATCATTCGCCTCTCGGGTTACACCGAAGAGGAGAAGTTCGAGATCGCCCGGCGTCACCTGATCCCGGAGACGCTCAAGGAGAACGGGCTCGAAGCCAAGGAATTCATCCTCGGCGACGACGAGCTGATGGCGGTGGTTCGCAACTACACGCGGGAAGCCGGCGTCCGGAACCTCAAGCGCGAAATCTCCAAGCTGATGCGCAAGGCGGTCCGCGACATCCTGGTCAAGAAGGTCAAATCGGTGACCATCGACGCCAAGCTGATCGAGGACTATCTCGGGCCGGCCTTCTTCCGGAACGACAAGATCGACGCCGAGCCGCAGGTCGGTGCGGTGACGGGCCTGGCGTGGACGTCGGTGGGTGGCGAGATCCTCACCATCGAAGGCGTGATGACGCATGGCAAGGGCCGCATGACGGTGACCGGCAACCTCAAGGAAGTGATGAAGGAATCCATCACGGCCGCTTCGGGTTACGTGCGCTCGCGGGCCATCGACCTCGGCATCAAGCCGCCGCTGTTCGACACGCGCGATATCCATCTGCACGTGCCGGAAGGGGCAACGCCCAAGGACGGTCCGTCGGCAGGCATCGGCATGGCCACGGCGATTGTTTCGCTGATGACCGGCATTCCGGTGCGGCACGACATCGCCATGACCGGCGAAGTGACGCTGCGGGGCAGGGTGTTGCCGATCGGCGGCCTCAAGGAAAAGCTGCTGGCGGCATTGCGCTCCGGCATCAAGACGGTGCTGATCCCCGAGGAGAACGTCCGCGATCTCAAGGAGATTCCGGAGAACGTCACCAAGGGCATGGAGATCATCCCGGTCAGCCGCATGGACGAGGTGCTGAGCCGCGCCCTGATCCGGCAGCCCGAGCCGATCGAATGGAAGTGGGACGAGGACAAGGTGGCCGCGGCCGCCAAGATCGATCCGGCCGTCGAGGCCGACGAAGCCACGTCCAGCCTGCCGCACTAAACGGTCAGCACTGGGTTACCAAACGGCGCCTCCGGGCGCCGTTTTTTATTTGGCGTCGCAAATCCGTCATCGGATGGCAGTAGCGACGCAGAGTTCATTTTGACCGGGGCATTTCATGGACGATCGCCTTTTCCACCCAGCCGACGCGGACGTTGGTATCGCGCTGCACAATGCGCGGATCGTGCTCGATGACCGGGTGGTGGAGGGCGACCTGGCGGTCGCCGACGGGCTCATCGCCTCCGGCTCGGTGAGCGGTGCGGGCGTGGTGGACTTTGGGGGCGACTATCTGATCCCGGGTCTGGTGGATCTGCACACCGACAATATCGAGCAGCATTTCCAGCCCCGGCCAGGGGTGCGCTGGCCGTCGCCGCTGGCGGCGGTGCTGGCCTATGACTGGCAGATGCTCACCAGCGGCATCACCACGGTGCTCGATTCTCTCTCGCTGGGTGACTACGACACGGGTGGCGCGCGCACGGCGATGCTCAACGCCGCAATCGCTGGCCTCGACGCGGCAAGGTCAGCGGGATTGCTGCGGGCTGAACATGCCTTCCATTTCCGCTGCGAACTTTCCGATCCGGGCCTGCTGCCGATCATCGACACGCATATCGGCAATCCGAACCTGCGGCTGCTGTCGATGATGGACCACACGCCGGGGCAGCGGCAATGGCACGATGTACAGCTCTACCGGGCGTTCCGGCGCAAGAAGAACAACCACGTCTGGACCGACGAAGAGTTCGCGCTCTATCTCGACGAGCGGCGCGCGCATCAGGAGCGGCTGGTGCCGGCGGCGCGGCAGCGCATCGTCAGCGAAGCGGAACGGCGCGGCATTCGGCTCGCCAGCCACGACGATACCAGCCTTGCGGATGTCGAGCAGTCGCAGGCCGACAGCATCAGCATCAGCGAATTCCCGACGACGCTGGTGGCAGCCCAACACGCGCGCAAGCTGGGGCAGCAGGTGGTGATGGGCTCGCCCAATGTGGTGCTGGGCGGTTCGCATTCAGGCAATGTCGGTGCGTTGGAGCTGGCGGATGCCGGGCTGCTCGATGTGCTGACCTCGGACTATGTGCCGGCAAGCCTGCTGCATGCCAGCTTCGTTCTGGCCGAGCGCACCGGTAACCTGCCGGCTGCGGTTACGACGGTAACGGCGACTCCGGCGGCGATGGCCGGGTACCATGATCGCGGCCGGATAGCGCCGGGCTTGCGGGCCGATCTGCTGCGGGTGCGACTGGTCGACGGCGTGCCGGTGGTGATGGGGATCTGGGTGGCGGGCAAGCGCTGCGCCTGAGCGGGGCCGCCAATGCGTCCTATCGGCCACTTGCCGAAACAATGCGAACGAATGTAGAACGACCGCCCCGCAGAATGCTGCCGGAGCAGGGAGCCGCGACGTGAACAAAGCCCTCATCGTGATTCTGGCGGCGGTGATGATCGATGCGATCGGTATCGGGCTGATCTTCCCGATCCTGCCGGCGCTCTTGCGTGAGGTTGCACACCAGTCGCAGGTGGCGCCGCTGTTCGGGCTGATGCTGGCGCTGTACTCGGCGATGCAGTTCCTGTTCTCGCCGGTGCTCGGGGTGCTGAGCGACCGGTACGGGCGGCGGCCGGTGCTGCTGGTATCGCTGGCCGGCGCGGCCATCGACTATCTGATCATGGCGTTTGCGCCAGACCTCTGGATGCTGGTGCTGGGGCGGGCGATTGCCGGGATCACCAGCGCCAACATCGCGGTGGCGACGGCCTACATCACCGACATCTCGGAAGAATCGCAGCGGGCCAAGCGGTTCGGCTATTTCCACGCCATGTTCGGTATCGGCTTTATCATCGGGCCGATCCTGGGCGGGCTGCTGAGCGAGGTTTGGATCCGCGCGCCGTTTCTCGCGGCGGCGCTGTTTAACGCGGCGAACTTTGCGCTGGCGCTGTTCGTGCTGCCCGAGTCGCGCAAGGGTGACAGCTCGGCCCGGTTCGAGTTGCGCAATCTCAACCCGTTCCGACCGCTGGACTGGGCCTTCACCTTCAAGGCGCTGCTGCCGCTGATGGCGATCTTCGTGATCATGAACTTCGTGGGCACCATGTACGGCACGGTTTGGGCGCTGTTCGGCGAAGATATGTTCGCCTGGTCCGGGCTGATGATCGGCTTGTCGCTCGGGGTATTCGGCGTCTTTCACGCCGGGGCGCAGGCGTTTCTCACCGGACCGGCCGCGGCACGGCTGGGAGAGAAAGGCGCGTTCCTTGCCGGGATGGCGTTCGAGGTGGTGGCGCTACTGATTCTGGCGGTGGCGACTCAGGGTTGGATTTTGTTCGCCCTGGGGCCGTTGTTCGCCCTGGGCGGCATCGGCATGCCGGCGCTGCAATCGCTGACGACGCGGCAGGTGGATGGGGACAACCAGGGCAAGCTGCAGGGGGTGCTGGCCAGTCTGGTGAGCCTTGCCTCGGTCTTCGGCCCACTGGCGTTTTCGGCGGTTTACTTCGCCGCCAAACCCAGCTGGCCCGGGGCAGTCTGGGTGTTTGGAGCGGCCGTGTACCTCCTGGCGATTCCTTTGCTGCTCAGCCTACGGAGCACCAGCGGACCAACGAGCGGGCGTGCGACGGGCTCCGGTTGAGCCGAAATTTGCGTTTCATTAACAGATTTGCAGGGCGAGGCGGGCTGAGAAGGCCGGAAATCCTTGCGTTTGGCGCAGAATCGACAAAGGGTTGCGCGTCTCAGTTCGCCTCCCAAGGGCGGGCTTCCAAAGTGAGGAAACGCTATGAACAAGAACGATCTGATCGGCGTGGTTGCCGACGGCGCGAACATCACGAAGGCGCAGGCCGGCGAAGCTGTTGATGCCGTTTTTGACGCGATCACCAAATCCCTCAAGAAGGGCGATGAAGTCCGTCTCGTCGGCTTCGGCACTTTCTCGGTGTCCAAGCGCAAGGCCAGCATCGGCCGCAACCCGGCCACTGGCGCCGAGATCAAGATTCCGGCTTCCAATCAGGCCAAGTTCAAGCCCGGCAAGGGCCTGAAGGACGCGATCAACTAAGCATCGCTTCCGTCTGGTTTTGACAACGGCCCCCGAGCGTCACCGCCGGGGCCGTTTGTCTTTGTTTGCGGGTTGACGGGGGCGGGGCGAGCCCCTAGTTAGGCCCGGTTGCCGGGCGCTTCGTCGCCGGGGTGACGGGCGGTTAGCTCAGTTGGTAGAGCA
>JACDQI010000056.1 GCA_015657675.1 Devosia sp.
CCGACGAGTCCGGGCCGGCCCTCCGGCACCAGCAGCACCTTGGCGGCATAGGGGCCGACGGCGAGCGGCACGACGGTGTTGAAGGTTTCGGCGGCGTAGCCGGTGAACGGCTTGCCCAGCGTCTGCTGCAGGTCCTTGATCCGGCCCATCAGGCCGGCAAGGCCATGTCGGCGAAACAGCGTCCACAGCGCCTTGAGCTGCCCGCCGGCCGCTAGGGTGGCGAACTCGACGAAGGCGTCGCTGTCGATGGCATTGAAGCGGTCGTGGTTGATGAGCAGAAAATCCTGGTGATCGGCGCGACCACCGAGCGCTCCCTCGCCGTCGAGCCCAAGGATGCGCAGGGCAAAGCCATGGATATCCGGGACGGTATTGGCCTGGATATCGAAACTTCCGTTGGAAAGGCGCACCAGCGCGTCGCGCGGACCGGGTGCTGCAAAAGCCCCGAAGCGAGCCTCGGGCGGCAGATCGGGGAGGACATCAAGTCGCGCCGCGACGGCAACGATGGGCTTGCGATGCAGGAAGCGGCCCTTGCCGTGGCGGGCTGTGGTGAGCTGATGGGCGGCACGAATCGCCTCTGCCTGCCGCGCGAACTTCTCCGTCTCGTCGGGGCCGATGGTCTCGGCCCAATCCGTTGATGCAACAGCCACAGGCGCCCCCGGGTTTTGAAAGCCGGAGATTGGCATCGGCTCGCAGGGAGGACAATCGCGCTTCTGGGGTTTTTGCGAGGACGCAGGACCATTCTCCCACAACGTAAGGCGCCTCTTGCGACAGACCCCCTCCCCAACCCTCGGCCATTCGGCCATAGCCCTCATGGCCTTCTCGCCTAAAATCGCTCCACTGGAGCGATTTCGCCTTCGGCCGGCTCGAAGCCCACAAGGGGGAGGGTGTCCGCCGGTGGAATGAGGAGAGAGTGTGCCCCACAAGCTCGATCTGCACCTCCCCCCTTGTGGGGGAGGTTGGGAGGGGGGATGGAAGCTCCGGCGTCTGAGCGTTCGTTGCCTAGTGCTCCACCCGCACCGGGACCGACTTGAAGGCCGGGGTCTTGCTGCGCGGATCCACAGCCGTGCCGACCAGCACGTTGGCTTCCGGAAAATAGGCCAGCGCCGAGCCGCGCGGCAGGTCGAAGGCGATGGCGGTGCCGGTGTAGCGGCCGGCGTCGGACACGAGCGTGATCGGCGCACCCTCTTTCACCCCGAAGGCGACCATGTCGACGGCATTGAGGAACACCGCGTCGCGGCCGGCGCCGTGGCGGTAGGTGTCGTGCTCTTCGTAGATGATGGTGTTGAACTGACCCTCGCTGCGCACCGTCGCCAGCATCAGGTCGGCGGCGGGCCGAGGCGTCGGGGTGACGACGAAATGCGCGCGGCCATCGCGGGTGCCGAACTCAGGCGTGTGCAGCACCCGGTGCTTGATATGGAACTCCTTCTTGGCCACATCGATGGACGCCAGCTCTTCCATGCCGGGGACGATTTTCGCAATCGCCTCACGGACTTGGCTGTGTTCCTTGAATCGCTGGAACGGGATCGGCGTGTTGGGCAGCAGGCGCTGCGCCAGGTCGGAGAGGATCACCGTTTCGGGCCGCACATTGTCGAGCCGGGTAATGCCGCCATCCGAGAGGCGGACGAAGTTGAACATCGATTCCTGCGTGGTCGGCGACCACTCCTCGTCGCGGGCGGTGACCGGGAGGATCATCGCTTCGCCATCGCCCAGGCCGTGCACGTGGCCGCGGTTCAGCGTGGTGGTGAGGAAGAGCTTGAAGCCGATCTTTTCCATCGCCCGGCTGGCAAAGGCCGTGTCCGGCGTAGCGCCCCAGAGATTGCCACCCATGATCACGGCAGCGTCGATGGCGCCGGCCTCGGCAGCCTGCAGGGCGGCCATGGTGTCAAATCCCTTGTCGCGGCCCAGCACGATACCGAAGGCCGCTTCCATAGCGGCGAACACTTCCTCGGAGACGATGGGTTTGACCCCGATCGTGCCGATGCCCTGCACGTTGGAATGACCACGCAGCGGCAGCAGCCCGGCAAAGCGCTTACCGGCCATGCCGCGCAGGAGCGCAAGGTTGGCGATGGCTTCGACATTGGCGGTGCCGTGCAGGTGATGGGTCATGCCCATGCCCCAGGCAAAAACCACGTTCTGCCGCTCGGCATAGCGGGCGGCGACGCGGTGGATGTCCGCACGGGCGACGCCGCAAAGCGCGGTGATGTCGTCCCACGACAGGGCGTCGATATCGGCGCGCAGCCGGTCGAAATCGGTGGTGTGTGCGGTGATGAACGCCTTGTCCTCCGCACCCATGGCGAGGACGGCCTTCATCAGCCCTTTGAAGAGCGCGATATCGGAGCCGATTTTGGGCTGCAGATAGTCCGAGGCGATCTCGGTGCCGCCCGAGAGCAGTGAGCCCGGGCTCTTGGGCACGGCGAACTTGACCAGCCCCGGCTCCTTGGCCGGGTTGATGACGATCACATCACCCCCGCGATCGCGAACCCCCTTGAGCATGTGGATGAAGCGCGGGTGGTTGGACGACGGGTTGGCGCCGATCACGAAGATGCAGTCGGCGCCGGTGAGGTCGGCCAGTTCGACGCTGGAAGTCACCTTGCCGATGGTGGTGGCGAGGCCCTCGCTGGTCGCCTGGTGGCAATAGTAGGAGCAGTTGTTGACGTTGTTGGTGCCGAAGGCGCGCGCAAGCAGCTGGAAGACGAAACCGGCTTCGTTCGATGAGCGGCCGGAGGAATAAAAGAACGTGCGCGCCGGAGCGGTTTCCTTCAGCCGGTCGGCGGCGTGGGCCAGCGCAAAATCCCAGGTGATGGGCAGGTAGCGATCGGCGCCGGCAGGCTTGAAGAGCGGCGTGTTGAGCCGGCCGAGCTTTTCCATCTCGCGACCGGAAAGCTGCTGCAGGTCGGAAAGCGGATGCTCGAAGGCTTCATGCGGGATGCCGGGCTGGATGTCTGTCGATTGCGCCTGCACCGACTTGTTGCAGACGGAGGGGAACTCGCCCAGCTCGTTGGTCATGCCACCGTTCTGGCCGCCCATGCCATAGGCGCAGGCTTTGCAGGTGTTTTTGGCAGTGAGCGCCTTGGCCGCTTTGCCGACGCCGATCCGACGGATGGTCTCGACCGTGTAGAGCAGCTTCTTGGCACCGCCGCCCACGACTTGCGGCTTGTCATTTACCATCATCGCATCTCCTCGCGACCACGCTAGCATCTCGGCCCCGTCGGTCATATCCTTGTCGGGCATGCTTTATCTGCACCGGGAAGTACCGACCATGCCGTTCAGCGACGCCGATATCCGCGAGCGGGCCCACGCCCTTTGGGAACAGGCCGGACGACCGGACGGCCAGGATTTTGGAATCTGGATCGAAGCCGAACGGCAGCTGATTGCAGAGGATCAGCGGCAGTTGCAGGAGCCGATGGCACCAGAACCGGCGCCCGTCGATGTTGCCCCCGCAGAAGCGGCGCCGGCAGAAGCGGCGCCTGTCGTCGATCACGCCGAGGTGGCGGCCCAGCCTCTCGCCGAAAAAGAGGTGGCCGACCCGGAGACGCCTGCTCCGCAGGCTCCCCCGGTAGACCTGTCCTATCTCCGATTTGGAACCGGCTACGGCTCCGACGACCAACCGGTCCACTGAAAGACCTAACGGTCAGAAGTTTTACGAGGGCCGCTAGTTGCCCATCGTCGAGCGATGCGCCCAGCGGGTCGAACGCTTCTCGATGAAGGCCATGATGGCGTACATGGCGATACCCTCGATCGCCAGCATCATCAGCCCGGCAAACACCAGCGGCACGTTGAACTGGCTCTGCGCCTGGCTCATCATCTGCCCCAGCCCGTTATTGGAGGCCACGGTTTCCGAGACCACCGAGCCGACAAAGGCCAGGGTGATGGCAATCTTGAGTGAGCCGAAGAAGTAGGGCATCGAGCGCGGGATGCCGACCTTGAGCATGATGTCGAGCTTTTTGGCGCCCAGCGCGCGCAGCACGTCCTCGGTCTCGGGCTCAATCGTGGCAAGCCCGGTCGCGACATTGACCACGATGGGGAAGAACGAGATCAGGAAGGCGGTCAACACCGCCGGCACCGTGCCGATGCCGAACCAGATCACCAGGATCGGCACAAGGGCAACCTTGGGAATGGCATTGAAGCCGATCATGATGGGGTAAAGGCCCGCATAGATGGTCTTGGACCAGCCGATGAAGAGCCCGAGGCCCAGTCCCGCGACCACGGCGATGCCAAAACCGACAAGGGTGGTGAACAGCGTCTGCAGTGAATTGCGCTGGATCGGTCCCCAGTACTGCACGATGGCTTCAAAGATGCGGCTGGGCGCCGGCAGGATGGTGTGCGAGATGCCCGACAGGCGCACCGCCAGCTCCCAGGTGGCAAAGAGCGCGATGGTGTAGAGCCAGGGCGCCAGCTGGATCCACGGGATCCGGAACTCGGCCCGTCGCGGCACGCTGGCCGACTTGACTGTAAGATCGCTCATGCCACCACCCGTGCTTCTGCGATCTGCCCGCGCAGCGCCTGAACTTTGTCGTTGAAGGCCGGCTCGTACATGACCTTGAGGTCGCGTGGCCGGGCGAACTCGACCTTGTGCTCGGCAATGACGCGTCCCGGCCGTGCGCTCATCACAAAGATCCGGTCGGCGAGGAATACCGCTTCCCGCAGGTCATGGGTGACCAGCATGATGGTGACACCCTGCGCCGCATGCAGGTCGCGGATCACGCACCAGAGTTCTTCGCGGGTGAAGGCATCGAGCGCTCCGAAGGGCTCGTCAAGCATCAAGAGTTCGGGCTGGTGAATGAGCGCGCGGCAGAGGTTGGCGCGCTGTTGCATGCCACCCGAGAGCTGCCAGGGGAACTTGTCGCCAAAGCCCTTGAGGCCGACCGTTGCGAGCAGTCCTTCGGCCTGCGCGACATATTCAGCTTTGTGGGCCCTGAGGCGATGCCGGTGCCGCGCCACAATCTCGAGCGGCAGCAGCACGTTATCGAGCGTGGTGCGCCAGGGCAGCATGGTGGGGTTCTGGAACGCCATCCCGACAATAGAGACCGGTTCGGTGACTTCCTGACCGGCGACCGCCACGACCCCGCCCTGGGGAATGTGCAGGCCGGTGACCAGCTTCATCAGGGTGGACTTGCCGCAACCGGAGGGGCCGACGACGGCGACGAATTCGCCCTTTTCGACCTTCATGTCGAGCCCCTGCACGGCGAGGGTACCGCCGGCGCCGCCATAGCGCATGTCGACGTTTTCGATGCTGACGAGTGACATGAACCGGCTCCGTGGCACGCCCTCGTGGTTCGACAAGCTCACCATGAGGTCTACTGCTGGGCGTTGAAAGTAGAATTAGACCAAGGCATGAGCCTCAGTCGTGGAGCTTGTCGAACCACGAGGGCCGCGTGCGCCGCGGACGCCGCCCCTTAGGGCAGCATGCGCTCTTCTTTCGGCGGCAGGTACTGCGCGTCGAACACGTCGGCGGCCGTCACGGCACCTTTCAGGCCCATCGAGCCCTTGAGGGTTTCGATCGAGGCAGCGAGCTTGTCCATGTCGACCCCGCCCATGCCGTTTTCCACGACGTAGGGAGTCTTGATGTTCATGTCGATCGCCATCTGCAGGCGTTCCTGCTCGATCGCCGGGTTGAGCGTCTCGTTGACCTTGATCACCGCCGCAGCGCCCGCCGCCGGATCGGCAACGGCATCGGCAAAGCCCTTGGCGAGGGCCTTGAGGAAGCCCTTGACCGCTTCGGGATTGGCCTCGGCGAAGTCTTCGTTCACCAGCACGGAGTTGCCATAAAGCTCGAGGCCATTATCGGCGAAAAGGATGGTGGCGATATCGTCAGCTGGGGTGCCCTGCGCCTTGAGGTTGAGGATCACCGAGAAGGCAAAGCCGAACACGGCATCGACTTCGCCCTTGGCCAGCATCGGCTCGCGCACCGGGAAACCGATGTTTTCGATGGTGATGGCACTGTCATCGATGCCGGCAGCCGCCTTGAAGGCTGCCCACTGCGCAAAGGCGCCGTCCGGCGGCGGCGCGCCAAGCTTTTTGCCTTCTACCGACTTGGGATCTTCGGTGATGCCGAGCGACTTGCGGCCGACGATGGAAAACACCGGCTTGTCATAGACCATCATGACGGCCTTGACCTTCTGGGTCGGATCCTCGTCGAGGAACTTGATCACCGAGTTGATGTCGCCAAAGCCCATCTGGTAGGCGCCAGTGGCGACGCGCGGAATGGCTTCGACCGAGCCGTTGCCGGTGTCGATGGTGACGTCGAGCCCCTGCTCCTTGAAATAGCCCTTGTCGAGCGCAAGGAAAAAGCCGGCGGCCGGCCCTTCGAATTTCCAGTCGAGGGTGAACTTGATGGCAGTCTGCGCCAGCGCCGGCGACGCCAGCATCAGCCCTGCGGCGAGCGCCCCGATCCCCGCGGTAACCAGTCTCCTGTTGAGCACTTTCTTCTCCCGATTGTTTGCACCGGCATCAACTCAAGACCGGACGCCCCCAGACCGCAAGTGGTTTTTGCACAATCCGCAATCAAACTCGTCAATTGCTCAAATGTTAGTCAGCCCGCCCATGACTCTTGCTTAGGCAGAAGGCAGTTCTTGCGCTTCACGCCATAGACAAAGCCCCACCGCCGCTCAGCCCGTGATAGAATGGCTCGCATGAGCGAACTCTTCGAGCTGTTGTCGGCGGGCCGCCTGCCCGAACTCGGCACTGCCCTGACGGCGGAGCCGGACCCCGCCGCGCTGCGCCATGCCAGCGGCGCGTCATTGCTGGCCTGGGCCCACTATGTCGGCCAGCCCTCGGCGGTCGACATCCTGCGGCCATTCTTTCCGACGCTGTCGCCGCACGACGCCATTATTCTGGGTGACCGCGAAGGGTTGGACCGTGCGCTGGCGACCGGTTGGGATGCCAACGAACGCGCGCCGGATGGCTTTACCCCGCTCGGGCTGGCGGCATTCTTCGGGCGACGCGACATCTTCGATCTGCTGCTGCCACTCACCAAGAGTCTTGACGACGCCGCGACCAACTCGCAGCGCGTAGCGGCACTGCATGCGGCAACGGCGCGGCGCGATGCCGGCATGGTGGAGGCCCTGCTCCGGGCCGGCGCGACACCGGACCTGACTCAAGCGGGCGGGCTGACGCCGCTGCATGTCGCGGCGGCGCATGGCGATGCGGCCATTGTCGGGCTGCTGCTTCTCTTCGGGGCGGGTCGGCACAAGACCGACGATCAGGGGCGCGACGCCATCGCCCATGCCCGGGCCGGCGGGTGGGACTGGCTGGCGGACCGACTGAGCGCCTGAGGCTTGGCAAGCGCCTAGGCGCCAATCGAATCCAAAACCTGACAATTGCGTGAAACTTAGCGTTTTGTAACGTGACCGGCGCAACCCGGATGCTAGGTTTGCACTTTCAGCTGGCGCCGCTCCCCGCGCTGGTCTCAAGTTTTTTGACAGGATGTGTTGGTGCTCAAGCAGCTCCTGATTGCCATTGTCGTTGTCGTTGCCGCTGCGGCGGCTTTTGTATTTCTCGTGCCCGGTGCGCCGCAGATGCTGGCACGGGTCGGCATCGTTCTCCCAAGCGCAGAGGCGGCAGCGCCGGCTGGCGCGGCGACGGCCGGTGGTGGTGGTGAACGTCCGGCGACGGCCCAGCCCGGCCAGGGCGGCCAGCCCGCCGGCGGACGTCCCAGCGGCGGACGCGGCGGTGGTCGCGAGATGGTGGTGGTCACCGCTGCAGCGAGCGAAGGCAAGATCAACGACAAGCTGACGGCCATCGGCGAAGGCGCCGCGACGCAGTCGGTGACGGTGGTGGCGCCGGCCAGCGGTACGCTGGTGGCGCTGGCAGTGCAGCCCGGCGAGACGATTGCGGCAGGCGCGGTGATTGGCCAGCTCGACGATGCGGCCGAAAAGATCGCGTTCGAACGCGCCGAAGTGAGCCAGCGCGATGCCGACTCGGCGCTGGCGCGGACCGAGGAGCTGGCCAAGGCCAATTCGGCCACGACGGTGCAGCTCAACGCCGCCCAACTCGCGGCGACCAACGCGCGGCTCGAGACGCAGTCGGCCAAGCTGGCGCTCGACCGCCGCACGATAACCTCGCCGATCGGCGGCACAGTGGGACTGTTCCAGGTGAGCCCCGGCAACCAGCTCGGCGCCCAGACGGTGGTGACCACCATCGAGGACACGTCCGAGATCGTCATCAGCTTCTATGTCCCCGAGCGCTACGCGTCGGTGATCACCGTCGGCATGCCGGTGGAGACCACAGCCGTCGCTCTGCCGGGCGAAGTGGTGGCGGGCGTGGTGAGCGGGGTCGACAACCGCATCGATCCGGCGAGCCGCACGCTCAAGGTGCAGGCCCGGGTGGAGAATGCCGCCGGCACGCTGCGGCCCGGCATGTCTTTCGCCGTGGCAATGAGTTTTCCGGGCGAGACGTTCCCGACAGTCGATCCGCTGGCGATCCAGTGGTCGTCGGCCGGTGCCTATCTGTGGCGCTTTGTCGAGGGCAAGGTCGAGCGGGTGGCGGTGGAGATCATCCAGCGCAACTCCGATGGTGTGCTGGTCAAGGGCGAGCTCGCCAAAGGCGACCAGATCGTCGTGCAGGGCGTGCAGCAGCTGAGCGACGGCGCGGCGGTGCGGCTGCTCGATGCGCCGGTTGCTGAAGGTGGCGACCGGCCGAAAGCGAACGCATCATGATCGTGCTTGGCAAAGTGAACCGCCGGCCTCTCATGCACCTCCCCCCCTTGCGGGGGAGGGTTCGGGTGGGGGGTGGGAAAGCCGGCGAAGCTGGGGCTCCCTCCCAGACCTACCCCAGCATCACTGGCTCTCATACCCCCACCCCTGTCCCCTCCCCGCAAGGGGGAGGGTGACCTGACTGCACAGTCACGGCAGGGAGCCCACTGATGTCCATCCAGTCCCAGAATGAGCGTGGTGGCGTGCTGGCGGCGCTGTTTGTGAAACGCCCGGTGCTGGCGGTGGTGATCAATGCGCTGATCATCGTGGCCGGGATTGCGGCCTTCTTCGGCGTCGAAGTGCGGGAGCTGCCAAGCGTCGAGCGGCCGACCATTTCGATCAATACCAACTTCTCAGGCGCCTCGGCGGAAACCGTCGACCGCGAAATCACCGCGGCGATTGAAGGCGCGGTGGCGCGGGTGCAGGGCGTGACGGCACTGTCGTCGAGCTCGTCCTATGGCCGCAGCCGGGTGACGCTGACCTTCTCGGACGGCACCAATCTCGACAATGCGACCTCCGACATTCGCGATGCGCTGAGCCGCATCACCAACAGCCTGCCCGACACGGCCGATACGCCGACCATCATCAAGGCGGACTCCGATGCCCAGGCGATTATCCAGCTCGCCGTGACCTCGGACACCATGCCCAAGGGCGAACTGACGACGCTGGTCGAGGACGTGATTGCCGAGCGGCTGGCCGCCGTGCCGGGCGTCGCCGACGTGCAGATCAATGGGGCGCAGCAGAACCTTTTCCAGATCGATGTCGACCAGATCAAGCTTGCAAGCCTCGGGCTGACCGTGGCCGATGTGCGCAATGCGCTGTCCTCGATTGCCTTCGACAGCCCGGCCGGCTCGCTCAATGGCACCAACCAGAACATTGCGATCCGCGCCGTCGCCGAGGTGAACACGCCCGAGCAGATGGAAGCGCTCACCATTCGCGACCGCATCAAGCTGGGCGATGTCGCCTCGGTGGTGTTTGGGCCCACCTCGACCACGTCGGGCCTGCGCAGCGACGGCAAGTCGGGCATTGGGCTGGGGATAGTGCGACAGGCGCAATCGAACTCGGTGCAGATCTCGGAAGGCGTGCGCAAGGCCGTGGCCGATCTCAAGGGCTCGATCCCTGCGGATGTCGATGTGCGCATCTCCTCGGACGACTCGGTGTTCATTTCGGGCGCCATCCACGAGGTCGAACGCTCTCTGATCATCGCCGTGGTGAGCGTGGTGGCGATCATCTACCTGTTCCTGCTCGACTGGCGGGCGACGCTGATCCCTGCCCTAACGCTGCCGGTGGCGCTGATCGGTACGATTGCCGGACTCTATGCCTTCGGATTTTCGCTCAACATTTTGACTTTGCTCGCGCTTGTGCTGGCGACGGGTCTGGTGGTCGACGACGCCATCGTGGTGCTCGAGAACATCACCCGACGACGCGCCATGGGCCTCGGGCCGCGTGCGGCCGCCGTGCTCGGCACACAAGAAGTGTTCTTTGCGGTGATCGCCACCACGGTGACGCTGGCAGCGGTGTTCATCCCGCTGAGCTTCCTGCCCGGCCAGACCGGTCGGCTGTTCCGCGAGTTCGGTTTCACCCTCGCCATCTCGGTGGGGCTGTCGGCGGTTGTGGCGCTGTCGCTGGCGCCGATGCTCGCCTCGCGTTCTGAACCGCATGTCGAAAAGGCCCCGGGCCCGATCGAAAAGTTCGGTGGGCTGCTGGCGCGGATCTATGGCCGCATGCTGAAGGCGGCGCTCAACGCACCAATCGTGGTGCTGGCCGTGGCTTTCCTCTTTGCCGGATCGGCCTGGCTGGTGTTCGGCACGCTGCGGCAGGAACTGACGCCTGCCGAGGACCGTTCAGCCATCTCGATCCGGGTCTCGGCGCCCAATACGGTGAGCCTCGATTTCACCCGCGCGCAAATGCAAAAGATCGAGGAGCTGCTCCAGCCCTATCGGCAGAGCGGCGAGGCGACGAGCATCTTTTCGGTCTCGGGCTTCGGCTCGAACACCTCCTCGGGCTTCATCACCATGACGCTGGCGCCCTGGGAAGAACGCAGCCGCACCCAGCAGCAGATTGCCACAGAAGTGCAGGCCAAGCTGGTCAACGTGCCGGGCGTGCGCGCCAGCATCAACCAGTCCAATTCGCTAGGCATCCGCGGCGGCGGCTCGGGCCTGCAGTTCGGCCTCGTCGGCGACAACTACCAGTCGCTGGCGACGGCGGCGAACGCCGTGAAGGCCGAGATGGAAGCCGACCCCAAATGGGGCCGCGTCTCGGTGAATTACGAAACGACGCAGCCGCAGATGACGCTGACCGTCGACCGCGACAAGGCGGCAAGCCTCGGCGTCGACATCAATGGCCTCTCAACCACCATGCAGGCGATGATCGACGGCTCCAATGTCGGCACGGTGTTCATCAACGACCAGAGCTATGCGGTGCAGATGCTCTCCACCTCGAGCCCAATCAACGATCCGGGCGATCTCGAGTCGATCTTCATCAAGACCAGCGACGGCCGCTATGTGCCGATGTCGACCATTGCCTCGATCAAGGAGGCCCCGATCGCGCCTTCCCTCGGCCGCGAGCAGCAGCGCCGGTCGGTGACGGTAACGGCAGCCCTGACCGACGGCTTTGCCATTGGCGATGCTTATGGTCAGGCGGTGCAACTGGCCCAGCCGCTGCTGCCCGACGGGGCCGGCATCATCCCGCTCGCCGAAGCCCAGACCATCGGCGACAACAACCAGGGGCTGCTGATCACCTTCGGCTTTGCGCTGGTGGTGATCCTCCTGGTGTTGGCGGCGCAGTTCGAAAGCGTCTGGAGTGCAGTGATCGTCATGGCGACGGTGCCATTCGGGCTCGCCTGCGCGGTCTATGCGCTGTTCGTCACCGGCGTGTCGCTCAATGTCTACAGCCAGATCGGACTGATCCTGGTGGTCGGCATCATGGCCAAGAACGGCATCCTGATCGTCGAGTTCGCCAACCAGCTGCGCGATCGCGGTCAGTCGGTGCGCGAGGCGATCGAGAACTCCTCCAACATCCGCCTGCGTCCGGTAATCATGACCATGATTGCCACCGTTCTGGGCGGCGTGCCGCTGATCATTGCGGGCGGCGCGGGATCGGAAGCGCGGGCGGCGCTGGGCTGGGTGATGGTGGGCGGGCTGGGCTTTGCCACGCTCTTTACCCTGTTCCTGACCCCGATCGCCTATCTCTTCATCGCCGGGTTCTCAAAGCCCAAGGCGGAAGAAGAGGCGCGACTGCAGCGCGAACTGGACGCCGCTGACGCAGCCCCTGCCCCGGCGGAATAGCCAAAAAAAGACGCGAGGCCGAAGCCTCGCGTCCCTTCGGTTCCACCCATGAGGGAGCGTCAGCCCTCACAAGCAGCCACCGATCGTTTGGTCACACGCCGGGTGCGACGGGACCAAAACTGTGCGGGCGGTTCGGACCCGCCCCGTGTTCTTGTTGCCTAAACAACGTCGCAACATCGCAAGCTGTTCCCTGCCGGGTCGACGTTTTGACCAAAATTGTCGCTTTGGCGCGCGCCAGACTCGTCACGGCGGAACGACTCCCAGTCGGCGACCGAATAGGCGAACTCGGGGACGTCGTCCGGCCCGGCGACG
>JACDQI010000057.1 GCA_015657675.1 Devosia sp.
CGCAGCCCGGGCGCGAGACCATGCTCATCCTCGTCGATCTCGACCGGTTCAAGCATGTCAACGATACGCTCGGGCATGCCGCGGGGGATGAACTGATCCGCCAGGTGGCGGGTCGGCTCAGCGCGCTCGTCGGCAATCGCGGCATGGTGGCGCGGCTGGGCGGCGACGAGTTCGGCGTGTTGCTCACGCATGTGGGCGATCCGGAAGTCGCCGAAGGCCTGAGCAGCGCCATTCTTTCCGAGCTGGCGCGACCGTTCGACCTGTTCGGGGATCCAGCCTTTATCGGTGCGAGCCTTGGGATCAGCCAGGGCGATGGCAATGCCGATGCGGACAGGCTGCTGCGCGAGGCGGACACGGCGCTCTATGACGCCAAATCACACGGCCGCGGCCGCTGGCAGGTTTTTGCGCCCGCCATGGCCTCGATCCTGGCGGAAAGGCGCGAGGTCGAACACGACCTGCGCGATGCCCTGACCGAGGGGAACCAGCTCGAACTGGCCTACCAGCCGGTCTATGGCACAGATCTTCGCATTGTCGGCGCCGAAGCGCTGGTGCGCTGGAACCACCCGACCCGTGGCAGGCTGCCGCCCGACCTCTTTATCGGCGTCGCCGAAGAGCGCGGGCTGATCGACCGGCTGGGCGAATGGGTGTTCGAGGAAGCTTGCCGCACCATCAAGACCCTCAACTGCCCCTGGATCGCGGTGAATGTCTCGGCGGTGCAGCTGCGACGCCATCGCTTCTGCGACTGGGCCCTCGATACGCTCAACCGCATGCAGCTCGACCCGCGTCGACTGCAGATCGAGATCACCGAAAGCGTGCTGCTCGACGCCAGCGAGGGCACGCTGTTGGCATTGCAGCGGCTGCGCAAGGCCGGGGTCAGGGTCGCGCTCGACGACTTTGGTACCGGCTATTCGTCGCTGAGCTACCTGCGGCACTACAATGTCGACAAGCTCAAGGTCGACCGCTCCTTCGTGGCCCAGCTCGGCGCCAGCGCGGAATCGGGCGCCATCGTGCGCGCCATCATTGAACTGGCGCTGGCGCTCAAAATCGACGTCACTGCCGAAGGGGTCGAGACGGAGGCACAGCGCGACTTCCTCGTGGGTTGCGGGTGCACCGAGTTGCAGGGGTTCCTGCTCTCCCGACCGGTGCCGATCGCCGACCTCAAGGCGCTCTGCGACAAAGCCGCATAGCCACCGCGCGGGCCGCCACCTTGTCCTTGCGGCCTTGCGCGCCTAGAAGGGCGCCAGATTTCGCCCGGAAGCACAATGGCCACCACCAAGCTCACCACCGCACAAGAGGACCTGCAGCTGCTGCGGTCCGCTGCGGTGACGGCCGGGATCATCGCGGTGGGCTACTTTCGCCGCGACCTCAAGCACTGGACCAAGGAACACAATTCCCCGGTCAGCGAAGCCGATATCGTGGTCGACAAGTTTCTGCGCTCGGCTCTGACCACGGCGCGGCCCGACTATGGCTGGCTGAGCGAAGAGACTGCTGACACGGACGACCGGCTGGGCAAATCGCGGGTATTCGTCGTCGATCCGATAGACGGGACGCGCGGCTTTATCCGCGGCGAGGACTCCTGGACGGTGTCGCTGGCAGTGGTCGAGGACGGCGTGGCGATTGCCGGCGTGGTGTTCGCTCCGGCGCGCGACGAGATGTATGAGGCGGCGCGCGGCGATGGCGCCCGCCTCAACGGCGCGCCGCTGCAGCGCGAGACGGTTGCCGGACGTACGGCGCCGCTGATCCCGGCGCCGGGCGCGGTGCACCAGGAGCTGCAAGCCGAGGGTCTGGAGTACAGCCGCGGCCCCGCCTACCCTTCCCTTGCCTATCGGCTGGTGCAGGTGGCGACTGGCAAACTCGATGCTGCCGTGGCCCGGCGAGGGGCACAGGATTGGGACATTGCAGGTGCCGCCGTGATCCTCGCCGAATGCGGGTTAGCGTTCGAGGACGTCTGCGTGGGTTCGATCCGCTTCAATCGCCCGGAAATCCGCCACGGCGCGCTTGCGGCGCTGGGCGATGCTTCGCTAAAAGCGCCCCTACATGCGGCGCTGATCCGGGTCTATGGGTGCCCCGCTGAAACCGTGCTGATGGAGAGACAGACGCCGTGAGCAAGAAACCGAAAAAGCAGCTTCTACACCTCGTCGTCGGCGGCGAGCTCGAGGATCTCAAGGAGATTACCTTCAAGGACCTGAGCAAGGTCGATATCGTCGGGCTCTATCCCGACTATGCGTCGGCCCATGCCGTCTGGAAGCAGAAGGCCCAGATGACCGTCGACAATGCCGAGATGCGCTATTTCGTGGTCCATCTGCACCGGCTGCTCGAGCCCGGTCCCGAGGCTTGAGCCGCAAGAAGACCCGCCTCCTCGATCGGCCGGCGGTCTACAATTTTGTCGGCCGGCATATCCTTGGCGGCTATGTCGGGCTCGGCATGCGCACCACCAAGGTGAGCTACGAGCCCGCCGACTATGTCGAGCGGGTGCTGGCGCAGGTGCCGGTGATCTATACCTTCTGGCACGCCAACATGACCTCGATCGGCTACATGGTGCCCAAGGCCGACTACGCCAATAGCCGGGTGCTGGTGTCGCCGCATACCGATGGCCGGCTTGGGGCGGCGGCCATCACCCGATGGGGCGTTAAGGTAATCTACGGCACCGGCAACACGTTTGAGGGCGCCCGCGCCGTCGGCGGCACGCTCGAAGCGCTGCGCGACATCAAGGCCGGCCATTCGATCGTCATGACTGCCGAAGTGCCACCCATCCGGGGCCGCAAGGTGTCCAAGGGCCTCGTGCGGCTCGCCCGCCTCGCTGGTGTGCCGGTGCAGCCGGTGGCGATGGCCAGCGTGCGCCGCACGATCTTTTCCAAAGTCTGGGACCAGACGCAGATCAACCATCCGTTCTCGAAGGCAGTAGTGGTGGCCGGTGAGCCGCTGCGCGTCGACGACAGAGTCAGCGATGCCGAGGCGACCGAGCTGCTCAAGCAGCC
>JACDQI010000058.1 GCA_015657675.1 Devosia sp.
CGCAGGGCGGGCGCAAGCATCCGCAGCAGGAATTCCTGCAGGTCGATACGACCAACATCCTCTTTATCTGCGGCGGCGCGTTTGCCGGGCTGGAGCGGATCATCTCGGCGCGTTCGGAAGGTTCGGGCATCGGCTTTGGCGCCGTGGTCAAGGATCCCAAGGACCGCCGCGTTGGCGACATCCTGCGCGAAGTGGCGCCGGAAGACCTGGTGCGCTTCGGCCTGATCCCGGAATTCATCGGTCGTCTGCCGGTGCTGGCCACGCTCGAAGATCTCGACGAGCCGGCACTGATCCAGATCCTCACCGAACCCAAGAACGCTTTGGTGCGTCAGTACCAGCGCCTGTTCTCGATGGAAGACGTGGAACTGACCTTCCACGAGGACGCGCTGATGGCGATTGCCAAGCACGCCATCGAGCGCAAGACCGGCGCGCGCGGTCTGCGGTCGATCATGGAAGGCATCCTGCTCGACACCATGTACGACCTGCCCTCGCTCGACGGGGTTGAGGAAGTGGTGATCAGCGCCGAAGTGGTGGAGGGCAAGGACGTGCGTCCGCTCTACATCTACGCTGAGCGCAAGAAGGAAGAAGCTCCCGCCAGCGCGTGAGTTCTTTCACCGATTGAATTCAAAACGCCGGGCCCTTGGTCCGGCGTTTTGCTTTTTTTGGCTCTGGATGGCCGCGCCAGTGTGAGCGCTTGACCCTCACGCAACGTGAGGGCGCAAGCAGAGGGGGCGGAGGCGCGAGCATGAAGAAGCTGACGGTCAAACAGGTTGCCAAACTCTCGGGCGTTTCGGTCCGGGCGCTGCACCACTATGACGAGATCGGCATTCTCAGGCCCGCGTTCCTGGGCGAAAACGGCTATCGCTACTATGGCGAGGAGGAATTGCTGCGTTTGCAGCAGATCCTCATTCATCGCGAGCTCGGCATTGCGCTGGGCGACATCGCAAAGCTCATCGATGCGCCAGGCTTTGATCGCCTCTCGGCGCTTCGGCAGCAGCGTGAGCGGCTTGCAGCGGAGGCAATTCGTTTCGCCCAGTTGGTCACGACGATCGACCGCACGATCGCCAGCCTGCAAGGAGAAATCACTATGAAGAACGCAGAACTGTACCGGGGCATTTCGCCCGACAAACAGGCCGAATACGAAGCCTGGCTGATTGATCGCTACGGTGACGGTGTCGTCCCGGAGATTGCACTCAGCCGCAAGACGTATGCACAGCTGAGCGCGGACGAGCAGCAGGCGATGCAAAGCAAGTTGCAGGAGATCGAGGAGGGGCTCGCGGAGGGGATGCGGCGTGGCTTGCCGACCGGATCACCGAGCCTTGATCCACTTCTGCACCGCCATCGCGAGTGGGTCGCCTTCATGTGGGGCCGACCGTGCCCGCCTGAAGCCTATGCGGGGCTGGCCGATACCTATCTGGCGCATGCCGATTTCGTGGCGCGCTACGAGGCGATTGCGCCGGGGTTCGCGATGTATCTGGCGAACTCAATGAAGGTGTTCGCCCATCGGCTCGAATGACAGCCGGTGCTTAGCGCCCCGTCCTTCGCGTCATGATCTTGCGGCCGAAAAGACTGGCGGCGAGGTCGACGAGGAGGAGGGCGCTCTTGCCGGCATGGTCGAGGAAGGGGTTGAGCTCGACGATGTCGAGCGAGCCGACAATGCCGGCATCGTGCAGCATTTCCATCACCAGATGCGCTTCGCGATAGGTGAGGCCGCCGGGAACGACGGTGCCGACGGCAGGTGCGATGGAGGGGTCGAGTGCGTCGACGTCGAGGCTCAGGTGCAAATGGCGCCGGCGGCCGCGACGCGGTCGATAAAGCGCTGGATGGGGGCGGTGGCGCCCTGTTCGTCGATCATGCGCATGTCGATGACCTCGATGCCGCGTGCCTCCAGAAGGTCGCGTTCGCCAGCATCGATGGAGCGGGCGCCGAACAGCGTCACGTGCGCCGGGTCGACTTCGCCGCGCCAGGCGCCGCCAAAGGCATCGTCGAACTCGTCTTCGCCGCAGAGCAACGCGAGCGCCATGCCGTGCAGATTGCCGGAGGGCGAGATTTCGGGGGTGTTGAAGTCGCCATGGGCGTCGAACCAGAGGACGAAGAGCTCCTGACCGCGTTCCGCACACCAGCGCGCGACGCCCGAGACCGAGCCCATGGAGATGGAGTGGTCGCCGCCAAGGAACACCGGCAGGCCGCCCGCGCGCAGGATATCGAGGCCGGCGTCGCTGGCCGCCTGCGCGATGGAGAGGATTTCGGCGCGGCGGCGTTCGGGGCGCGGGCCGGATTCTTCCGGGCGCACGTCGCCGCGGTCGGTGACACTGTGGCCGAGGCTTTCAAGGGTTTCGATCAACCCTGCAATGCGGAGGGCCTCGGGGCCCATTGTGGCACCGCGCGTTGCAGCCCCTGCATCGGTGGCAAGGCCGAGCAGTTCGATCCGTTTGGCAGTGCTGGCATCGACCATGGGTGTTCTCCTCTGGGCCTTTGGTAGCAGGCAGCCGGTGCTGCGCCAAAGCGGAGTTTGAGGGGTTCCGTGTGACGCAGGCGCGGCGTAGGCTCCGCCTCCAGTGAACGGGAGGCCGCTATGGGTCACAAATATCAGAACATTCTCGAGACGGTGGGCAACACGCCGGTGGTGCGCATCAACAAGCTCGGCCCCAAGGGCGTCAATCTCTACGTCAAGATCGAAGCATTCAACCCACTCGGCTCGGTCAAGGACCGGCTGGCGCTCGGAGTGATCGAGGCGGCGGAAAAGTCGGGGGCGCTGAAGCCCGGGCAGACGGTGATCGAGGCAACCTCGGGTAATACCGGCATCGGTCTCGCCATGGTCTGCGCGGCCAAGGGCTATCCGCTGGTGCTGGTGATGTCGGAGGCGTTCTCGGTGGAGCGGCGGCGGTTGATGCGGTTCCTGGGTGCCAAGGTGGTGCTGACGCCGGCGGCGGCGCGAGCGGGCGGCATGGTGACCAAGGCCGAGGAACTGGCCAAGACCAATGACTGGTTCCAGACCCGGCAGTTCGAGAACGAGGCCAATCCGGACACGCATTCGCGCACCACTGCACGGGAAATCCTCGCTGATTTCGAGGGCGAGTCGCTGGACTATTTCGTCACCGGGTACGGCACGGGCGGCACGATGACCGGCGTCAGCCGGGTGCTGCGCAAGGAGAGCCCGCATACCAGGATCGTGGTGGGCGAACCCGATAGCGCGGCGATGCTGCTCAGCGGTGAGCCGCAGCCGCGGCGAGAAGACGGCGCGCGACCGCGAGCCACGTGGCGTGGAAGCCGCATCCGTTCCAGGGCTGGAACCCGGACTTTATTCCCAAGATTGCTGGCGAGGCGGTGAGCGAGAAGTTGATCGACGAAATCTTGACCGTGACTGGACCGGAATCGATCAAGTGCAGCCAGGAACTGGCGCGGCAGGAAGGGATATTTGTCGGGATCACCTCGGGCGGCACGTTTGCGACGGCCCTCAAGGTGGCGGCCAAGGCAGCGCCGGGCAGCAATATCTTGTGCATGCTGCCCGATACGGGCGAGCGTTATCTCTCGACGCCGCTGTTTGCCGATATTCCGGCGGACATGACGGAAGAGGAGACGGCGATCTCGATGTCGACGCCGTTCGGGCAGATGCCGCCCAAGCGCGCGC
>JACDQI010000059.1 GCA_015657675.1 Devosia sp.
CCAAGCTCGCCATCCGGGTCTCCGACGACCCGGCCGGTGGCCGCGAAGCCGAATTCGACTTCGTCCCCCGCGACTGAGCATCTCTCCTCCCGTCTGGACATCCACTGTACAACTCGTGTTGGATGGGTCGACACACGGGAGGGGAACCATGTCGAACACACCAGAACTCCATACGTCAGGCCCGCGCGGCATGGCGCCGAACAGTCGCTTTCCGCTGCTGGTCTATCGCAACGTCATTGCTGGCGGCGGCGAGGACGCACTGATCGGCCGGCTGCGCCAGAACGGTTGGACCAATAACTGGCGCTATCCGGGCGTCTATACCTACGGCCATTTCCATTCGACCACCCATGAATGCCTGGGCGTCGCCAGTGGCTGGATGGAAGTCGAATTCTTCGGCAAGGGCGGCACCCGCGTGAAAGTCAGCACCGGCGACGTCATCGTCATCCCGGCCGGGGTCTCGCACAATATGGTCGGCCATTCAGACGATATCGGCATGATCGGCGGTTATGACGAAGGCCGCGACTGGGACAACATGGCCGAAGAGCGCATCTCCGAGGACATCCGCCGCGCCGCGGTCAAGCGCATCATGATGCTGCCCATCCCGGCCCGCGATCCGGTCACTGGCGGCGCCATGCAGCACTGGATCGACGCCCCGTCCTCGGTCGACGCCAACCTCAACGATTATCGGGATGCTCTCGACCCCTGACACCGGTCGCTAAGCAACAAGAGACCTCATGGAGAGCCTGTCGAACCACGAGGTCGGGCAAACAGATCGTGCCCCTGCCCTCCGCCCTTCGACCAGGCTCAGGATGAGGGCCGCCGCGAGGCACCAGGGCCACTGAGAGCGGAAAAGGGGTACTACCCAGCACTCGCCTCGATGGCTTCCATGTCCTCGTCCGAGAAGCCGAAATGGTGGCCGATCTCGTGCACAAGCACGTGGGTGATGATCGCGCCCAGCGTTTCCTCATGCTCGGCCCAGTAGTCGAGGATGGGGCGGCGGTAGAGCCAGATCTGGTTGGGAAGCTGGCCGGTCATCGGGTTGGCGGCGCCCTGCGGCAGCCCGACGCCGCGGAAGAGGCCGAGAATGTCGAACTCGCTCTCGAGCTCCATCTCGGCCATCGTCTCTTCGTCGGGAAAGTCCGTGACCATGCACGGCACGTGACCGGTGAGCGCCCGGAATTCCTCGGGCAGCGCGGCGAAGGCCTCGGCGGCGATGATCTCGAAATCATCGAGCGACGGGGCGGATTGCTCCGCCCAGTCGCGACCTGTGAGCAGCTGGCTCAGTGTTTTGGCCACTCGCGGATATCGACGAAGTGGCCCGCCACCGCAGCAGCAGCCGCCATTGCCGGCGACACCAAGTGGGTGCGGCCTTTAAAGCCCTGACGACCCTCGAAATTGCGGTTCGAAGTCGAGGCGCAGCGTTCCTGCGGCTTGAGCTTGTCGGCGTTCATGGCCAGGCACATCGAGCAGCCCGGCTCACGCCAGTCGAACCCGGCATCCTTGAAGATCTTGTCCAGGCCCTCGGCTTCCGCCTGTTCCTTGACCAGCCCCGAACCCGGCACGACCATTGCATTGACCGTGGACGCCACCTTCTGGCCCTTGAGCACTGCCGCGGCAGCGCGCAGGTCTTCGATGCGGCCATTGGTGCACGAACCGATGAACACACGATCCACCGCGATGTCGGTGATCTTGGTCCCGGGGGTAAGGCCCATATACTCGAGCGCACGCCACTTGGAGGTGCGCTTGTTGGGATCCTGGATCTCGTCCGGTTCGGCACGGCCCCCTGCACCGAGATCACGTCCTCGGGCGACGAGCCCCACGACACGATCGGCGGCAGCTTGCCGGCATCGAGCACCACGACCTTGTCGAAATGCGCGCCTTCGTCGGTATAGAGCGTCTTCCAGTACTCGAGCGCCATATCCCAGGCTTTGCCGGTCGGCGCCCGGTTGCGGCCCTTGACGTATTCGAAGGTCTTTTCGTCCGGCGCGATCAGGCCGCGCGCGCACCGCCCTCGATGGTCATGTTGCAGACCGTCATGCGACCTTCCATGCTCAGCGAACGGATCGCTTCGCCGGCGAACTCGATGACGTGGCCATTGCCGCCCGCCGTACCGATTTCGCCGATGATGGCGAGGATGATGTCCTTGGCGGTAACGCCGGGCGGCAGCTGCCCGTCGACCCGCACCAGCATGTTCTTGGCCTTCTGCTGCATCAGCGTCTGGGTGGCGAGCACATGCTCGACTTCGGACGTACCAATGCCGTGCGCCAGGGCGCCAAAGGCACCATGCGTGGAGGTATGGCTATCACCGCAGACGATGGTCATGCCTGGCAGGGTGAAGCCCTGCTCCGGCCCGACGATGTGCACGATGCCCTGCCGGCGATCGAGTTCATTGAAGTACTCGACGCCAAAATCCTTGGCGTTCTGCGCCAGCGTATCGACCTGCAGCTTGGATTCCGGGTCGTCGATGCCGAAACGGCGGTCCGACGTCGGCACATTGTGGTCCACCACGGCGAGCGTCCGCTCCGGGTGGCGCACCTTGCGCTTGTTAATTCGTAGTCCCTCGAACGCCTGCGGGCTCGTGACCTCGTGAACGAGGTGACGATCGATATAGAGGATGCCTGTGCCATCCTCGTTCGTGCCGACCAGATGGTCGTCCCAGATCTTGTCGTAAAGCGTTCTGGCCATAGCCTGAGGTATCCAGCTCCGGAAGAGGGGAAAGTAACGGGGCGTTCTAGTCCCCGGCAGGCGGACTGGTCAAGCGCGGCGCGGTGCCGCTCCGTCCACCAGGGTGTTGATCCGGAACACACCGAGCAGACTCGTATCGAGCCCGATATGCTTGCGGCTCCACCAGCGATCGCCAATTGCGCCAGAATCCGCGACCCGGCATTGACGATGGCAGCGCCCAGCGGGCCATAGAGCGGGATCACGACCAATTGTAGGGCGATACCCGCCACCATGATGCCGCCGAAGATGCGGACATAGTCCCGCTCGTGCCCGGTCATCATCATGACGATGCGCGACGGGCCGGTTGCCGCGTCGAAAAGCAACCCGGTCGAGAGGACCAGCAGGATCAGCCAGCCGCCCTCCTGCCGCCCGCCGAACAGCGACAGGATCTCGTCGCCGAAGAAGAAAAAGCCGACGAAAACCGCCAGCGAGAACACGAACCCGGCCCAGGCACAAAGCGCCGTCACCGCCTGCGCCTTGCGCATTTCGCCGGCGTGGTAGTGCTTGGCCACCATCGGCGCCACCACCAGCGTGATGGCGAAGGTAAAGAGCGTCAGAAGGCCAGCCGTGCGGAAGGCGTTGAAATAGACGCCGGCGCTCTCCGGCGTCACCATCAGGCCAACAAAGATCGTATCGACGTTGAGCGCGGCACTGTCGATCACCGTGCCGATCAGGAACCAGCGGCTCTGCCGGCCCCGCTCGCGCCAGTACTCGCCCGTGCCGCCGAAGGCTGGCGCAATGGCGTAGCTGCGTCGCCCGGCGCCAAGCACTTGCAGTCCCAGCGCCAGCGCCAGGATCAGCGCCGTCAGCGCCAGTCCCTGCCAGCCATTGACCGGTGCACCAGCGAGAACGATAGCCACCACCACCAGCGGCGCCGCCACCCGCCAGATGATGTCGCGCGGCACCAAGGCGGTCCACACCGACCCTTGCGCCCGCAGCGCCGAACTCCAGTATTCGGCCAGTGCCATCGGCAGCACCAGCGTCGCCGCCGCATAAAGATGCGCCACCGGCCGATTGGCTTCGCCGAAAACCTGAACACCGAGGCTGACGAGGATCAGCCCCAGCGAGACGAAAACGCCGGCGAGGATTGTAAGCGCCCCGCCCGCCTGCAGCGCTGCCAGCGCCCGGTCGGGTCGGCCCGCCACATGCTCTTCCTGCCAGTAGCGCAGGATCGCCGTCTGCTGCCCCATGCTCGCGCCGATCGCCAAGACGGTCGCGAGGCTCAGCCCGAAGGCAAAATAGCCGTACTCCGTCTCGCCCATCACCCGCGAGAGCACCACATACATGCCGTAGGTCAGTCCCGCCGTCGCCACCTTGATCAGCAGCGACGCCAGCGACTTCGAAAGGCCTGTGCGGAGGATCGACCTGAGGTCGGTGGGTACGGGGGCGGTCATCGGTCTGTCATGGCGGTGTTGCCGGACTATGGCAGGCAACCGCTAGCAAGGTCTTACCACTCGACAAGCCGCGCGGTGCGACGCACTCTGATGACGAATCGCGTTGCGGTTCGGGGGGACGATTCGGTGAACGACACGCCTTTCTTGGACACCCGCGCCGACCTGCTGGCTCGCGCCCAGGGCCTCCTCGCCACCGAGCCGAGCTTTGGCCGCTTCCTGCGCCTCAGCATCGAGGCCACCGACCCCGAAGACCTCAAGACCTGCTCGGCCGACCTGCTTGAGGCCCTCTTCCGCAAGTCCTATGCACGGCTGGGCAAGCGCGAGCTCGCCAACCACCGCATCTACGACCTGTTGCCCGAGCATCCCGGCCATCCCGAGATCATCGAGGTGTTCTCGGCCGACATGCCGTTTATCGTCGATAGCATGCTGGCCGCCGTGCGCGCCCATGGCGGGGTGATCCGCTTCCTCTCCCATCCCATCCTCCAGTTCGACCCGCAGACCTATCGCGTGCTCGACATGCCGGCGCCGGGAAGCCGCAACGAGAGCTTCCTGCACCTGCAGATCGATCCGTTACCCTCCGACGCCGCCCGCGAGGCGCTGCTGGCCGAACTCAATAGCGTCTTGACCGATGTCGGCCGCGTCGTCGCCGGCTGGCGCCCGATGCTCGAGCGCGTCCGCGAAATCATCCAGTCCTGGCACGAGCGCCCGCCCAAGGCCGCGCCGCAGTCGGTCGCCGAGGCCATGCACTTCCTGGGCTGGCTGGCCGAGCACAATTTCACGTTCCTCGGCATGCGCGAGTACCGCCTCGAAGGCTCGAGCCTCGAGCCAGTGCCCGACAGCGGTGTCGGCATCCTCGAAGACCCCAAAGTCCGTTTCCTCCGTTCAGGATCAGACTATGTCGAGATGACGCCGCAGCACGTCGCCTTTCTCAAGGAAGCCGAGCCGCTGCTCGTCACCAAGGCGAACACTCCGGGCCCGCGTCCACCGCCGTAGCCACATGGACTATGTCGGGGTCAAGCTTTACGGCGACCTCGGCGAAGTGACCGGCGAGCTGCGTATCCTCGGACTCTTTACCTCCATGGCGCTCGCTGCGCCGCATACCGAAGTGCCGCTGATCCGCCGCAAGATCACCGAGGTGATGCGCCGCTCCGAGCACAACCCGGCCGGTCATGCCGGCAAGGCGCTGATGAACGCGCTCGATACCTATCCGCGCGACGAACTATTCCAGATCGATGTCGGCCAACTCTTCGAGTTCGCCACCACAATCGCCACGCTGACCGACCGGCCGCGGGTCCGCGTGCTCTCGCGTATCGACCGCTTCGACAATTTCGTCTCGGTGCTCGTCTACGTGCCCCGCGAACGCTACGACAGCGACGTGCGCGCCCATATCGGCACCTATCTGGCCCGCACCTACCAGGGCCGCGTCTCGGCTTACTACCCGAGTTTCCCCGAAGGCGACCTGGTCCGCGTCCACTTCATCATCGGCCGCAATGGCGGCACGACACCAAACCCGCCGCGCGAGCTGATCGAGACCGAGGTCAACGAACTGACCCTGGGTTTTGCCGACAAGCTCATGGCGCTGACCCACGACCAGGCGCTGATCGAGCCTTACCTCACGGCCTTCTCAGCCGGCTACCAGGCCCGCAACACCGCCGCCGATGCACTTGCCGACATTGTGGTGATCAACGGTCTACCCGACGATCATGCCATCGCGCTCCAGCTCGGCGCCCGCCAGGGCAGCGACGGCGCGCTAGGCCTCAAAGTCTACCATCGCGGCACACCGATCGCCCTCTCGTCCCGCGTGCCGATGCTGGAGAACTTCGGCTTCCGCGTCATCGACGAGTCCACCTACACCGTCACCCCCGCCGGCATCGGCGAAACCTGGGTGCACGACATGGTGCTCGAGGCAGCCATCGGCGTCGACCTGGCGGACACCATCCTCGCCCATGCCGTCGAGACCGCCATTCTGGCCGTCTGGCGTGGCGACGCCGAAAGCGACGGGCTCAACCAGCTCACCGCCCGTGCGGCGCTGGGCTGGACCGATGTCGAACTGTTGCGGGCGCTGACCCGCTACCTCAAGCAGATCGGCATCGCCTTCTCACGCAGCTATCTCGAAACCGTCCTCAACGCCCATCCGGATGTCGCCAAGGCGCTGATCACCATCTTCCACGCCCGCCACGACCCCGACTTCACCGACGAGCGCCAGCCCATCGCTGCCGGCGCCGAAGTGACCATCGCGGCCGCGCTCGAAGCCACCACCTCGATCGACGAAGACCGCATCATCCGGCGTTATCTCAACCTGCTGAACGCCATTGTCCGCACCAACGCCTATCAGCGGAACGCAGACGGCAGCCGCCGGCCGGCACTGGCGCTCAAGTTCGACTGCCACAAGATCGACGACCTGCCCCAGCCGCGCCCCTTCCGCGAGATTTTCGTCTATTCGCCACGGGTCGAAGGCCTGCACCTGCGCTTCGGCGCCATCGCCCGCGGCGGCCTGCGCTGGTCGGATCGGCCCGAGGATTTCCGTACCGAAGTGCTTGGGCTGGTGAAAGCCCAGCAGGTCAAGAACGCCATCATCGTGCCGGTGGGCGCCAAGGGCGCCTTCGTCCCCAAGCGCATGCCACCCAAGGCCGACCGCGAGACCATCCAGCGCGAAGGCACCGAGTGCTACAAGATCTTCGTCTCCACCCTGCTCGACGTCACCGACAACCTCGTCGGCAACGACATCGTGCCGCCACCGCGCCTCATCGCCCATGACGCGCCCGACCCCTATCTGGTCGTCGCGGCCGACAAGGGTACCGCGACCTTCTCGGATACCGCCAATGCGCTGGCGCTCGATCGCGATTTCTGGCTCGGTGACGCCTTCGCCTCAGGCGGTTCGGTCGGCTACGACCACAAGAAGATGGGCATCACCGCCCGCGGCGGTTGGGAGGCGGTCAAGCGCCATTTCCGCGAACTCGATCGGGACATCCAGACCCAGCCCTTCACCGTGGTGGGCGTCGGCGACATGTCTGGCGACGTCTTCGGCAACGGCCTGCTTCTCTCCCCGCATGCGCATCTGGTCGCTGCCTTCGACCACCGCGACATCTTCATCGATCCCGATCCGGATGCCTCGGTGAGTCTGGGCGAACGGGCCCGTCTCTTCACCCTGCCGCGCTCCAGCTGGCAGGACTACAACAAGGACCTCATCTCGCGCGGCGGCGGCGTCTATTCGCGATCGCTGAAGCAAGTGCCGCTCTTTGCCGAAGCGCGCCGGGTTCTCGGACTCGGCGCCGATCCGGTGACTCCCAACGACGTCATCCGCGCCATCCTGAAGGCCGAAGTGGACCTGCTCTGGTTCGGCGGAATTGGCACCTATGTGCGCGCCAGCACCGAAACCGAGGCCCAGGCCGGCGACAAGGCCAATGACGCGCTGCGTATCACCGGTGCCGATATCCGCGCCAAGGTGGTCGGCGAAGGCGCCAACCTGGGTGTCACCCAGCGCGGCCGCGTCGAATATGCGCTCAAGGGCGGCCGCATCAACACCGACGCCATCGACAATTCCGCCGGCGTCAATTCCTCCGACCTCGAGGTCAACATCAAGATCGCGCTGGGCACCCTGGTGCGCTCCGGCGATCTCACCACCCAGGTCCGCAACGAGTTCCTGGCCTCCATGACCGAGCAGGTGGCGGAGCTTTGCCTCCGCAACAACTACCTGCAGACGCTCGCGCTCTCGCTCTCCGAGCATCATGGCCTCGCCGAGTTCCCGGACCATCTCGGGCTCATCGACACGCTCGAAAAGCGCGGCCTTCTCAACCGCGCCGTCGAGTTCATCCCGGACGACCAGGCGCTGCGTGAGCGCGCCGCGACCGGCCGCGGCCTCACCCGGCCCGAACTGGCCGTGCTGCTGGCTTACGCCAAGATAACCGTCTTCTCCGACCTGCTCGAGTCGAGCGTCCCCGACGACCCCTATCTGGGCAAGGAGCTCTACCGCTACTTCCCGGCCCGGCTCAACGAGACCTTCCCGGACGCCGTGACCCACCATGGCTGCGCCGAGAAGTCATCGCCACGGTGCTCTCCAACGCCATGATCAACCGCGGCGGCCCGGCCTCGTCTCCGAACTGCAGTCCACCACCAGCGCCGATGTCGGCCAGGTCGCCGCCGCATATGCCGCCGCGCGCGACGCCTTCGGCCTGCCCGACTACAACCTCGCCGTCGACGCCCTAGATGGCAGCATTTCGGGGGAGACCCAACTCGCCCTCTATGCCGAGATCGAGACCCTCCTCACCCGGCAGACCCTCTGGTTCCTGCGCAACGCTGCCTTCGACAAGGGCCTGCAGCCACTGGTTGAGCGCTATGCCGCCGGCGTCACCGCCATCCGCAACCACTTGGGCAGCCTGCTCTCGCCCTTCATCACCGAGACAATCGGCAAGCGCGCTGCCTCCTTCGAGTCGGGCGGCGCCCCCAAGGCCATTTCGCGCCGTATCGCCGAGCTCTCGGCCCTGTCGCTCGCCACAGATATCGTTTTGGTCGCCGACCGCACCGGCACCGACGTGCTCGATGCCGCCATCGCGTTTTTTTGGCGTGCTCGACGTCTTCCGCCTCGGCCGGGTGATCGAGGCAGGGAGCCGCATCGTCCTTGCCGACAAGTTCGACCGCATGGCCCTCGACCGCGCGCTCGCCAACCTCATGCGGGCCCAGCGCGATCTCACCGCCGACGTCATCGCCGCCGGAACGGGCGCCATCCCGGCGCGGCTCGAAGCCTGGCGCGCCGCCCGCCCCGACGCCATCACCCGCGTCATCGATGCCGTGCAGTCGCTGACCGAGGGTGACATGACCGTATCTCGCTTGAGTGTTGCCGCCGGCCTCCTCGCCGATTTGGCAAAAAGCGCCTGAAGGTTTACGTGTATCGTGCGAGGTTTCCATACACACATGGATTGTACCTATGCGCACCAATATAGATATCGACGACGACCTGATGGCCGAGGCCATGCGCATAACTGGCGAAACGACCAAGAAGGCGGTCGTTGAAGCAGGCTTGCGCAAGCTGGTCCAAATCAACCGGCAGCTTGAAGCATTAGAGGCACTGCGTGGCATCGGCTGGGACGCCGGAATGACGCTCGACGAAATGCGGAGGGATTGCGAATTTCGGGAGGACGGGACGGTCTACTATCCGGAAGATGAGAAGTGATCATTGTCGATAGTTCGGTCTGGATCACCTTCTTTTCAGGCCGGACGAGTGAGGAGACAGAACGACTCGACATCTTGGCCAGAAGCGAGTCGATCCTGGTCGGCGATGTGGTCTCGATGGAGGTATTGCGCGGCGCAAGGACTGAGAAAATAGCGCGAGAGATGCAGTATCGACTAAGCTAGTTCGTGGCGGTGAGGATGACTGGACCTGACCTCGCCATCCAAGCCGCGCAGTTCTACCGCCAGCTCCGCGCCAAGGGCATCACCATCCGCAGCAGCATCGACCTGATCATCGGCACTTACTGCATCGTAAATGACCACGAGCTGCTGCAACGGGATCGCGACTTTGCCCCGATGCAGCGTTTTCTCGGCCTGCGCCTCGTCTGATCAGTGCCGGAAGTGCCGCATGCCGGTGAACACCATGGCGATGCCCGCGGCGTCAGCCGCGTCGATCACATCCTGGTCCTTCACCGAGCCACCCGGCTGAATGACTGCCGTAGCGCCGGCTTCCACTGCGGCCAGCATGCCGTCTGGGAACGGAAAGAACGCATCCGACGCCACTACCGAGCCCTTGGTCAGCGCCCCTTCGATCCCCGCCGCCTCAGCCGCGTCGATCGACTTGCGATGCGCCACGCGGCTTGAATCGAGCCGGCTCATCTGCCCGGCGCCAATGCCCACCGAGGCACCGTCCTTGACGTAGATGATGGCGTTCGACTTGACGTGCTTGGCGATCTTCATCGCCAGCTTGAGATCAGCCAGTTCCCCCGCTGTCGGCTGCTTCTTGGTCACCACCTTGAGCTCGAGCTCGTCGATGCGGCCAGTGTCGCGAGTCTGAACGAGCAACCCACCGGCCAGCGATTTGACCATCAGTCCCGGCGACTTCGGGTCGGCCAGTGCCCCGGTGACCAGCAGCCGCAGGTTCCTTTTGCCGGCAATGATCTCGATCGCCTCGGCCGTCGCGGACGGCGCCACGATCACCTCTGTGAACGTTTTGACGATCTCCGCTGCCGTTTCGCCGTCAATCTCGCCATTGAGCGCGATGATGCCGCCAAAGGCCGAGACCGGGTCGCAGCGCAGCGCCTTGAGATAGCCGTCCTTGAGCGAGGTGCCGGTGGCCACGCCGCAGGGGTTGGCATGCTTGATGATCGCCACCGCCGGAACCGCCGGATCGAATTCCGAGATCAGCTCATAAGCCGCATCGGTATCATTGAGATTGTTGTAGCTCAGCGACTTACCCTGCAGCTGCTGCGCCGTGGCGACGCCCGGCCGCTGCTCGCCAGTGGTGTAGAAGGCGGCCCACTGATGCGGGTTCTCGCCATAGCGCATCACTTCCTTGAGATGCCCCGAAAAACTCCGGTAGGGCATCTCCTCAAAGCCGAGCGTGCCGGCGAACCAGTTCGAGATCGTCGCGTCATAGTTCGCAGTGCGGGCGTAAGCCTTGGCGGCGAACTTCTGCCGCTGTGCATAGGGCACGCCGCCGGTCTGCTTGATCGCCTCGATCACGCCGGCATAGTCGGACGGATCGACCACCACCGTCACATAGGCGTGATTCTTGGCCGCCGAGCGGATCATCGCCGGGCCACCGATATCGATGTTCTCGATGGTCTCGTCGTAGCTGGCGCCTTTGGCGATGGTCGCTTCGAACGGATAGAGGTTGACCACCACTAGGTCGATCGCGCCGATCTCGTGCGCGTCCATCGCTGCCTTGTGCGCCGGATTGTCCCGCACCGAGAGCAGCCCGCCATGCACCTTGGGGTGCAGCGTCTTCACCCGCCCATCCATCATTTCGGGAAAGCCGGTGAGATCAGAAATATCGCGCACCGCAATGCCGGTCTCGGCGATCAGCTTGTGCGTGCCACCAGTCGACACCAGCTCGACCCCCAGCCCCGCCAGTTCCTTGGCGAACTCGGCCATGCCGGTCTTGTCAAAGACACTCAGCAGCGCGCGCTTGATGGGGATGGTTGTGCCGTCCGACATGAAAAACCTCGCTCTGCTGCTGATGCGCGGCTCGCTAGCATCAGAGCACACAGGGCACAACACTTAAGTCGCGTTGCGCCACCCGCCCCCTCGACGCTCTTGCCCCGGCCGGTTAGCTTCCCCGCACGGGACGAGGACACCAATGACCACCATCAGCCACAACTGGGCCGAGCATGTCGCTTTCGGCGCGAGCGCCGTACACTTTCCAACCAGCGTCGCCGAACTGCAGCAGATCGTGCGCAGCGCGACCAAACTCCGCGTCGTCGGCGCCCGCCACTCCTTCAATGCCATCGCCGATACGTCAGGGGCGCTCATCTCGCTACACAACTTGCCGCGCAGCATCGAGATCGACGCCGCCAGCAAGACCGTGCGCATTGATGCCGGCGTCACCTATGCCGAGCTTTCTCCGGTGCTCGACGCCGCCGGCTGGGCCCTCTTCAACCTGCCCTCGATCCCCGATTTCACGGTGGTCGGCGCAGTATCCACCGCAACCCACGGTTCGGGCGACGGCAACCGCAACCTGGCGTCCAGCGTCGCGGCGCTCGAGCTCGTCACCGCCTCGGGTGACCTGCTGACCATCCGGCGCGGCGATGCTGATTTCGACGGCGCCGTCATCGCCCTTGGCGCGCTCGGCGTCGTCACCGCGCTGACCCTCGATCTGGTACCGCGCTTCGACATCTATCAGAACGTCTACCACCACCTGCCCTTCGATACCGTGGTCGACAATTTCGACGCCCTGATGGGCTCCGCCTATAGCGTCAGCCTCTTCACCCACTGGCAGGGCGACATCGTCGATCAGGCGTGGCTGAAGCACCGCGCCCCCAATCCGCCCGCGCCCTTCTTCGGTGGCCGCGCCGCGCCGGGGGAATCGAGCCCGGTCTGGAACAAGGAGCCCTACGGCACCACGGCCCAACTCGGCGTTCCAGGCACTTGGTACGACCGGCTGCCGCATGCCCGCATCGGCGCCATCCCGGCCGTCGGCTACGAGTTCCAGTCCGAGTACTTCGTCTCGCGAGCCAACGCGCCGGCCGCCATGCGAGCGCTCAAGGCCGTTCAGGACAAACTCCATCCCGCCCTCGTTGTCTCGGAAGTCCGCAGTGTTGCCGCAGACACGGGCTGGCTCAGCACCAATGCCGGCGCCGACAGTATCGGCTTCCACTTCTCGCTCGAGCGCGACTGGACCTCGGTCAAGGCGGCTCTGCTGGTGATCGAGACCGCCCTCGCGCCCTTTGCGCCGCGCCCGCATTGGGGCAAGCTCTTCGTCATGCCTGCGCGCGAGGTGATGAGCCGCTATCCGCGCCTCGGCGACTTCCATGCCCTCGCCACGCGGCTTGATCCGACTGGCAAATTCCGTAACGCTTTCGTCGACGAGTTCGTCTTCGGCGCCTGACCATCATTGCCGTACCAAAGGTTTCTCGTATGCGTCCCGCCTCCGCACTGCTCGCCCTGACTTTGGCCGCCACTCTGCTCTCGACCGCACCGCTGCGGGCCCAGGAAGCGAGCGAACTGATCCGCAAATGCGCCGAGCTGGCCAGCAGCTCGGCCGACAACCAGCGCCCGGAGGGAGTGATCGGCGTCAGCCGCGATGCGCTCGATGCCGCAGCTGCCGTGCCCGCCTGCGAGGCAGCGTTCGCTGCCGCGCCGGAGGATGCAGGCACGGCCTTCAATCTGGGGCGGGCGTTGTCGGCGAAGGGCGAGGAGGCTGACCTGCCGCGCATGGCTGAGCTCTACAAGCAGGCAGCCGACCGCGGCTATGTCGTCGGCCACATCAATTACGGGCAGGCGCTTGAGCTGGGCCTTGGCGTTGCCATCGATTACCCGACGGCAGTGACCTACTACCGGCAGGCCGCAGAAGCCGGGCACCCGGTGGGCCAATACAATTTCGCTCTGATGCTCGATGCCGGACGTGGCATTGCGCAAGACTATGCCGCCGCGGCCCAATGGTATGAACGCGCCGTCGATCAGGGCGACAGCACCGCCATGCTCAATCTCGGTCTGCTCTACGACTCCGGCCATGGCGTGCCGCAGGATTATGCCAAGGCCCGCGCGCTTTACGAGCAGTCTGCCGAACTGGGCGAGCCCGGCGCGCTCACCAATCTGGGCTGGCTGGTCGATCGCGGCCTGGGCGGCTTTGCCAAGGATCCGGTCAAGGCCAATGAGTACTACCGTCAGGCCGCTGACGCCGGCGATCCGCAGGGAATGAACAATCTGGGCGAAAGCCTGCTCATCGGCGAAGGCATCGGCAGGGACGAGGCAGCTGGCCTCGCACTGATCCAGCAAGCCTATGACGAAGGCAACGACATGGCGGCCCACAACTTCGCCAAGTTCTACGCCAGCGGCCAGCGCGTCGCCGCCGACCCCGGTAAGGCAGCCAGCTTTTATCTCGAAGCGCTGATCCGCAATTCCGACGACGCGCAGATCGACCTCTTCGACAAGGCCGGCGCCGAGCTGCCGCCCGAGGTTCTCGCGGCCATCTATGCCGAAATGGCCAAACGCGGCATGACGGTGACGCCCGAAGCCGGCAGGCTCTCGGACGCCGCCATCACCGCACTGAAGGCGACTGTAGAACCGTAAAGCGCGAGACCGGCGGCTAGGCCGCGGCCTCTTCGAAAGAGTCTGCGCCCGCGGAAATCCGCGCCAGCGTGCTGGTGAGCAGATAGCTGAACCAGGCGAGGTCGACCGCCATCCAGTGGTCGGCCAGCGCCACGAAGCGCGGGGTGCAGACCAGCACGTGGCCGCCCGTGCCGACCGGCTCGACCAGCCCAAGCTGCTCGGCCAGTTCGAGACTGTTGCGCACCGATGCGCGCGATACGCCATAGCGCTTGGACATATCGCCGAGCGGCGCCGAGGCATGCGTGACCCCCGCGGCATCGGTCTGCATTGTCTGCACCAGATGCGCAAAGATCAGGTAGCCGAACTCGCGCTTGAACAGCGCGCCGATCTCGGGCGACGCTTCGAGCATGGTGAAGCGGTGCTTGAAATAGGTGTCGACCAGCGCCCGGGCCATGCCGGTGAGCACTCCCGGCCGCTGCGCCAGCTCGGCCGGATCGCCCGGCAGCGCATCCACCAGCGCCAGCGCCTCAAAGAAGATCCCGATCGCCTGCTGGCCCATGGCCAAAAGCTCGGGCGTGGGATGGAACGGCCGCGCCCGCCGGTCCGGGCCGGGCGGGTCATAGGCGATCATCCCGGCGCGGTGATAGACCCGCACCATCAGCTTGGCCCAGCTGCGGCTGGCAAACGGCGTCCGGCCGATCGCCGCCAAAACGGTCGACGACGTCACCCCACCCTGCGCATTCCCGCTTTCAGCTAGGTCGTAGTAACAAAGGATCATCGCCAGCGTCGCATAGCGCGAGATCTGGCAGGCCAGCTTGGCGACCACCGGCTTGCCATCGACGACATCGAGGCCGACATGCGTGTGGCGGGCCTTGGCTGCCGCAAAACCGGGATGGGCCGCAATTTGCGCGGCATGAGCGTAAAGCGCCTCGCGGCTGAAACTGTCAGTCATTATCGGCAGCTGAAATAGGTTCGAAAGACGCCAAGCGGGCGCGTCGTCACTTCGTATACGAAACCTTAACGCGTCAACTCCAAAGCGCGTCGATCGTAAACGCCGGAGCCTCCACGAAATCCGGCCCCCTTGCATTCTCCAACTCATTCCATATACTGAACTACATGGTTCAGTATATGCACACCCGCGTCGACGCCTCCTTTGCTGCCCTGTCGGACCCCACCCGGCGCGGCGTGCTGGAGCAGCTTGGCCGCTCGGATGCCTCGATCACCGAGCTGGCCGACAAATTCCATATGACCCTCACGGGCATGAAAAAGCATGTCAGCGTGCTCGAACAGGCCGGCCTCGTCACAACGCAGAAGGTCGGCCGGGTCCGCACCTGCCGGCTGGGCGAGAGCCGCCTCGAAGCCGAGGCCGCATGGCTCGAAAACTATCGCCGGCTCTGGGCGGCGCGCTTTGAAGCGCTCGAGGCCGTGGTCGACCAACTCAAAGCCGAGGAGAATGCCGATGGGTCGCAAGATGCCGACTGAGACCGCGCCGAAGATCACAACAACCGACCGCCGGTCTGATCGCGAACTGGTGTTCACCCGCAGCTTCGATGCCCCGGCCCGGCTGATCTACAAGGCCTGGACCACGCCCGACTTGTTGATGCGCTGGTGGACGCCGGCCTCCTTCGGCATCACCTTCATCTCCTGCGAGCTGGATGTGCGCCCCGGCGGGACATATCGCTTCGTCTTCGGCCACCCGAGTTCGGAGCAACCCATGGCATTTGTCGGCCGCTATCTCGAGGTCGAACCACCCCACCGGCTGGTCTGGACTAATGAAGAAGCCGAGGACGGCGCCATCAGCACGCTGACGCTGACCGAGGAAAACGGTCGTACCCATCTCGTCCTCGTCGACCTCTACCCCTCCAAGGAGGCGCTCGACGCCGCCATCGCCTCGGGCAGCACGGCCGGCTTTGACGAGCAGTTCCTACAGCTCGACGGGCTCATCCCCGAGTTCGCCGCGCTGGCCGGCTAGTCGCAGACCGCCCCTGTCATCGGGGAGCCGCCGCTGCCTGCTAAAGCTGGCCCATGCCATGGACCATCACGGCAATGGTCATGAACACGATGATCAACGAACCCAACGTCCAGAGCGTGGCGCGGACGTCATGGATCTGGGCGGTGAAATAGGCTGCGAAATGCAGGAGCCGCGACACCGCGTAGCCGTAGAGCAGCCATTGCGCCAGGAGCAGCGGCGGGCTGGTGAGGACATAGAGCCCACCGGCCACAAAAAAGAACGGCAGGTTCTCGAGGTCATTGTGCTGGATGCGCCGAACCCGCTCGACGCGCTCGTCGGGCAGCAGCTGGCTTGGATCGGGCGAAGGGTTGAGGGGCGTCTTCTTGAGGTCTTCGGGTGACCGGAAGCCGCTCTTAAACCGCATCATCTGCACGACGGTCAGCCAGGACATCGCCACCGCCTTGAGCACCATCACCCCGGCGGCGAGGGCATAGGCAACAAACACCGGATTTTCGAAACTGAGGAGGGACATGTCGCACCTTCCGCGAACGATAGGCTTTGCTGGTGCGGGCTTCTCAACCGGCTTGCTTACCAGTGGTAAGAATAATACTTACCATCGGTAAGTTGTCAACAGGAGGCAAGGGCGTGGCCGGCAGGAGTCGAGTGACCCGCGAGGCAATTCTCGCCACCGCGGCGCGGATCATCACCCAGACCGGCGCGGCATCGCTGACCTTCCAGACGCTGGGCGAAACGCTGGGCGTCACCAAGCAGGCAATTATCTACTGGTTCCCCAGCAAGTCCGACCTGGCGCGCGAATTGATCGTTCCGGCCCTGGAACTGGAGGCAGACGCGGTCGCAACGGCTGTCGAAGGCGCCACCTCAGCACGGGACGCTATCGAGCTGTTCCTGCGCGCCCTAGTCGCTTTTCATAGCGCCGACCTCGGGCGCTTCCGCATGGTCTATGTCGCCGCGCAGTTCGACCCGGAAACCTGGCAGGTCTCCGAAGTGCCCAAGTTCAGCGACCGCATCCATGCCGCAACCAGCCGGATGTATGGGGCACTGGAAGCGGTGCTGCAAAAGGCGCCGGATTTTGCCGATCCCGTCGGCGCCAGACGGGCCGCGGTGGCGACCCACATGGCCGGCATCGGCGCCCTCACCATGCTCTCGCTCGCCGACGTTATAGACGACCCGCTGGCGCACCCCGCCGACGCGCTGGTCGACACGCTCGTCGCCCTCACGCTGGGGCAACTGCTCCGCCAGCTCTAGGGGGTGGAGCTCCTCGCCTCACCCCAGCCACCGTCATCCCCGGGCTCGACCCGGGGACCAATGGCGCCGCGATGGCGGCTCAGATCAAGTCGATGTCGTTGCAGCCGCTGCAGCGGCTGCCTTGCCTTTGGCGCGCGCCTTACCGAGCTGGATAATGCCGAACACCAGAGCGAACCCGACAGCGATGATGAGCAGCGACAGCAGCGGGCGATAGAACAGCCAGGCGGCCGCAATGGTCAGCGTACCGACAGTCAGGCCCCCGATCCAGGCGATGATGCCGGTGCCGAAGCCCACGATCGAGCCGAGAAAGGGAATGACACTGGCAATGACGCTGAGCGGGCCGGTGACGAGGCCAAAGCCGATGACGAGCAACAGCACACCGACCCCACGGATGATCCAGGTGATGAGGTTGTTCTCATCCGCCGCCGCCTTGAACATGGCCGGCGCCGCGACGACGCCGCTATCGACGAGCTGGAGCGTATCTCCAGCGTTGGTCTGGTAGGGCGCAAAGCTATCGCCCGACTGCTGGGCGATAACACTGATCTCGCCAAGCGGGACCAGCTGATAGGCGATCCTGAGATCACCGACGCTCGGGGAAGCCGGATTGTAACCGGCGAAAATGACGCCATCGATCAGCGATACCGGCAGGCCCAGCGGGTTCGCGTCGGTGACGCCACCCAGATCAGCAGTCTTGATGGGATAGTCCTCAGCACCACCAACGCCGTCCAGCACGCTTTCGGTCAGCGCAAAGTCGCCGAGCGTGCCATCATCGATCTGGAAGGTCTGGCTATCGAGCACCGCCTGCGGGTTCTGATGGTTTGCGGGCTGCTTGAATTCCGAGGAATCGACGCGCCCTTCCTTCCACTCTTTCTTGTAGGTGTAGGTGGTGACAGTCTCTTCCCCGCCGCCCAGCGTCGTCGTCTTCTCCGAGCTTTCCGACTCGACCCACTGGAACATTTCGACCTTGCGCACGAGCCGAATGCCTTCGGCTTCAATGCCGAAGGTGTCGTCGGTCAGCACCTGGCCGGTCACGACGGGACCAGTGACATGGATAAGTTTGCCTTCGTTGGCGGGGTCAATCGGCGCGTTTTCTACCAGCACCACGGCGCCCGCGCCTTCGGCCAGCGCCTTCTCCGTCTGGACGGCACGACCCTCGTTCCAGAACAGCAAACCGACCATGCCGACGATGAGCGCAAGCCCGATCAGCACGCCCGCAAAGGAATTGCCGATGCGGCTGAACCAGGACTGGTGGGTTCTGGTGGTAAAGCTGTCGCTCATGCTCTGCGTCCCCGAGGGCAAAGAAAATGCGGGCTAGAGGCCGCCCAAAACGCCCCGCCCGCATGTGTTGAGCCCCGGCGTTAGTCCCAAGTCTCGGTAAAATCAACAGGTCCTTGCAAAGGCACACATTTGGCCTGCTGCCGAGAAGGTCGCGCCCTCACGCCTCTTCGAGCGTGAAGATCCAGCTGACCTCATTGGCCTCGGCGGCCAGCACGTCCAGCACGATCTGCTTGGTGCGGTGGAAGCCGAAATAGGCCGATTGCCGGACGCTGTCCTCAATGCGCATGTCGGCGCCTTCCCAGAGGAAGGTCCAGATTGAGCCAGAGGCGAGTTTGAGGCGCAGCAGGTCATCGCTCTGCTGCACTTCGGTCTGGTGCGCCAGGTGAAAGCGGATAGCGCAGGCGCCCGAGACGCGGCGGGAATGCACGAAGCGGTCCTGCCCGACCAGCGTCTTGCCCTCGGCCATCAGCGTCAGGTTGCGCTCCAGCACCACGCCGAACCGGTCTTCATAGCCATGCGTGCGCATCACCAGCGACTGGTCGGCCTCGAAGGTTTCGAGCTCGGGGTCACGCCCCACCTGCAACAGGCGGCCGTTGAGTGATCCGGTCGTGCCAATGGCGGCCGCCGAGAGCGCGTTGATGGTCGGGGCCGAATGCGCAATGCCCTGCCGGAAGAGGGTCGTGTCACCCTCCAGCCCCGCCGGGCCGGTCCGCAATTGCAGACCACCAGGTCGCGGCCGTGGCTGAACTCGAAGCTGAGCGCCCCGGCATGGGCATGCAGGGCAAACTCGGGCGCCGGCACGAGGCCGGAATCGGCCACCACGATCGAGCGGCCCGAAATCAGTCGGCCATAGCCGCCGGTCATGCCGGTGGAGCGGGCCCGCGCCGGGCTCTGCGCCTGCACCGCGACCACGAGATCATGCGGCATCTGTCCCGTGCCGTTGAAATAGCCGGGCTCGCCGGTGCCGAGCGAAATCGCATCGAGCGCCCGGTGCATGGTTTCCAGCAGCTCGGTGAACTCGTTGGCATATTGCTCGTGGTTGCGCCGCAGCGCCTGCTTGATGGTGGTCAGTTCCACCAGGATCTGCAGCTGCTGCCGGGCATTGCGCGAGCGGTGCAGCCCATCCTCGTCGATCTGCATGTCGAGCAGCCGGTGCACGCGCCGCACCCGCGGATAGACGTCGTTCTCGGCCCGCTCATTGCAGAGCGCCACGCCCACCAGCGCAATTGCCGCCAGCAGCGCATCGGCCGGGTCGGTGGCCAGCACACCGCGCAGTTTGAGCGACTGGATCTGCGTCGAGAGCGAACGCGAGATCGTGGCCTGTTGTTCCAGCGTGCCGCCTTCAACCAGAATGTTGAAGTGCCGCAGCCAGTTGAGGACGCGCCGCGCGGTGATCGACGGGGCCCAGGTGACGCGGTTGAAATTGCCTTCGCGGGCGATCCAGTCGAGCGTCAGCGTACGCGCAAACCGCCGCTCTTCGTCGCTGCGCGCGTCGCGGAAATGCCGGAGCCAGGCAAACGTGTGGAGGTCCTCGAACCAGTCCTCGTTATCGACTTCGACCGAGAACGGCGAAACGCCATGCGTATCCACCAGCTTGGACGAGAGGAGGTACCGGCCCTGCATCATCTCCAGCACGGTTTCGCGGTCCGATGGGCGGAACTCGCCCAGCGCCCCGATCAGTTCCTCGTTCGACGGTCCCGTCCAGGTCCATCGAATCAGCGGATTGGTGACGGCGAAGTCGGCGAGCGACAGCAACGTCCGGCGCGCGATGAATCGCATCGAAATTGCCAACTGAGTCGTCCTCGCCCTCGATACCCCGGCCCGGGTGTAATCCGGCCGCAGCTCGTTACCAACTCTTAACTATTCAACGGCGGCGGAACCGCGCAATGAAGAACCCATCGAGGGTACCGGCGTTTCCCCCGGAATCGCCAAGCGAAATTCCTGGATGCGTCCGCACCCAGCCTTCCGCCGTCACCGCCATGCCCAGGCCCGGTAGTTCTTCCGGGGCGACGGGGACGGGCTCGAATTCTGTCCGCTCGGCGATCCAGCGCGCCTGTGCTTCGCCTTCTTCCGGCTCCAGCGAACAGACGCAATAGACCAGCGTACCGCCCGGCGCTACCAGGCTTGCCGCATGGGTGATGAACTGCCGCTGCAGAGCCACGCGCCCGGCAATGTCCTTCGGGCTCCGATGCCAGATCACTTCCGGATGCCGCCGGAACGTGCCAGTGGCCGAGCACGGCGCATCGAGCAGCACGCCATCGAACGCCTGCCGCGGCACATAGGTGGTGCCATCGGCCTGCACCACGTCGGCCACATAGTTGAGCCGCCGGAAATTCTCGCGCAGCCGGTCCAGCCGACCGGCATCGCTATCGAGCGCCGTCACCGTATAGCCGGCCTTCACCAGCTGTGCCGACTTGCCGCCCGGCGCCGCGCAGAGATCGAGCACCCGAGCACCGGCAGCGAGCTTGAAGAGCCGCGCCGGGATTGCCGCCGCCGCGTCCTGCACCCACCAGCGCCCGTCGGCATAGCCCGGCAATTCGCTCACCGGCGCGTCGCGCGTCTCAACCCGCACCGTGTCGGCCGAAATCACCCGGCCGCCGAGCAACTCCACCAACACCGGATTATCGTGCTTGAGCGTCACATCGAGCGGCGCCCCCTCGAGCAGCGCCTCGGCAAAGGCCGGTACTATGTCGCCATAGAGTTTAGCCCACTTCTCAGCCAGCCATAACGGGAACAGCGCATCCGGCGACGTCTCGCGCAGCGTCGCAGCGTCGCCCTGCGCCCGCCGCAGCACGGCGTTCATCAACGGCGCAAGATGCTGGCATTTCGGGTCGCGCTTGCAGGCTTCGACGGCGAGGAACAGCGCGCTGTGGTCACCCATTTCGGGCAGGAACAGCAACTGCGCCAGGCTGATGCGGAGGATCGCCTCGAAGCTGCCAGCCTTCTTTGGCATCCCCTTTTCGAGCAGCTGCGCCATGATTGCCGTCAGTTGGCCGTGGCGACGCAGTGCCGTGGTCACCAGCCGGTTGGCCAGTGCCCGATCCCGGCTGTCGGCGATCTCGGAAATGCCGAGCGGCACCAGGTTATCGCCACCCAGCACCGCCCGCAGCCGCGTTGCCGCCGCCACCCGGAGCGCAAGCCCCGGCAAAGACTTCGTTTTTGCCAAATTCCCTAGCCCCAGGGGCCTCGCTGTTGACTGCTGCCGCCTTGGCTACCGCCAATCGGCGGCACGCGCCACCCACTATTGCGCGGCGCAGCCGTCGAACTGGGGTTCGGCTCGGCGCGCGCCCGGTCCGGTCGGTCTGCATCTCACCCGCCAGCCGCTGCAACTGCGCGATCCGGTTCTCGACGGCCGGGTGAGTGGAAAAGAGGCTATCCATCCGCGCGCCCGACAGCGGGTTGAAGATATACATGTGCGCCATCGCCGGGTTGCGCTCGGCTGCGACGTTCACAGTGCGTTGTGCGCGCTGCGAAATCTTCGCCAGCGCCGAAGCCAGCGCCAGCGGATCGCGGGAGATTTCCGCGCCGTCCTTGTCGGCCTCGTATTCGCGCGTCCGGCTGATCGCCATCTGCACCAGGCCCGCCGCCAGCGGCGCCAGGAACACCATCAGCAGCGCACCGACGGCGCCCAGCGGATTGTCGCGATTGTTGCCACCGCCGAACAACAGGCCGAACTGCGCCAGCATCGAGATGGCGCCGGCAAACGTACCGGTCACCGTCATGGTCAGCGTGTCACGGCTGCGGATATGCGCCAGTTCATGCGCGATCACGCCGGCGACCTCGTTGGGCTGCAGCGTGTTGAGCAGGCCCGTCGACACCGCCACGGCCGCATGCTCCGGGTCACGGCCCGTGGCAAAGGCGTTCGGCTGGTCGGTATGGATCAGATAGACTTTGGGCGTCGGAATGCCAGCATTACGCGAGAGCCGCTCGACCATGTCGTAGAGCTCGGGCGCCGAGCGCGGATCGACCTCGTGCGCGCCCTGCATGCCGAGCACCATCTTGTCCGAGTTCCAATAGGAAAACAGGTTCATGCCGGCCGCGACCACCAGCGCGATCAGCATGCCGCTGGTGCCGCCGAGGAAATAGCCAACAGCCATGAACAGCGCCGTCAGGACGGCAAACAGGACACCGGTACGCAAAAAGTTGAGCATCGCTTGTTACCCCGAACCTCGACTTGACGATTGAGTTCGCCATAAAATGGGCGCGCGCCCCGGCTACGCCAAGGGTAGATGACCAAACTGTAATCCGCAAAAGGCCAGTTCCATTCCCGAGACCCCCGCCATCGAGAGCCCCGAGCAGCCAGAAGCGCCGCGCAAGCCGCTGAGCCCTGCTGCCCAGCGCGCATTGGATGAAGCCGCTGCTCGCCGCAAGCTCATCGATGAACGCGCCGCCGCAGCGCCGCCGGAAAAGGGTGGCCGTGGCGGCCTCGAGCCCAATCGCTATGGCGATTGGGAGATCAAGGGTCTGACAGCCGACTTCTGAGGCGAGCCTAGAGCCCGCCCATCTTGCAGAGCAGCTTCCACTCTGCGGGCGTCACCGGCCCGACCGACAGGCGTGAGAGCTTCACAAGCGCCATATTGGCGAGCTCGGGTGTCTGCTTGATGGTTTCGAGCGTCACCGGCTTGGGCAGCTTGCGCACCGGAGACACATCGACGCACTCCCAGACCACTTCGCCCTTGGCGTTGAGATCGGCCGTCGAATCCGGATGCGCCAGCGCCACGACCTTGACGATGCCGACGATCTCCTTGCCGATATTGGAGTGGTAAAAGAAAGCCTCGTCGCCGAGCTTCATCGCCTTCATGTTGTTGCGCGCCGTGTAGTTGCGCACCCCATGCCACTCCTCCGGCACCCCCTTGGCGACCACGTCGTCAAAGGAGAGCACGTTAGGCTCCGATTTCATCAGCCAGTACGCCATGCCAGCCGCCTACTTCTTGGTGTTGTTGACGCCAATGCGGAACGGGCGAATGTCCATCGCGCCGAACACGCCCTGCACCACGAACGGATCGCGCCCGAACGTCGCCTCGGCCTCAGCCTGGTCTGCTGCCTCGATCACCATGAAACTGCCGTTCATGTTGCCCTCGGCATCGAGAAACGGGCCAGCCAGCACCAGCTTGTCGCCCAGCGAGTCCAGATGCGCCAGATGTTCCGGCCGCACGGCCATGCGGTGGGCGAGGCCATTGGGCTTGTCATAGGCCACGATGGAAAAAAGCACGTCTAGTCCTCCCGTTTGAGCGGGCGCGACATCAGCCCCGCCACGATCGTCGCAATCGACACATTGCCCGTAAGCAGCAGGTTTACCGCAGCCACGAGCGGCGCGTCGATAGACAGTTTGGCGGCCAGCAGCTGCGCCACCGGCGCCGTCGCGACGCCCTCGGCCAGCGCCCCATCGGGCGCCTGGCCGGCGCCCAGCGCCATGCCGTAGCGGTAATTGCGCGATTCCCGCGAGGTACAGGAAAGCGTCAGGTCGCCGAGCCCCGCGAGCCCCGTCAGCGTCGTCGGCGATCCGCCGAGCGCCGCCACATAGCGCGACAGTTCCGCAAACCCGCGCGCCAGAAGCGCCGAGCGGGCCGAAGCGCCGAGCCCGGCGCCCTCGACGGCGCCACAGGCCAGCGCATAGACATTCTTCAGCGCCCCGGCGATCTCCACCCCGAGCCGGTCATCGGCCGCATAGGGCCGGAAACTGGGACCCGCCAGCGCCGCCGCCACCGCCAGCGTCTCGTCCGGATCATCGCCCGCCAGCGTCACCGCCGTCGGCCGCCCCGCTGCCACGTCGCCCGCAAAACTAGGCCCCGAGAGCACGAACGGCACGGCATCGGGCACCATCTCGGCCAAAATCTCGCTCTGCCGCTTGAGGCTCCCGGCCTCGAGCCCCTTGGCCGACAGCACCACCCGCCGTCCGGCAAGTCTTCCGCTGAACCGCCCCAGCGCCGCCCGGCTCTGCTGCGCCGGCACCGCAAGAATAATGAGATCCGCCGCCGGCAGCTCAGCCGCGCCGCGAATGGCCGGCGACAGCTCCAGCTCGCCCAGATGCGCACTGTTACGGTGCCGCTGGTTGATATCCTCGATCACGGCCGCATCGCGTCCGACCAGCGTCACCGACCGCCCGGCCAGCGCTGCCGCCTGCGCCAACGCAGACCCCCAGGCACCGGCGCCGATCACCGCGACTGTCTCAATGCCCATGGGTAAGCCCCATATCCGCCGAGTCCAGTGGCCAGCGCGGCTTGGCGGCGAACGCCATGCCATCGACCGACCCGAGTGCCAGCCGCTCGGCCCCAGCCCAGGCAACCATCGCGCCATTGTCGGTGCAAAGCGCCATCGGCGGGATCACCAACCGCGCGCCGGCCACATCGGCCTCCTGCTGCAACGCCCTGCCGATCGCCTTGTTGGCAGCCACACCTCCGGCGACCACCAGCGTCGCGCCGTCACCGAACCGCTCCAGCGCCTGCCCTGCCCGCACTCGCACGATTTCGGCCACCGCCGCCTGAAAGCCGGCGCAGATATCGGCGACGTCCGTATCCGACAGCGGCGCGATCTCTTCGGCCGCAAGCCGCACTGCGGTCTTCAGCCCCGAGAACGAGAAATCCAGCGTCTTTTCCTTGAGCAGCGGCCGCGGGAACCGGAACCGCTTCGGGTCGCCCAGCAACGCCTGCTTCTCAACATGCGGACCGCCCGGCGACCCCAGATCGAGCAGCTTCGCTACCTTGTCGAAGGCTTCGCCCAGCGCGTCGTCGATCGTCGACCCCCAGCGCTCATAGTCGCCAACCCCGCGCACCAGCACAAACTGGCTATGCCCGCCCGAGACCAAAAGCATCAGATAGGGGAAGGGCACCCCATCGGTGAGCCGCGCCGTCAGCGCATGCGCTTCAAGGTGATTGACCGCAATCAGCGGCTTGCCCAGCGAAGCGGCCAGCGCCTTGCCGGTGGTCAAGCCCACCAGCACGCCGCCGATCAGCCCCGGCCCCGCCGTCGCCGCGATGGCGTCGACCTCGTCCAGCCGCATCCCGGCCTCCGCCGCGGCCCGCGCAATAATGCCGTCGAGATGCGTCACATGGCTGCGCGCTGCAAGTTCCGGCACCACGCCGCCAAAGGCTGCGTGCTCCTCAAACTGGCTCCGCACGATGTTGGAGAGGATGTGGGCGCGGCCGGCTGCATCGCGCTCGACAATGGCGGCGGCTGTTTCGTCGCAGCTCGTCTCGATGCCTAGAATCTTCATGCGCCTTGCCCGGTGGTTGATCGTGGTCTAAGCCGTCCCGTCGCCCGCGTCTTGAGCTATAGAGGACGAGACGAGATTGCAATCAGCCGCCCCCTTCCTCCGTATCGGCACCCGCGGGTCGCCGCTTGCTTTGGCCCAGGCCAACCTGGTCGCGCGCCTCCTGGCAGAGCGCCATGGCGTGCCGGTGGCCGACATCAAGATCCGTGTCATCACCACCACCGGCGACCGCATCACCGACCGACCGCTCAGCGAAGCCGGCGGCAAGGGTCTCTTTTCCAAGGAGATCGAAGCGGCGCTGCTCGCCGGTGAAGTCGACCTGGGCGTCCATTCCTCCAAGGACATGGCGACCGTTCTCCCAGAGGGGCTGGTTCTCTCCACCTTCCTGCAGCGCGAGGACGTCCGCGACGCCTTCGTCTCGCACAATTACGCCACCCTCGCCGACCTGCCCCCGGGCGCCAAGCTCGGCACCTCATCGATCCGCCGTGCCGCCCAGATGCTCCGCGAGCGCCCCGATCTTGACGTCGTGCCCTTCCGCGGCAATGTCGACACAAGGCTCGGCAAGCTCGAACAGGGCATCGCTGACGCCACGCTGCTCGCCGCCGCCGGCCTCAACCGGCTAGGCAAATCGAGCCATATCCGCAGCTACATCGACCCGCGCCGCTTCCCGCCAGCCCCGGCGCAGGGCGCCATCGGCCTCGAACACCGCATCGCCGATAGCCGCACCGCCGGCCTCGTCGCGCCGCTCGACCACGCCCCGACCTCGATTGCCATCGGTGCCGAGCGGGCGCTGCTCGCCGAACTCGACGGATCCTGTCGCACCCCGATCGGTGCATTTACCGAATTGACGGAAACTTCGTGCACGTTGCACGGCGAAATCCTCTCCCCCGACGGGAAACAGGCCTTCAATCTGAGCCTTGCTGGAACAACCGGAGAGGCCCGGGCATTGGGGACCGAACTGGGCCGACAACTGGTCGGACTCGCCGGACCGGAGTTCATGTCAAAGCTGCAGGGATGAGCCAGTTTGGTGCGTATGCTCGTCACACGGCCGGAGCCTGAAGCCAGCGAAACCGCGGCGCGCCTGGCCGCGCTCGATATCGAAGCTGCCCTCTGCCCGCTGCTGACCTACCAGACTCTCCCCACCAGCCTGCCCGAACCGACCGGCTTTGCCGCGCTGGCGTTGACCAGTTCCAATGCCCTCAGGGCGCTCGACGAGCGCGGCGTGCTCGCCTCCTATGCAGGCCTGCCGGTCTACACCGTCGGCGACCGCACCGCCGCCCGGGCCCGCGACATGGGCTTTGCCACGGTCAAAAGTGCCAGCGGCAACTTTGCCGATCTGGTGGAACTGCTCGCCCATGAAAAGCTCGCCGGCCCGGTATTCTATCCGGCTGGACGCGAGCAGTCCGGCGACCTCGCCAAATCCCTCTCCCCGTTCGGCGTCATGGTGATCACCGCCAATGTCTACGCCATGAACCCGGTGGCCGAGCTGCCCGCCCAGATCGTCGGCGAGCTCGAGGACGGCAGCGTCGACGCCATCCTCTTCTATTCGCGCCGCACCGCCGAAATCTTTACCGCTCTGAGCGAAAACCACCTGAGCCGCCTTTCCCGGCTCGAACTGGGCATGCTCTGCCTGTCTGAATCCATTGCCGAACCGCTGATCGATGCCCATTTTGTAAGGGTAGGACTGGCAGACTACCCAAGCGAAGAGGCTATGATGTCTCTGGCTTTATCGTTTTCGCGGGATCACACCGCATCATGAGTCAATTCGAGGATACGCCGCATGGCTGAGCGCAAGTCGGGACCCGTGAAGCCACCGGTCATCGATCTGAAGGCCAACGACCCCTCGCCGGCCCCAGCCCCGCAGCCTGACCCGGCAGTTGCCAAGCCGTCGGCCGCCGACGCTGCACCTGCTGCTGCCACGCGTCCGGCCGAGGCCCCGCGCGCCCAGCCGCGTCCGCCCAGGACGGAAACCAAGCCCAGGCCTGCGCCCGAACCGCCTCCGGCCGCGCCGCAGCCGACCCCGCCGCTGCGACAGGCGCGTCTCGCCATGCCGTGGAGCGCCATTTCGATTGCTGCCATTGGCGGCGCCGTGCTCGGCACGGCGCTGACCTATGCACTGGTCAATCTCCTGCCCATGCCGTCGAGCCCGCTGCCCTTCGCCGACCCGACGGCAAGCCTTGAAAGCCTCGAGAGCCGGATGGCGACGCTGGATGCCACCCTGCCCGAACTGCAGGATACCGGCCTCAAGACCCAGCTCAGCCTCGACGCCACCATAACTCAGCTCGACACCGGCCTGACCGACGCCCGCACCGGACTTGAAGCGCTGACCGCGCGCGTCGCCGCCGCCGAAGCCGCCATCCCCAAGGCCGTCACAGTCGACCTCGCGCCGCTCACCGCCCAGCTCGAAAGCCTCGAAGGCCGGGTCACCGCCATCGCCGCGCGCTCGTCGCCGCATGCGGCGGCGCTGGCCGACAGCCTCACCAGCATCCAGGCGAGCCTTGCCGATCTCACCACCCGCCTGGGCGCTGCCGAAGCCACCCTGGGTAGTCTCGACGGCATCCGCAGCGACCTCGCTGCCGCCAAGGCCGCCATCGCGGCGCAGACCCAGACGCTGGGCGGCGCCAATATCGGCCCCGCCGTCCGCCTGCCGCTGGTCGTCTCCGGCCTCGAAACCGCCTTTGCCGGCGGCCGTCCGTTTGCCGCGGAACTGGCGAGCCTCAAGACCCTGCTACCTGACCTCGCGGTACCTGAACCGCTGACGGCCCTCGCTGAAACCGGCCTCGCTCGGCCCGACGCGCTGCGCGCTGATTTCCGCACCGTGGTGCCCGCTATCCTCGCCGGCCGCACTGCCGAAAGCACTGGCGACTGGGGCAAGGACGCCATCGAATGGGCCAAGGGCCTGCTCGCCTTGCGCCCGACTGGCGAGATCGAGGGCAACACGCCCGAAGCCATCGTCTCCCGTCTCGAAGCCGCCATGGAACGGCAGGACTTTGTCGCCGCCACCGATCTGCTCGACCGCCTGCCCGAGGCCATGCAGTCAGCTGCCGGCGATGTCGGCAGCCAGATCCGCGCCCATGCCGAAGCCGACGGCTTCATCGCCGCGCTGCGCGTGCAGGCGCTGACGCCCACCGTCACCGAACCCGCCGCCGCGGAGGCCACCCCGTGATCCGGCTCTCCTACTGGATCATCCTCAGCCTGCTGGTCACCGCCGGCGTCGCCTGGCTGATCAGCCTCCCCGGCACGCTGACGCTCGAGCTGCTCGGCCTGCGCATGCAGCCGCGGCTGGGCGTCGCGGTGTTCTTCGTGGTCGCCGCCATTGCGCTGATCGTCTTCGTCTGGGGCCTGCTCCGCCGCGTGCTTGGTGCGCCCTACTACCTCGCCCGCCGCTCGCGCGAACGCCGCAAGGACCTCGCTTTCGCTGCACTATCGGACGGTTTCATTGCGCTCCAGGCCGGCGACGCCGCCAAAGCCCGGCTGCTCGCCCGCGAGGCCCGCGCCAACCTGCCCCAGAACGCCGCCGCGCAGCTGCTCGAAGCGCGCGCCGATCTCGCTCTGGGCGACATGCATTCGGCCCGCGAGCATTATCGGTCACTGATCACCAACAAGAAGACGGCGCTAGCCGCCCTCTCCGGCCTTTACGACCAGGCCCGCGCCCAGGGCCGCGGCGACGCCGCGCTGACCTTCGCCCAGAAGGCCACCGAGATTTCGCCCTACACCTCCTGGGCCAATGCCGCCGTCTTCGACGATCTCACCCGCCGCGGCCTGTGGGACCAGGCCGAGGCCATGGTCGCCGCCGAGCCCGCCGTCAGCCGCGACGACCGGATGCGCAAGCGCCGCCGCCAGGCCGTCGTCGCCACCGCCCGCGCCCAGCTCGCCGAAACCACCGACGCGCTGGCCGCCCTCGACCATGCGCTCGGCGCCCTCAAGCTGGTGCCCGATTTCGTTCCCGCCGCTTTGATCGCGGCGCGCATCTACATCAACCGCGGCGACAGCCGGAAGGCCATGAGCCTCCTCCGCCGCGTCTGGCGCGCCACCTCGCACCCCGACATCGCCACGCTCTTTGCCAATGCGGTGCCCGGCACTTCGGCCGTCGAGCGCTTGAAGCGCGTGCGTGAACTGGTTGACACCCCGCCGCAGAACAAGCCCGCCGCCATGGTGCTCGCCCGCGCCTGCATCGACACCTATGACTGGGCCGGCGCCCGCGATGCGCTCGCCAACTATGCCGTCGCCAACCCCAGCCAGTCGGTCTGCCTGATGATGGCCGAAATCGAGGAAGGCCAGTCCGGCGACCAGGGCAAGGCCCGCGAATGGGTCAACCGCGCCGTCCGTGCCCCGCGCGATCCGGTCTGGACCGCCGATGGCATCACCGCCGAGGATTGGGAGCCCGTCTCCCCCGTCACCGGCAAGCTCGACGCCTTCGAGTGGCGCGTCCCCACCAGCGCCGTCGCCACCCGCCTGTCCGATACGCCGACCCCCGCCGCGCCTGCCAAACCAGCCCCGGCAAATCCACTGGCGCTTCCCGACAGCTGACCCCTTGCACCGGCGCCCGCGCGCCAGTAAAAGACCCGCGTCGCGCGTCCCCACGGGCCGCCCGCAGTGCCGCTTTAGCTCAGTTGGTAGAGCACATCATTCGTAATGATGGGGTCAGGTGTTCGAGTCACCTAAGCGGCACCATTTTTTCCAAGACAACCAGATTAGTTCCCGTCTACGGGCGCCTGCCACGGTGAGGCAGAATGTGTAAGGTCTTCACGTGGGCGGATTAGTCCACCGACCATTTTGCCATTCGCCCATCCGAGATCGTCGTGTCGTATCGTTCGACGAACTTCAACATCTTCTCGACGCGATGAAAAGGACTGTGCGGCAGCTTAATCGGCAACGGGCCGGACTGGAGTTCGAGCGCGCTCAAAAGCGACTGCATTCTCTGGCGAGCTAGTGGCTGCTATCTGCCCTACGCTGCCAGTAGAGCTGCTCTGGGGCCTAGCCTACTCGATATTCAGGCACAGTGGCCCTCAATTCGAGGCCGTCTTCACTATCAAGGGCAAAAACATAAGAATCGTTGAAGTCGCTAGCGGCCGCCTGCCCAACGAATGGAGACAAATGTGCGCCGCCGTTTCCGATAATTGAGCCCATACTGTAAATCTTATCGATTTCGCCATCATTACTTTGTACTTTTTCTAGTGTCGGTGGGAGCCCAAAGTGCAACTCATCCTTTCCAGCCCCACCGTTTAGTAGATCTGCCGCGCCGTATCCGTAGATCAGGTCGCTCTTTGCAGAGCCGATAAGGAAATTGGACTGATCGTTGCCATGAATTTCAAGGCCGTTTGAGCCTTGAAGGTCCTCTGCCGAACCGTCGTAGCTGTCTGAGTTCACAAGCTTGGTGTATGCGCCCGTGTAGGGACTGTTCTGCAGCACGATCACCAATCGACCGTTGTTCATGAACACGACTGGCTTTGGAGCAGGAGCAGGTACAGCAGCAGCGCCAGCAACTGTGGTGCTCAGCGTTGAACCACCAGCACCGGCAGCGTTTCCTCCACCTGACCCGGCCTGAATCAAGCCAGCAGGCGTGGAGCAAAGCACGCTGCCATTGGCGTCCTTGAACACAACGGCCCAACCAAGATCGCCAGTCATCTTGACCTTGACCGTGTCGCTGAAGCGACCATCGAGCGGAACTACAACTTCACTGCCATCAAGCGATGCCAGGCGAAGCTCACGCGTCGCTGTGCCAATTGGCTCTCCTGACCAGGAGAAGTGTATCGGTCGAGTATCGATGAAGTGCTGTCCGTTCGCGGGTGAGAGCAACTCGATGCTGGAACAGACCCGACCACTAGCTGCCAAGGAGACAGACGGCACGAGAACCGCAGCAAAAGCTGCAGCCAGAAGACCAATACGCATCACATCAACCCGCAAAAGAACGCCGCAACCTGACAAAAGCACGGGGTTAACAAACGGTAAATTCGGACCAAGGTCTGAGCTGCCGACGTGGTTAGGTTAGGTGGCCTTAAGCGCGTGCCTGCTCTCGTTGGCGTCATTTCGGTAGGAATATCAAATAGATGACTGCATGCTCGTTTCATCAAATACGGTGACGGAGAGCATGAATCGGACCGGGGCCATGCAACGCCCGGCAGCGTCTGTAACACTCGGCACTCAGGCTCGAGATGGTCACGCCACACCACTGGCGATTGCCCGGTTTTGCTTCGGACACGATCACCCAAGCGCGAGACCATCGCTTTGTCGGTCGGTCTATATCGCAGAGCAGTTCATTGCGGGCGCGGATGGCCGGTGTTAGCCACTTGCGGCGGTCCTCGGAAGTGAGCTTGTGAAGATCAACGGCGGGAAAGGGGCAACCAGCAGCGGTGATGCGATCAACCCGACCGGCCCTTGTACCGAGTGTAAACCTCCCGGATGCCTACCCCGCGTTCGCCACCCAGCCGCGAAACGACATGGCGGCGTAGAACAACGCGACATCCCGAAAGCCAGCCTCGCGCAAAAGCTCCTGCTCGGCGGTGGGCGACAGCAGGGTCAGGTGTTCGCTCATCCGCTGTCCCGAAAGCCTGGCCTTGGCCCAGTCGGGGCCGCTCCTGTCGCCGAAGGCGACTGAACGGGTCATCCAGAGCGCCACATCAGCATCGGGCGCACAATGCTCGACCATCAGCAGACGCGCTCCGGGCTTGAGCCGCCGGCGCGTTTCGCGGAGCAGATGCAGACGCTCCGCCGTGCCCAGATGGTGCAGGGTCAGGAGGCAGGTCGCGCCATCAAAAGGTCCGTCCGGCACCATATCGATGGTGCCCTCGATCAGTTCGGCGCGCGGCGCGTGCGCCCCGAGCGTCTGTCGCGCCAGGTCGAGCATCGCCGCCGAGGGGTCGACGCCGGTGAAGCGCCAACCCGGCTGCGCGTCGGCCATGGCCCGGGTTTCCATGCCGCCGCCCGCGCCGACGACCAGAATGTGAGCCGCGTCGTCCACCGTCTCGGCGAGCAGCAGCATCACCATCCGGTGCAGGTCGTCGAGCCCCGGCACCTTGTTCCGGGCGTTTTCGACATAGGTCGCGACGGCGGCCGGATGAGAAAAGTGACTGTGGTGGTGCCGCGCCATCAGAGGGCTCCAGATGCTGGGGAACGGTGGATCCACGCGCCCGCCAGACGCCATTCGACAGGCGGAAAGGCTTTGTCTCACTTCACGTATCTATTGATGATACGAGAAGCCGCATGCTACGTCAATCAACCAAGTAGATCACGCCTGACCGGAGTTTGCCGTGAACAAGGACACGCGCCTGTCGGGCGTTCTGCATGTGCTGCTGCATCTCGGGCAGGTCATTGGCCCGCAGACGTCCGAAGTGCTGGCGCATGCGATGGGCACCAACGCACCGGTGTTCCGTCGCACCATGGCGGGCCTGCGCAAGGCCGGCTACGTCAGGTCCGAAAAGGGACACGGCGGCGGCTGGCGCCTGGCCAAACCCCTCACCGAAATCACCCTGCTGGACGTCTATGTCGCCCTGGGACGCCCCGGCCTCTTCGCCATCGCCAGCCGCAATGACGCGACCCGGTGCAAGGTGGAGCAAGCGGTAAACGGGGCACTGGCGGGTACTCTGGCCCGGGCCGAGGCGCTGATCGTCGATCAACTGGCGAGCACTACGCTGGCAAGCCTTGTCCCAACCAAAGCCTCAGACATCACGCTGCACAGCCACGAGCCTGCGCCACCGCCCGAAAAGGTCAGATGACCTTTCCCAAGGTGATCGAGAACCAGCGCGCCTGGCTAGGCCCGACGCACCTGCACCAGATTGCCCCAGGGATCAGAGACTGTGATCATCTCCCCATCCCGCCGGCCGCCCTTGGCGAGGAGGTGGTTGGCCATGGCATCGAACGCCACCTGATCGGCCGCAATCAGCTCGAACGATGCCAGCCCGGTGATGGTGCCCGACCGTTTCGGCGCGCCAGCGCTCTGCCAGGTGTTGGTGGCGATGTGGTGGTGATAGCGGCCGGTCGAATAGAACGTGGCGTCGGGAATGCGCGCGGTGACGTCGAAGTTGAGAATACCGTTGTAGAACGCCTCTGCTTCCGGAATGCCGCCCACCCGCAGGTGGATATGGCCCACCGTCATGCCGTCGGGCACGCGCGACGTGTCGCTCGGCCGGGCGCCGCCTGACAGGATGATGCCCTCGATATCCGGCGCCAGGCTTGCCATCTCCACCACCTCGCCCTTCCAGCGCCACTCCGCGCGCGGGCGATCGGCATAGACTTCGATGCCATTGCCCTCGGGGTCCTGCAGATAGAAGGCTTCGCTGACCAGATGATCGGCCGCGCCGACGAACTCTCGCCGGTCCTCTATGGCGCGCATCAGCCAGCGCCCCAGCGACGGACGATCGGGCATCAGGAAGGCGGTATGGAACAGTCCCGCCGAGCCGAGCGGTTCAAGATCGATATTCGGCCGCCGCCGCAGCACCAGCAAAGGACGCTCGCCGGCGCCCAGATAGGCCTCGTCCTTGTCCTGATGCAGGAGATGGAGGCCGATGACCTCCTGATAGTAGCGGGCCACCGTCTCGAGATCGCGGACCAGCAGCAGCGGCGCACCCGGTCGCAAAGGCGCATCAGCCGTGTCGGCAAGAGCGGGGGTTGCCGATAGCCCGACCAGGGCTGTGGTGGCGGCAAAGGCGCTGGCCGAACCGGCCAATGCAAGCAGTTCACGTCGCGTCACGTCATTCATCGGGCGTCGCCTGGCTGGTCCAGCTTGGGGGATCTAGAGTGGTTCGATGTAAAAGGTCGGGGCGTTGAACAGCACCGGGCTCTGGCTGCGGTCGATCTGCGCCGTCCGGTGTGGCCGATTGCCCGGGTCTGTATCCAGGTAGTGCTGCGTGACGAGCGGCCGAAAACCCTCGGCACGGACCCAGTAGTGGATATGCGGCGGTCGGGGCTCATATTCCTTCGGCACCACCGAGAGCACCTCAAATCGCCCCGAGGCGTCCGCAAGCACCGTGCCGCGCAGGTCGATCTGGTCGTCGGCAAAGTCGCCATAGTCGCCCCGCGCTTCGGGGTGGTAAACGCCGGTGCCGTCGGTCTGCCAGATCTCTAGCCTGGCATTGGCCACTGGCGTGTCTGGAGCCGCCGCGCTCATCACCTGCCCGACAATGCGCATGGTCTCGCCGGGTTTGCCGAACCGGTTGAGATTGGTCACCACCGGCGTATTGGCAATGAAGAACGGTCCTTCCATATCGCTCGCCGTCGGCACCATGGCCTGCTGCGCCTGCGCCCGACTGACGAACAGCCCGATGCCGGCCGGGACCAGGACCGCCAGCTGCAGGAAGCGGCGGCGGCTGGGATGTCTGCTTGCCTCGATCACGAAAACCCTCCTGTCGATTGCCCGGCAGGCTAGGGTGTCACGGGCGGCAGTGAAAGCAGGCACGCTTTGGTAACCAACGGCTTGGTCGATCAAATCCAGGCGATGCCGCCGTGAACCCCGGGGGGGCGAAAAAGCCACCAGATCAACCCCCTCACACCTCCGCGATATCCCCACCCAAGCCGCGCGCATTGACTCTCTGTTAAGCCTCCCGGGCTAGTCCGATGGGGTCGGGAGTTTTGTAATGCGTACCCTTGTTCTATGCCTTTCCCTCTTCCTCGCCACGCTCGGCGGCGCCAGCGCGCAGGAGTTCAACTGGACCCGCTTTTATGCCGGTCCATTCGCGACGTTCGGCTTCGGCCAGTCGGTGTTTTCCGCCCCCGCGACCACGTCCAGCGCCGTCGGCACGGCCGGCTTCGGGCTCGGTGGCGTCCTTGGCAACACCTATGATTTCAACCGCTTCGTCGTCGGCGGCGAACTCGACCTGCAGTTTGGCGGCGTCACGGGCTCTTCCGCCTGCCCCGGCGCCACCGCAACTTGCGCCGCCACTACCGAATGGCTGGCCAGCCTGCGCGCCAAGGCGGGCATCGCCACAGACATGGGCCTCATTTACGGCACGGTCGGCCCAGCCGTCGGCGGCGTCACTGCCAGCATCACACCCTCGGGCGGGTCGGCCAGCACCACCAGCCAGGTCAAGTTCGGCTACTCAGCCGGCGTTGGCGTCGAAGTCCCGGTGAGCGACACCGTCACCGTCGGCGGCGAGTATTTCTACACCGACCTCGGCCGCATCGAAGATCCCGCCAAACTCGGCACCACCGGCGCCACCACCAGCTTCCACTCCCTCCGCGCCACCGCACGGTTTTCGTTCTAGTCCCTATTGATAGGGCCTTTCGGCCCGATTGCACGCGCCGCCGCAGAGGCCTACGCTCTGCGTTTCCGGCCGCCTCTGACCGGGTGGGG
>JACDQI010000060.1 GCA_015657675.1 Devosia sp.
CTCGGCCTTCCTGCTGGTCGGCTTCATCAACACGGTCCTGTTCGCCATCAATACCGAAGCGACCCTGGCAGTGATCGGCCTGTCAAAGGTCGAGGTGCCAACCTTGGGATCGATCATCTTCTGGGCCCTAAGCTACAACGCCATGTTCACCGGCAACTACATCTGGATCGTGGCGCCGATCGTCACCACGGTGGTGCTCTTTCTGGGGCTCTTCCTCACCTCCACCGGCTTTAACGCCGCCTTTGCCACCAAGCGCGGTGTTGCATGATCCGGCTCAACAATGTCGTCGTGACCTATCGAACCTCGCGCGGCTCCATCAACGCCGTCGACGGGGTGTCACTCGAAATCCCGGATGGCTGCATCGTCGGCATCGCCGGCGAGTCCGGCTGCGGCAAGTCCACCCTGATGAAGCTGATCTACGGCGATGTGACGTCGCCCATGACGCTCTCGTCGGGCTCGATCGACTATGGCTTCGAGAACGAAAAGGGCGCCCGGATCACCAGTGCCAATATCCGCGAGCAGTGGTTCAAGCGCATCTCCTACGTCCCGCAGAGTTCGATGAACTCGCTGAACCCGGTGGCTCGTGTTGGGACGCAGTTCATCGATTTCCCCGGTGCCGACCCTGACAAGAAGCGCGTCATGGAGAAGGTGCGGGGCTATATCGGCAAGCTCGGCCTGCCGGTGGAAACGCTTGATGCCTACCCGCATCAGCTCTCCGGCGGCATGCGCCAGCGTGTGATGATTGCGCTGGCGACCTTCTTCCAGCCCGAACTGATCCTTGCGGACGAGCCGACCACAGCGCTCGACGTCGTCGTACAAAAGGAAATCCTGCTGCTCCTCATGGATCTGCAGGAGCAGATGAAGAACACCATCCTGATCGTCTCGCACGACATGGGCGTCCACTATCAGACGACCCACCGCATGCTCATCATGTATGCGGCCAAGGCCGCCGAGTATGGCGACTCCGAGAAGATCTTCCGCGATCCCCTGCATCCCTACACGCGGATGCTGATCAGCTCTTTGCCCACCATTGGCGACGATCGGGCCCGCCAGGGCATACCCGGCACACCACCAAGCCTTTGGGGTGACCTGACCGGCTGCCGCTTTGCCGCGCGCTGCCCGCTCGCCACCGACAAGTGCCGCGCCGAGGAGCCTGCCTTTGTCGAACACCGGCCGGCCAGTTCGCCGCCTGTCACTATGCCGGTACCAAAATCATCCAGTCGGGGGACGGACAATGGCAGTAATCCTCCGCACCGAGGGCCTGAACAAGGTCTACCGGCTGGGCAGTTTCACCCGTAATCGGAAGATCCAGGCCCTTAGCGACATCAATCTGAACATTGAGAGCGACACGCCGGTCATCATCAGCGTTGTTGGCGAGTCAGGCAGCGGCAAGACCACGCTGGCCAAGACCCTGCTCCGCCTGATCGAGCCGACCTCTGGTCGGGCGATCGTCTACGACAAGGTGGTGGCCGGTAAGGGCGAAAAGCTGCCCAAGCGGGAGTTCCTCGCCTCCATCCAGCCGATCTTCCAGAACCCCTTCGAGGCGTTCAGCCGCTATCGCCCCGTCGATGCCTATCTGCAAGAGACCGCAACGCGCGTCGCCGGCCTGCATGGCGAGGCCGCACAGAGCGCCGTTGAAGCGGCCCTCGCCTCTGTCGGTCTCGAATACGATGACGTGCGCGGGAAATACTCAAACCAGTTTTCCGGCGGCGAACTGCAGCGCGTCTCGATTGCCCGCGCGCTGATCCCCAACCCCAGCCTGATCATTGCCGACGAGCCGGTGAGCATGATCGATGCGTCGCGCCGCATGATCATCATCAATCTGTTCCTCAAGCTCAAGCTGGAGGCCCGGCGCAGCTTTCTCTACATCACCCACGATCTCGCAACCGCCTACTACATCTCCGACTTTGTGGCGGTGATGAACAAGGGCGTCATCGTCGAGTTCGGCCCGGCCCGAGAGGTGATGGGCAACCCTCAGCACGACTACACCAAACTGCTGCTCGCCTCGATCCCGACCACGCGGGAAAAGTGGCAGCGCACCGGCACACGCACCGCGCCAATGGAGCGCATCCCCGGCTAGGCATCGATTGCCTGGCCGCGCTGCGCCTGGACGAGACAAACAGATCGGAAGAGGAGCCCAGTTGTGAGTGAGTTTACAGTGTTCGACATCAAGTTCCCACGGGCGGCCCAGAAGCGCGTGATCGTCAATACCGATGCCAAGAACGAATGCGATGATCAGTTCGCCATTGTCCAAGCGATCCTGACGCCCTCGTTCGAACTGCACGGCATCATCCCTGCCCACTTCGGCGACAAGAAGTCAAAAACCAGCCTCAAGGACAGCCATGACGAGACCATGCTGCTCCTCAAGTTGATGAACCTCGAGGGCCAGGTCAGGGTGGAAGACGGCGCCGTCGGCGCTATGCCCAATGAGACAACGCCGATGGACTCGCCTGGTGCACGTCTCATCATCGAAGAGGCTATGAAGGACGATTCCCGGCCGCTCTACGTCGCCTTCTACGGCCCGCTGACCGACATGGCATCGGCCCTGCTGCTCGAGCCACAGATCGAGAACCGCAACGTCATTGTCGTCTGGATCGGGGGTGGCAAGTGGCCGATCGGCGGTCGCGAGTACAATCTTTCGAACGATATCCACGCCGCCAATGTGGTGATGAAGTCCAGATTGACGGTGTGGCAGGTCCCCCGCAACACCTACCGGACCATGGGCGTCACCTATGCCGAGATGATCGAGAAGGTCTATCCGCACGGCGCGCTGGGCAAGTACCTTGTCGAGCAGGTCATCGCGTTCAACAGCCGGTACAATCCGGACTTCGAGTTCCGCTCGCTCGGGGACTCGCCCAGCATCGGCATCATCATGGACCCCGACGTAGGCACCTGGTCCTGGCAGCCAGCACCGCTCTTTGACGAGCAGATGCATTATCTCCATCCGGGCCTCTACCGGCCGATCCGCGTCTATGACGACGTCAATACCCGCTTTGTCCATGAGGACCTCTGGGCCAAGCTCGCCCAGTTCCACAGACGGGGTTCCCGCCACTAACATTACCACCCGCCACGCGGCGGCATGCCTCACGACCAAGAATGGAAATACACATGTCGGTACAGTCCAGCGTAGCCCTCTGGGATGTCTTCGAGCACAAGATCAACGCCCAGGTGCCGGGCAATCCCTATACGGACGTCTCGTTCTGGGGGGTGTTCCGGCAGGCCAATCGTGAAGTACGGGTCCCGGGATTCTACGATGGCGGCACCAGCTTCATCGTCCGCTTCATGCCCGACATGCAGGGCGAATGGTCTCTCGAGACGGTGTCGGAAACCAGCGCCCTCAACGGCGTGACGGCGACCTTTCTGGTCACCGCTCCCGCCGAGGGGGCTCACGGACCGGTGCGCGTCGCCAATCGGTTCCACTTTGCCTATGCGGATGGCACGCCGTACTTCCCATTCGGGACCACCTGCTACGCTTGGACACACCAGCCACTCGCCATGCAGGCCGAGACCATCGAGACCCTGCGCAAGACCGGCTTCAACAAGCTGCGGATGGGGGTGTTTCCCAAGGATTATCCCTACAACACCAACCCGCCGCTCTATCCCTGTTTTCTCATGGGCCCGGGCGGCACCGAGGACTTCGACCGCCCCAATCCCGAAGCGTTCCGGCACTTCGAAAATCAGGTGGCCACCCTGCGCGACATGGGCATCGAAGCCGATGTCATCATCTTCCACCCTTATGACCGCTGGGGCTATGCCGACATGTCCGAGGCACAGGACAATCGGTACGTCGCTTACCTTGCGGCCCGTCTCGCCGCCTATCGCAACGTTTGGTGGTCCCTCGCCAACGAGTATGACTTCCTGCTCAACACCAAGCCGATGCGGCAGTGGGACCGCTACTTCCATATCCTTGAGGAGAACGATCCGTACCGCCACCTCAAGTCGATCCACAATGGCGATGTGAACGCCAACTACGATCACCGCCACCCCTGGGTGAGCCATGTCTGCATCCAGAACTGGGACGTCAAGAAAACCCAGGAATGGCGCGAGGCCTATGGCAAGCCGGTGGTCAACGACGAGCCCGAATATGAAGGCAACCTCATCCAGTCCTGGGGCAGCATCACCGCCGAGGAACTGGTGCACCGCTTCTGGCTCACGGTGATGCGCGGCGGCTATGCCGGCCATGGTGAAACCTATGTCGACCCGGACGATCTGATCTGGTGGGCCAAGGGCGGCAAGCTGCATGGCGAGGCATGGAAGCGCATCGCCTTCCTGCGCCAGGTGATCGAGGCGGACGTGAGGAACGGTCTGACACCCCTCGGAGACTCGGGTGGGTTCCCCTGGAGCCGGGTCTCCGGCGCACGCGATGACGGGGTCACCTACATCTACTTCGGCGAACACCAGCCCGTCGAATGGACCTCGGGGCTACCCAAGGAGGACGGCGATTACGCTCTGGATCTGATCGACACCTGGAACATGACGATCCAGCCCGCCCAGCGGATCCCGGCCCGCATTCCGCATCCCACACGCCACGGCGGGGTGACCCGCGGCGGTAAGGCCGATGCCGCCTTCGGGGTGAAACTGCCCGGCAAGCCCTATCTGGCGCTGCGGGTGCGCAGGATTTGAGACTGCCACGAGAAGGGCGCCGGACAACAAGCAAAGGACGAGATAGATCTGATGGAGACTAGTGGGCGCACTGACTTCATCGATCTGCTCAGGATGCTCGCGGAAACAAGTTACGTCCTCTTCGCCGACCCGGGGGGATTCGTTGAGTATGAGATCAAGCAACCATTTCTCACCGGACTTGCGAGGTTTGTCTGCCATTCGGACCGCACCCCAGGATATCACAACGCATGATGGGCTCTCGACTCCAAACCCGCTGGACCAGTCGCCTGATTAGCATTTGACGCGTCGAGTCGAGCGGCCGCAAAGTGAACCGATGACGTTCAGGTGTCCACAATACTTGCCCCGTTAGGGCCTTACACAAAGGCTGATCGCCAAGCCATCGGTCTCGCTATGCCCGGTCGCGTCAGACAGTGAACGTGCTTTCCAAAGCGGACATTGGAGTCGTTGAGGTCGGCCCCGGATTCAAGTTAAGGGAGCCGCAGACCTTCGAATGGCGGCTTCGGGCCAACAGCGGATGCTGGCTCCATGTGCGCTTTGCGTCAAAGTACTCCATCCGCCGCAGTCACGACCCCAGCCACGCCAGTCGTAACCGTGTTGTCAATCAGCCGCCTCGTGCGGGGCACCCTGCTGCTGGTCGAAGTACAGGAGGTCGGCAACGCGCGTCGATCGCCTCTTGCAATGTTGAGTGAAATGGGCATTACTAAACACTCTTACTAAACAGGCTCGACGATCAAGACGGCTTGTTCGGGGAGACGGGGGCGCCGAGGTGTCCCGATTGGAGGCGGGCCGAGGAGGGTTCCGCCACAGGGAGGAATGCAATGACCAGGACGTTGAGAGCCGCTTTTGCGGGCGTATCCTTATTGTCTGCGCTGACTGTTGTGCCGATGGTGTCGGTCACTGCGGCACAGGCGGAAGAACTGACCCTGTGCTGGGCAGCATGGGATCCGGCGAATGCCCTTGTTGAGTTGAGCAAGGACTTCACTGCCGAAAGCGGCATCGACATGAAGTTCGAGTTCGTGCCGTGGACCAACTATGCAGACCGCTTCCTCAACGAGCTCAACTCCAAGGGCCAGCTGTGCGATCTGATCATCGGCGACAGCCAGTGGATCGGTGGCTCGGCCGAAAATGGCCACTACATCAAGCTCAATGACTTCTTCGCCGCCGAAGGCATCACCATGGATGACTTCGTGCCGGCGACGGTGACGGGATACTCCGAGTGGCCCAAGGGCACGCCGAACTACTGGGCGCTGCCTGCCATGGGCGACGTGGTCGGCTGGACCTATCGCAAGGACTGGTTCGAAAAGCCCGAACTGCAGGCCGAGTTCAAGGAAAAGTACGGCTGGGATCTGGCCGCGCCGACCACCTTTGAGCAGCTCAAGCAGATCGCGGAATTCTTCCAGGGCCGCGAAGTGGACGGCAAGACCGTCTATGGTGCCTCGATCTACACCGAGCGCGGCTCGGAGGGCATCACTATGGGCGCCATGGATGTGCTGTACAGCTTCGGCTTCAAGTACGACAATCCGGACAAGCCTTACGACATGAACGGCTTTGTAAACTCGGAAAGCGCTGTGGCCGGCCTCGAGTTCTACAAGTCGCTCTATGACTGCTGCACCCCGCCGGGCGCTGCCAACTCCTACATGGGTGAAGGTGTCGATGCCTTCAAATCCGGACAGGTGGCAATGCACATGAACTTTGCATTCACCTGGCCCGGGCTGCAGAAAGACGAAGCCGTGGGCGGCGACAAGATCGGCTACTTCGCCAATCCGGCCGGGCCGGGCGGCGACCAGTTCGCCCAGCTCGGTGGACAGGGTATCTCGGTAGTCGCCTATTCCACCAAGCAGGAAGCCGCGCTCAAGTATATCAAGTGGTTCGCCAACCCTGCCGTGCAGGCCAAGTGGTGGTCGCTCGGTGGCTTCTCCTGCCTCAAGGCTGTGGTCGAAGACCCCGGCTTTGCGGCGACCCAGCCCTATGCTCAGACCTTCCTCGACTCGATGGCCATCGTGAAGGACTTCTGGGCTGAACCGGCCTATGCGTCGCTCCTCCAGGCGTCGCAGAAGCGTCTGCATGACTACGTCGTTGCCGGCAACGGCACGGCCAAGGAAGCCCTCGACGCCCTGGTTGCCGACTGGACCGAGACGTTCGAGGACGAAGGCAAGCTCTAGGGTCCTCCCCGCCTGGCTGCGCTCCGTGCACATGGCACGGAGCGCGGCTCCTCTCCGCGCTTCTTGCAGGGTTTTCAGCGCCGTGACTGACACCAAGACATCTCCGCTCGATCGCGCTGCCGAGGCTGTTGCTCGCTCGACGCCGTCGAAGCTGGTCAAGCGGGTCACCGGCCTCTCGGACCGCATGGTCGCCTGGCTGTTCATCGGCCCAACGATGCTGCTCCTGCTCGCTATCAACATATTCCCGCTGTTCTGGGCGATCGGCCTGAGTTTTACGAACTATCGCGCCAATCGGCCGAACGAGCCGGTCGAGGGCGTGGGCCTGCGCAACTACGAGCGCATCCTGACCGATCCGGACATCTGGATCGCCATGCAGACGACGGCCAACTTCGTTTTCTGGACCATCCTGCTGCAGACCGTGATCGGGTTCGGCCTGGCTTATCTGATCGACCGGAAGTTCCGCGGCCATGCCTTTTGGACCACCATCATTCTGGTGCCGATGATGCTGTCGCCGGCCGTGGTCGGCAATTTCTGGCGCTTCCTCTACGAACCGCAGATCGGACTGTTCGCCTATGCCGTGAGCTTTGTCTCCGGCATCCCGCCCACCGAGATCGAGATGCTCTCCAATGTCGCGCTGGCGCCCTGTCGATCATCATCGTCGATACCTGGATGTGGTCGCCTATGTGATGCTGATCTGCCTGGCCGGGCTGCGATC
>JACDQI010000061.1 GCA_015657675.1 Devosia sp.
CAGGAAGGTTACGTGGCGGCGTCTTATGGCGACGCCTGCGGCGTGTTCGGTGACCAGAAGGCGGCCATGCACTTGATGGGCGAATGGGACTACAATTGCTCGAAGGATTCCTCGCTCAGCAAGATGGGCGTCGGCGACGACAACCTGGGGCTGATCCCCTTCCCTGCCATCGACGGCGGCAAGGGCCAGCCGACTGACAGTCTGGGCGGCATGGAGGGCTATGTGTTCTCCAAGAATGCAGATGACGCGGCGGTCGACTTCGTCGCCTGGTTCAACAGCAAGGAGGTGCAGTCCACCTTCGCTGCCAAGAGCATCTACATTCCGATCAGCAAGGGCGCAGCCGACGCGCTGCCCAACCAGTTCCACAAGCAGATCGCCGAACTGGCCGGCAATTCCACCTGGCACCAGTTGTTCTTCGACCAGACGCTGGGCGCCGATGTTGGCGGCCAGTTCAACGACCTGGCGCTGGAGCTGGCTTCCGGCGAGCTCACGGGTCCCGAGGCAGCTGAAATGCTCGAAGAGGCTGCAGCGGACGCCCGCTAGACTGACAGAGTAACCATCGGCGGGCGGTGCAACCGCCCGCCACCACCATCGACGTGACGGGAGACAATTGAGATGGCGAGCCTGGCGACAAGTGCCAAAGGAATCGTGCCCACGGTCAGACGACGCCGCTACATGGACCGCAAAAGCCTCATACCGCTGCTGGTCTTCCTGCCGCCGTCGCTGATCCTGTTCACCGTGTTCGTCGTCTTGCCAATGGTCGATGCGGCGACCTTCTCGTTCTTTGACTGGAACGGTTACGGGCCGATCACCGACTTTGTCGGCTTCGAGAATTATGCCGACGTGCTGACGCACCGCAATTTCGGCACTGCCGTTCGCAACAGCTTGATTGTGGTGGCTGTATCGCTACTGATCCAGTTGCCGCTCGCCATGTGGGCGGCGCTGGCGCTTTCAGAGCGCGGGGTGAGCATCAACGTCCTCCGCACCATTTTCTTTGTCCCGTTCATGCTCGCAGAGGTTGCAGCGGGCCTGATCTGGAAGTTCGTCTATGATGGCAATTACGGCCTACTGCCGATCGTCGGCGACGCGCTGCAGGTCGATATGCCATTCGTCCTCGCCGACAAGTTCTGGGTGATCCCCGCCATCATGCTGGTCATCACCTGGAAGTACTTTGGCTTCCACATGATGATCTTCATTGCCGGGCTGCAATCGATCCCCGGCGAGGTCGTCGAAGCGGCGCGGCTCGATGGCGTCAAGAAGTGGCAGATCGTGCGTCACATCAAGCTGCCGATGGTCCGCTCGGCGATCGTCATCTCGGTGTTTTTTGCCATAACCGGCGCGCTGCAGCTGTTCGACATCATCATCCCGCTCACCAATGGCGGGCCGTCTCACACTAGCCACACCATCGTCACGTTCCTATACCAGTTCGGCATCCTGCGCATGAAACTGGGCTTTGGTGGCGCGGTGAGCGTGATCCTCTTTATCGCCTGCGTGGTGGTGGCCCTCGCCTACCGCCGCATCCTCTTCCGCGTGGAGCAGAACTGATGGCCAGTACAACACGTCGCAAGCGCCAGCCCGCAGTCTCGCCATTCCAGTGGTTCACGCTGCTGATCATCGCGGCCTTCGTCATCGTGCCGTTCTACACAACCGCACTTGGCGGCTTCAAAGAGATCGGCGAGTTGCGCGTCAACGCCTTCGGGCTTCCCGCGAGCTGGGATCCGATCCGCTTTGTCGAGATTCTTGTCGGGCCGAGCTACTTCCGCTCGCTGGGCAACTCGCTGCTGATTGCAGTCGGCACGGTAGTGCTATCGACGCTGCTGGCGTCGATGACGGCCTTTGCCTTTGCGCACATCAAGTTCTTCGGCTCAAAATTCCTGATGAGCTACCTGATGCTCGGGCTGCTGTTCCCGTCGGCCACGGCCATCCTGCCGCTATTCATCAAAATGCGCGACCTCGGCCTGCTCGATAGCCACCTGGGCATCATCATCGTGCAGGTGGCGTTCTCGATCTCGTTCTCGGTGCTGCTCTTCCATAACTTCTTCAAGGAATTGCCCAAGGAACTGATCGATGCGGCGCGCATGGACAATTGCGGCTACATCCGCATCTACTGGTACGTCACCTTGCCGCTCTGCCTGCCGATCATCGCCACCGTGGGCGTGTTCAATTTCGTCGGCAGCTGGAACAACTTTCTCCTGCCGCTGATCGCGCTCAACTCGGACGCCAAATATACTTGGCCGCTCGGCATCATGCAGTTCCAGGGCGAGTTCGGCTCAGACTGGCCGCGCATCCTGGCGTTCCTCACCCTCTCGATCCTGCCAGCCGTGTTGTTCTTCCTTGCTGCGCAGCGCTACATCATCTCCGGCCTCACCGGCGGCGCCGTGAAGGGCTGAACCGACGCCATAAACCTGCTTCTGCCAGCCGGCCGCCCTCGGGCGGCCGGTTTCGTTTGCGCTTCCGGCTCCGACAGACCGGTCTACGACTTTTTCCGTAGTAAAAATCCTTTGCACATACAAAAATGCGGAGTCATGGTGGGCGTGGGAGCCGAAGCCACGTCACAAGTGGCAAGGGGAGAGTGTCGTGATCACAGGAATTGCGTGGGACCACCGGCGATGCTGGGGCCCGCTGGAAGCCAGCATCGAGCCCTATGGCAAGCTGACGGGCCAAGCCGTGCGGTGGGACAGGCGAAGCCTTTACAGCTTCGGCGAAGGCGACCTGGGGACCTATGCCGAGAATTACGACCTCGTCATTTACGACCATCCGTTTGTCGGCGATATCTGCGACAAGGGTTGGATGCTCGACCTGCGGCCGCTACTGAGTCCTGCGCAGATCGCGCAGTTCGAACACGATGAAGTCGGCGCCTCATGGCGCTCCTATGCCTATCGCGGTGGCATCTGGGGGTTGCCGGTTGACACGGCTGCACAGACCTCTGCGGCCCGCCTCGACCTCGTTGGAAAGCTTGGGCTCGATATCCCCAAAACGCTGGCAGAGGTGCGCAGCTTTGCTGAAGCCGCCAAGCGCCAGGACATGTTCGTGGGCTGGCCTGCCGTGCCCACCGACCTTATGTGTACGCTGGTCAGCATCGCGGCGAGCCTCGGGCTCAATCCGGGACATGCCGACGGCGACTTTCTCTCCGCAGCCGACGCCGCCGAAGTGATCGGCGAATTGCAGGCGCTGGCGCGGCTGGCCCACCCCAAGTCCAAGGAGTGGAACCCGATCCGCTGCCTCGACCACATGTCGAGCCAGGACGACGTGGCCTATGTGCCCTACCTCTTCAACTACGTGAACTATTCGACCGGCAATCCGCCACGGAAGATCACTTTCGGCGCCGCTCCCGCGGCCCGCGCAGGCCTGCAGCCCCATACAATTCTGGGCGGTGCCGGCATCGGCATCAGCGCCAAGGCCAAGGACCCCGAGGCCGCTTTCGCCTATGCCATGTGGCTCTGTGCGCCGGACTACCAGTCCGGCGACTATGTGCGCTTTGGTGGCCAGCCCGGCAGCCGGTCGGCCTGGACCTCGGCTGCCTGCAATGCACTGACCGGCGACTTCTTTGCCAGCACGCTCGCCACGCTGGACAATGCCTATCTCCGTCCGACCCATCCGGGTTTCGTACCGTTCTTCCACGACGCCACGCTCAAGCTGGCGGCCGTGCTCTTTGAAGATGCGCCGCAGCGGGCGTTCGTCGACTGGCTCAATGACGCCTATGACCGACTGCGCCCGGCACAGGGCAGCGGACGATGAGCACGGCGGACACCGACCTGCCGGAGGCGATGGAAACCGAGGTGGGCAAGCGCACCTATTCGGTCCCTGCGGCCGAAAAGGCCCTCGACATCATCGAGTTCCTCGCCGGCCAGTCCGACGGCATGACGGTGACCGAGATCGCGGCGGCGCTGGGCCGCAGCGTGCATGAGCTTTATCGTGTGGTGCTGGTGCTGGAAGCGCGCGGCTACCTCTATCGGCGCAGTGGCTCGGACCGCTACCGCATATCGCTCAAGCTCTTCGAGCTTGCGCACCAGACGTCCTCGGTACGGCAGCTGACCGACGCCGCGCTTCCCACCATGCAGGCGTTGTCGCCCATGGCGCAGCAATCGTGCCATCTCGCCGTGCTCAGCGGCCACGAGGCCCTGATCGTGCTGCAGATCGATAGCCCGTTGCCGATGCGCTATTCGGTGATGCTGGGCGCCAAGTTCGACTTTGCGGAAACCAGTTCCGGCGTGGTGATCTACGCCCATTCATCCGAGCCGGTCCGGCAGCAGCTCGATGCAGCACTGGCTGACCGCAAGACGGAACTCGCGTCGGTCCACTCGCGGGCCCGCGCCATTCTGCGCGACGGCTACGAGGTCAAGAAGTCCCTCGCCGTCGGCGGCGTCACCAACATCTCGGTGCCGGTGTTCGACTATCTCGGCCACATCGTCGCTGCGCTGACCGTCCCCTACGTGCCGCAGCGGGCGGCGACCGTATCGCTCGACAGCGTGCGCGTCATGGCGGTCGAGGCCGGCCGCAGGATTTCCACTGATCTCGGCGCCGGATCGCGCGCCACGGCCCCTGAGCCAAGCAAACGCAGGAAGGCATGAACATGTCCCTGGCAAAATCCAATCGTCCGTCGATCGAGACCCTCGATGCCCTGGCGGCGCGCGTCGCCTCTGGCAGCCGCATATCCATCGGCGGGCATCACTTCGCCCGGCTGCCCATTGCGCTGCTGACGCGGATCATCGATCACGGCGTCCGCGATCTTGGCTACTTCGCCTGGGCGGGCGGGCTGCCTCTCGAACTGCTGCTGGAGGCCAAGGCGGTCGCTGCGATCGACATCTGCTTTTCCAGCCTCGACATCTTTGGCCTTGCGCCGCGTTTCCGCGACTGTGCCGAGAACCGCCGCTTGCCGGTCAACGACTGGCCAGCCCTCGCCATGATTCAGGGGCTGCGCGCTGCGCAGCAGAACCTGCCGTTCATCCCGGTGCAACTGCCGGAAGGCTCGACCATGGTCGAGCGCTGCCCGGCCATTGAGTTTCATCGCGACATCCGCACCGGCCGCGTCGTCGGGCTGGTCGAGGCGCAGGTGCTCGACACGGTGCTGTTGCACGCACCGCGCGCCGACACGGCCGGCAATGTCGAGATCTACGGCGCCCGCGCGCTCGACCTCGCCATCGTCGGCGCGGCGCGACAGGTGTTGGTGACGGTCGACGAGATCGTGCCAGCCGGTACGCTGCGGAACAACGGGCGGCAAACGATCATCACGCGCAACCTGGTGACCGCCATCGCCGAAGTGCCGGGTGGCGCCTACCCTACCTCGTGCCTGCCGCACTACGCCACCGACTTCCGGCGCATCCGCGAGATCCTCGATGGCACGCACGGCACTCTCCGGCAGGCACTGGAGTTGCCGGCCGGCGGGCCGCCGGAACTTTTGGTCATGGCCGCGGTAGTAAAACCCGAGGCGGTGGTCCCCGGCCCGTTCCTCGGCGGCTCCACACCGCCGGCGCAACCGAGCGTCGACGAACTGATGGCCGTGCGCATTGCCCGCATGCTCGACAACGAGGGTTTTGCCAGCGCCGGCGCTGTGTCGCCGCTCGGCAATGTCGCCTTCCGGCTCGCCAAGGCGACGCACGCGCCCGATCTCTTCATCGGCACTTTCAGCTGCGGCCATGTCGATGTCGCGCCCGGCACCATGACGCTAAGCCTGCTCGAGGCGATGGATGCCGGCTCTGCCGTGTCGCACAATGGCGGCGACGACACCTACTCGACCTACTATCAGCCCGGCATCGTCACCCACGAGATCATCGGCGCGGCGCAGATCGATGCGCACGGTCGTACCAACAATCTCGAACTCACCAAACCCTCCGGTGGCAAGCTGCGACTGCCGGGCCAGGGCGGCATGTCGGACGTCGCGAACATGCACCAGAACTACGTGGTTTATGTCCCCCGTCATGGCCGCGCGGCACTGGTGGACAGCGTCGAAGTCGTGTCGTCGGCGCGCGGCATAATTTCGGCTGCCGAGCGCGAAATGGTCGGCTACCGGCCCGGCTACACCGTGCTGGTCACCAACCTCTGCGTCTTCCGCTATGACGAGGCGGCGGGACAGCTGGTCGTGGTCGAAACCATGCCCGGTGTATCGCGCGAGACCATTGTCGCCGAGACCGCATTCAAGGTGATCTTTGCGGCGGACTGCCACGAGATGGCGCCGCCGACGGCCGATGAGCTCCGCGTGCTGCGCGAGGTGATTGATCCGCTCGGCATGCGGCGGCTCGAGTTCGTCAGCGCCCGCGAGCGCGGCGCCCTGCTCGATGAGATCCTTGAGCGGGACCGCCGGGGAACGGCCAAGATTGTCGGCATGGAGAGCTGAGATGGGCGACGCGACACTGTTTGGCATCATCCGCAAGGAGCTGTTCACCGCGGTGGTCGGCGACGTGCTGGACCGACTGGGCTATCTTAACCAGTTCCTGCCGCCCCAGATCATGCCGCTCGAAAAGGGGATGCGGCTGATCGGCCGCGCCATGCCGGTGCTCGAGGCCGATGCCTTTGCGGCGACCTCCGGTTCGCCCGGCCCCCTGTCTGCAAAGCCCTTCGGTCTGCTGTTCGAGGCGCTCGATGACCTGCGCGAAGGTGAGATCTATATCGGGACCGGCTCGTCATTCCGCTACGCGCTCTGGGGTGGGCTGATGTCGACACGCGCCATCCATCTCAAGGCGGCAGGCGCGGTGCTCGACGGCTATATCCGCGACAGTAACGAGATAGAAAGCCTCGGCTTTACGGTGTTCTCCCGCGGCACCTATGCCCAGGATCAGGGTCCGCGTGGCAAGGTAATCGACTGGCGCTGCCCGATTGCCATCGAGGGCGTACGGATCGAACCGGGCGACCTGCTGTTCGGGGACCGGGAGGGCGTGCTGGTCATCCCCCGCGCTGTCGAGCAGCAGGCCATCGACCTGGCACTCGAAAAAGTGCGCACAGAAAACCAGGTGGCCATCGCCATCCGCAACGGCATGAGCACCGTCGAGGCCTTCGCCACGTTCGGAGTGATGTAGCAGCTACCGGACGCTCGGGTCAGCCCAACGGTATTCCGGCACGGTCGCGTACCATTCGGGCCGGCTGGGGTCGCGGTCATAGGTATAGCCGCCGACCTCTTTGAAATAGGCAGCGTACTGCGCGAGCTTGTCGCGATCGAGTTCGACGCCAAGGCCCGGTCCAGTCGGCAGCGCAATGGCGCCGTCGACATACTTCATCGGTCCGCCGACGATGATGTCGTCGGTGAGATGATGGTAGTGCGCATCAGCCGCGAAGCTGAGGTTCGGCAACGCCGCGCCCAGATGCAGCATTGAGGCGAGCTGGATGCCCAGCTCACCCGACGAGTGCACGGACGCGCCATACTGGAAGGTTTCCAGAACCGTGCCGGCCTTGTGCGCCTGGCGCAGCCCACCCCAGAACGTGGTATCGAGCAGCACCACGTCGACGAGGTCGTGGCGGATCGATTGCGCCAGTTGTTCGAAGTTGACGACCACAGTGTTGGTGGCCGTAGGGATGCGGACGAACTGTCGTACGCGCCGCATCCCTTCGAGGCCCCAGGTGGGGTCTTCAAAATAGTCATTGTTGAGCGGCTCGATTGCCTTGCCGACGCGGATCGCCTGCTCCACCGACCAGGCGGCGTTGGGGTCGAGACGCAGTCCATCCTTGGGGAAGGCTTCGGCCAGTGCGTGCATCACTTCGACATCATGGTCGGGATGGAAGACGCCGCCCTTGAGCTTGTGCGACTTGAAGCCATGCACTGCGGTGAGCGCCTTGGCATGCGCCACGATCTCGTCCGGCGTGGTCTCGCCACCCTTCCCGGTCTTTTCGTTCGGCAGCCGATAGAACAGGTAGGACGCGAAGGGGACGGTCTCGCGCAGCGCGCCGCCCAGCAGGTCGCAGGCACGAATGCCGAGCGACTTGCCCGCAGCATCCAGGCACGCCATCTCGATCGCGGCGTGGACCTGCAGGCGGTTGTTGTAAAGCGAAGCCGTGGGATTCATGATCTTCCAGCGCAGCTGTTCGAGCTGCAGCGGGTCATGACCCTTGAGGTAAGGCAGAAGCCCGCGGACCGAAGCCTCCGCGGACTCGCCGCCGCCGCCCAGCTCACCCAGGCCGACGATCCCATCATCGGTGACCACCTCGACGATAGTGCGGATGAAGCGCCCCCAATGCGCGCCGCCGGCATGGCGCAGCGGCGCCTCGAGCGGCATGGCAATCGTAGTGGCGCGGATGTCGACGATCTTCACGGAGCATTCCCCGGGTTGACACTGACCTCGGCTAACCCGTCGAGCACCGGCAGAATGGCGCGCAAATGCCGGGTCATGGCGGCTCCCGCGGCGGCCTCGTCGCGTGCCTGCAGGGCGGAAAGGATGCGCTGGTGCTCGCCAATGATCTCGTCGGCCCGACGCGGCCAGTTGACCGAGACAAAGCGCAGCCGGTTGAGGTGCGACTTCAGATCCTCGAGCTCGTCGGCCACGGTGCGGAGCCCGGCAGCCAGATAGATGGCCCGGTGAAATTCCTCGTCGAGTTCGAACACACGTCGTGGGTCATTGCGCTTGGCAGCGATCATCTGGTCTTCGATCAGGTGCCCGAGCCCATCGACCGCCTGATCTGTCGCCGCGCGACAGGCCCGACGGACGACCTCGACTTCCACCGCCTCGCGGATCAGCTGAGCTGCCCGCACCTTCTCGGGGCGGATCGGCGCGACGCGCGTCCCGCTCTGCGGAAAGATCTCGACGAGACCCAGATTCTGCAATCGCAGCAACGCCTCGCGCACTGGCGTACGCGAGACGCCGAGGCGCGCAGCGATGTCGACTTCGCGCAGCGGATCGAGTGGTTTGAGCACGCCCAACACGATGTCGGTCCGCATCATCTCGAAGATGTTCTGCGCGGTCGAGCGCGGCTTCATAGCTGGCGGTATGGGGGCAGAGAACATTGAATCCCGCGTCATCGAAGCCTAGACAAGCTAAGTTCACTAATATATTAGTAGCCAAATCCGGTCAATGGCCGGTGGTGGGGACCGTGCCCGATCGTTCAACCCGATCCTGTTCGCAGACCTCGCACGCAAGAATTTCGGCTCCAGGGAGGACACTTTGAAGAATACCATCACAACACTGCTGTTAACGACCGCCGCGCTCGCTGTCATGTCCAGCGCCGCTCTTGCACAGAATCTGCCCAAAAAGATCGGCTATGTGGCGAACTACTCCACTCACGAGTGGTACCAGAACGTCATCAAGGGCATGGAAGCCCGCGCCACAGAACTCGGCATCGAATTTGAAATGCGTGACGCCAACCTTGACGTCGCCCGCATGGTGTCGGCCTCGGAAGATTTCATGGCTGAAGGCGTCGATGTGCTGATCGTCACCCCGGTCAATGAAGAAGGCGCCGTTCCGCTGGTCCGCCGCGCCAAGGAAGATGGTGTACCGCTGGTCCTGGAAGGTAACCCGGTCACCGGCATGACCACCATGGTCGCTATCTGTGACTACGACACGGGCTACCATGCCGGTGTTGCTGCGGGCGAGTATGCCAAGGAGAAGCTTGGCGGCGTCGCCAAGGTGATGAATGTGGGCCTGCCGCTGCTCTCTGCGACTGTGTTGCGCTCCAACGGCTTCATGGATGGTCTCAAGACTATCCTGCCGGACGCCGCCATGGTCCATGACCTGGACGGCGGCGGCAACCCCGACCGCGCGCTCGAAGTGTCTTCGGCGGCGCTCGCCCAGAACGGCGACATCAACATCATCTACGGCATCAACGACTCGTCCTCGCAAGGCGGTCTGCAGGCCTGGAAGGCAGCCGGCAAATCTCAGGACGGCCTGTTGGTCGTCGGCACGGGCGGCGAGGGCCTGGGCTTCATCAACATGATGGATACCGAGCCGAGCTACCAGATCGAGGCCGCCATGTTCCCCGAAAAGGTCGGCTTCACTTCGATCGACGCCGCCGTCAAGCTGTTCAACAACGAGGCGGTGCCAGCGCACATCGTTTCGCCAACAGCGCCCATGGTCGGCACCGACAGCTGGAAGCAGTTCTACTCGCTCGAGGGCACAACCCGCACCATCAACTGGGAAGCGGTCAATGCCATTACCCCAGCTGAGAAGTGCATGAAGACCGCTGCCGACCTCTAGGTCCGACGCAAAATCCACGGCTGGAGCCACGGCTCCAGCCTTTCTCTTGCAGGTACCGGAACCGACATGAGCGACATTAGCCGCCCGGCTCCCGCGGCCGGCAGCACGCTGGCCCGCCTCACCCAGAACAACCAGATCGTGCTTCTGGTGACCCTGGTGCTGCTCTGCCTCGTCATTTCGCTGGGCGCGCCGCAGTTTTATTCGGTAGACAACCTGATCGCCATTCTGCGGCAGTGTTCGCTGGTGCTGATCATCGCGGCGGGGATGACCATGCTGCTGATCGCGGCAGAGGTCGATCTTTCGGTCGGCGCCTCGCTGGCCTTTTCCGGCGTCGTTGCCATGGACGTCACCAACAAGACCGGCAGCGTGGCGCTCGGCGTCGCCGCCGCGATCCTGTTTGGCGGCGCGGTAGGGCTCTTCAACGGCCTCGTGGTCACCCGTCTGCGCGTCAATTCGCTGATCGCCACCATCGCCACGATGATGATCCTGCAGGGCGGGGTGTACCTCTATTCGCGCGAGGCGGTGCAGAATATGCATCTGCAGAAGGCCTTTACCGATATCTCGACCGGCTATGTCGGGCCCCTGCCCGTGCCGGTGATCATTGCCGCGGTCGTCGTGATCATCGCCTATGTGGTGCTGCGCCATACGACGGCCGGCCGTTACATCTACGCGACGGGCGCCAATGAGCGGGCGGCGCGGCTTTCTGGCATCCGGCCGGAGCGGCTCAAGCTCATCGTCTTCGTGGTCACCGGCCTCCTCACCGGCCTTGCCGGCCTCATTCTCGCCTCATTGATGAACGCCGGACAACCGACCGCTGGGCGTGGTTTTGAGCTCACCGTTGTGGCCGCAGTGATCCTTGGTGGAACGAGTCTCACCGGCGGGCGCGGATCGTTGCTCGGCACGCTGCTCGGCGTGCTGGTGCTCAAGGTGATCGACAACGGCATCATCATCCTGCGCTGGGACCAGGACCTGCAGATGGTGATCCCTGGCATCGTCATCGTGCTCGCCACCTATCTCGATCTCGTGCGGAAGAAGAACGATGCAACCTGATCCGAGCACAGCAACAACGCCCGCCATTGCGATGGCTGGGATCGGCAAGCGCTTCCCGGGTGTGCTGGCGCTGGAAAACGTCGATCTCAGCCTCGCGCCCGGCAAGGTGCATGCCCTGATGGGCGAGAACGGCGCCGGCAAGTCGACGCTGATCAAGAGTCCTTGCGGGGGTCTACCGACCGGACAGCGGCACGATCCGGATCGGCGGCAACGCCGTCGACCTGCGCTCGCCGCGTGACGCGTTGCGGCAGGGCATCAAGGTGGTGTTCCAGGAGATCGCACTGATCTCGGAATTCACTGTGGCCGAAAACATCTTCCTCGAAGGCTATCCGACCAACGGCGTCGCTCGATCGACTGGAACAAGATCAACGCTGATGCGGCCGCACTGTTCGAGCGCATCGGCTTCAACGTCGATCCAGCCGAGAAGGTGGGCAACCTGCCGGTCTCCAAGCAGCAGATGGTCGAGATCGCGCGCGCCCTCGCGCATGAAGCGCGCGTGGTGGTGATGGACGAGCCGACCTCGTCGCTCACGCCTGCCGAAGTGGCGCTGCTTTTCGAGGTCATCCGCCGGCTCACCAGCATCGGCATCGCCGTGCTCTATGTGAGCCACAAGATCGACGAGATCTTCGAGATCGCCGACACCGTCACCGTGCTGCGCGACGGCCGGCACATCTCGACCAAACCGATCGCCGAGCATACGCCCGACAGCCTCATCCACGACATGATCGGTCGGCGGATCGAAAACCTCTTTCCGCGGGAGCGCGGCCCGGCGAGTGCCGAGACCATCCTCAAGGTCGAGAACCTCTCCACCACCGACAAGCTCAAGGATGTCTCGTTCGAGGCACGGGCCGGCGAAGTGCTGGGCTTTTTCGGCCTCATGGGTGCGGGCCGCACCGAACTCGCCAAGGCGATCGTCGGCTTTGACCCCATTCGCACCGGTCGCATCAGCATTGGCGGCCAGCCGTTGACCCCGCATGATACCCGCACCGGCAAGGCACTGGGCATTGGCCTCCTCACCGAGGACCGCAAGTCCGAAGGGCTGATGCTGGAGCTGCCGGTGCTGCACAACATGAGCCTGGCGTCGCTCTCCAGCTTCTCCTCCGGCGGCTTCGTCGACGAAGGCCGGGAGCGGAGCGCCGTGCAGGAGTTCATCGACCGCTTCCGGGTCAAGACACCCAGCCTCAACCGGCAGATCAAATACCTCTCGGGCGGCAACCAGCAGAAGGTGCTGCTGGCCCGCTGGCTGATGCGCGGCCTCAAGGTGATCGTGGTCGACGAACCGACCCGCGGCATCGATGTGGGTGCCAAGTCGGAGATCTTTGCGCTGATCGACAAGCTGGCGGCCGACGGTCTCGCGGTCGTCATGATGACGTCGGAGATGCCCGAGCTGCTCGGCCTCTCCGACCGCATCGCGGTGATGGCCGAAGGACGCCTGACGGCCGTCATGGACCGCAAGGACGCAACGCAGGAAAAGGTGCTCAATGCCGCAATCGCCTAGTCTATCGGCGGCCCAGAGCGCGCCCGGCATGGGTGATCGGCTGCGCGCGCTGCTCAAGCGCAACGAAGCCGTGCTGCTATTGGTCTTCGTGCTGCTGATCGCCTTTTTCGCGCTGACCTCGGAGAACTTCCTCACCACGCGCAACATCACCAATGTGCTGGGTCAGGCCTCGCTCGCCATGATCGGCGCGGTGGGCCTGGGCATCCTGGTGATCTCGGGCGAGATCGACGTCTCCATCGGCTCGCTAGTCGGCGCGGTCGCCATTCCGCTGGTGGTGGTGATGAACCAGACCGGCTCGCTGGAGCTGGGTATCATCTGCGCGCTGCTGCTGGCGCTCGTCGTCGGTGTCATCAACGGCTATCTCAGCGCCTATGTGGGGATCAACTCGCTGATCGTGACGCTTGGCAGCCTCTTTGTCATCCGCGGCGCCATCTACATCTATACCGGGCAGAAGGCGATTGCCGACCGTGCAGCGCTGGAGAGCTTTTACCAGATCGGCAATGGCCGACTGCTGGGCACAATCCCCTATCCGGCGATCGTCGCCTTGGTCATCCTGGCGATCTTCATCTACATGATGCGCCAGCGTCCGTTCGGCCGGCAGCTCTATGCCGTGGGCGGCAATCCGGAGGTGGCGCGCCTCGCGGGTTACAACGTCAAGCGCACCAAGTTCATCGCCTTCGTGCTCTGCTCGCTGCTTGCCGGCATATCCGGCATCCTGCTGTCGTCGCGCCTCGGTTCGGCCGTGCATGTCTCCGGCCTCGGTTACGAGTTCCAGGTGGTGGCTGCCGTTGTGCTTGGGGGCGTGAGCCTGGCGGGCGGCATTGGCAGCCTGTTCGGTGTGGCACTTGGCGTGCTGATCCTGTCGTTCCTCTCGAACGGCCTCGGCATGCTCAAGCTGGCTACCGAATGGCAGCAGGTGATCACGGGATTCATCATCATCGGCGCCGTCGGTCTCGACGAATTGCGCCGTCGGCGGCGGTAGGAGATTTCAGCATGGGTCGGCTTGAGGGAAAGACTGCAGTCATTACCGGCGCTGCCGATGGTATCGGCTTTGCCATCAGCCAGGCGATGGCCCGCGAAGGGGCCCATGTGTTCATGGGCGATATCAACGACGCCAAGGGCCAGGCTGCTGCGGCGCGCCTCGTCAGCGACGGCGGCCGCGCGACCTATGTGCATTGCGACGTGTCAGTGGACGCCGATATCGCCGGTCTGATTGAGGCGGCGGCGAACACCGGCCATCTCGACATTCTCGTCAACAACGCCGCCATCGCTATCGGCGGCATGCCACTGCACGAGATGACGGACGAGCAATGGCACCGGCTGATCAGCGTCAACCTGACCAGCGTGTTCCGCGGCACCAAGTATGCCCTGCCACACATGCTCAAGCAGAAGTCCGGCTCGGTCATTTCCATGGCCTCGGCGCAAGGCCATATCGGTCTTGATGGCTGGACCGCCTATGCGGGCGCAAAGGGCGCGGTAATGTCGATGATGAGGCAGCTCGCGGTCGAGTTCGGCCCCCACAACATCCGCTTCAACTCGATCTCGCCGGGCACCATCAACACGCCGATGAACGAGCAGGTGATCCGCGAGCTCGGCGACAAGGTGGCGCGCGCTGGGTCAAGATGCATCCCCTCGGCCGCATCGGAAAGCCCGAGGAGGTCGCCGAAGCTGCAGTCTATCTCGCCAGCGATGCCGCAGGCTTTACCACCGGCACTGACCTGCGGGTCGACGGTGGCCTCACGGCCGCACCCCGCTTCGTCCCCGACCTTCTCTAGACCCGAGCAGCCCGAAATGAACAAAGCCCTCGACGGCGTCACCATTCTCGATTTCAGCCACCTGCTGCAGGGCCCGTTTGCCACGCAGTTGCTGGCCGACATGGGGGCCAATGTCATCAAGATCGAGCGCGCCGGCGCGGGCGACCTCTTCCGCTCGATGACCTTTTTTGCCAAATGGGTCGGTGGCTCGGAGAGCCCGAACTTTCTCGCCTGGAACCGCAACAAGCGGTCGATCGCGCTCAACCTCAAGAGCCGGCGCGTGCATGAAATCATCATGGAGATGGCCAAGACCGCCGATGTCGTGGTGCAGAATTTCCGCCCCGGCGTGCTGACGCGGCTCGGCTATGGCTACGAGGATTTCAAGGCGATCAACCCGCGCATCATCTACTGCTCGGGCTCGGGATATGGTGAGGATGGCCCTTATGTGGACCGGCCCGGACAGGACATGCTGATCCAGGGCCTCACGGGGCTGGCGTCCAATACCGGTCGCGGCGACGGTCCGCCGATCCCGGCGGGCTCGGGTCTTGCCGACCAGATCGGCGCCATGAACATGGTCTATGGTATTCTCTCGGCACTCTACTATCGCGAAAAGACCGGCAAGGGACAGAAGGTCGAAGTCAATCTGCTCGCCGGCATGCTGGCGCATCTGGCCCAGGAATATGTCGCGGTGCTCAATCTTGGCCAGGATCTGGTACGGCCGAAGTCCGGCATCGGCCACCCGGGCATGCAGGCGCCCTTCGGCATCTACCAGACGCGCGAGGGGCTCTATGTCTCGATCGCCATGAGCCCCTACAAGACGCTTTACGAAACACTCGAGGCGCCGCATCTCGCCGTCTATGACGACCTCACCACGCTCTTCGACAAGCGCGACGAGGTCTGGGAAAAGGTCAATGCCGAGACCCGCAAGTTCGATCGCGACACGCTGTTGACGCGCCTCCTCGCCGCCGACATCTGGTGCGCGGCCGTCAACGACATCCGCGCCGCGTCGCAGGACCCGCAGGTGGTGTGGGGCAAGATGATCACCAGCTACGAGCATCCCGTCGCCGGCACCGTCCGCGTCGTTGCGCCGGCGGTGAAGATGAGCGAGACGCCCGCCACCATCGACCGACCGGCGCCGCTGGTCGGCCAGCACGGCCGCGAGATCCTCGCCGAGTACGGCATCTCCGAGAGCGAGATCGCCGAGCTTGAGTCGAAGGGCGACATCACCGTCGCCGACGCCAAATGACAGCGCCCGACGCCTATCGGGGCCTTGGCTGGCAGCACGGGACGCTGACCGTCCAGCGGCATGCTGCCATGCTGGCACCGCTGACCTTCATACTCGCCGACGGCCGACAGGTGAGCCCGATGCATATCGCCCCCTGGGCGGAAGAGCCGGTGGCCGCCACCCTGCCCGGCATCCTGCAGCGGCTGCGCGGCGAATGGCCCTGCGTTCCCTTCGGCTACGCCATTTCCGATCCGACCGCCCCGGCGGACTGGGCGCGGCTCAACGGGTCACCCGAGCCCGGCGAAGAGATCCATGGACATAGCTCGAACCATAGCTGGACCTGGGACACACCGGAGGCAGGTCAACTGGCACTCAGCCTCGACTATCCCGCCGACAGTCCGGTGGCGCGGGTGCGGCGGACGATTACGCCCGATCCAAACGGAGCGGCAGTTGATCTGACGCTGACCATCGAAACGCGGGTCGCCTGCCGGTTGCCGCTCGGTCTTCACCCCACCTTTCGTCTGCCTGTTAAGGCGCAAACTGCCCGGGTCGAGCCTGGCGCCTTCGCCGAGGGGCGCACCTTTCCCGGGACCGTGGAACCGAGTGCGCCGCTCTTTGCCATCGATCAGCCCTTCCCTTCGCTCGACGTGGTGCCGTTGCGCTCGGGCGGGTCGTTCGATGCGAGCCGAGTGCCGTTGCCGCTCGAAACCGAGGAACTGCTGCAGCTCAACGATATCGACACTGTCGCGCTCGCCAACGTCGCGGAAGGCTACCGTGTGCGACTGCGCTGGAACAAGGCGCACTTCCCGAGCCTCCTCCTCTGGTACTCAAATCGTGGCCGCAAGGCTGAGCCCTGGAACGGCCGGCATACAGCGCTCGGTATGGAGCCGATCTGCTCGCCTTTCGGGCTGGGGCCGGCCAGTGCGCGCGGCGACAATCCGATGTCGCGGGCTGGCACGCCGACGGCGCGTGACTTCCGCGCTGGCGAGACTTTTGTCACCCGCTACCGCATCGAGGTCGAAGCCCTCTAGGAGAGCAATATGTCCGTGCTGCCGCTGACTGCCGCCCGCGTCTTCTTCGATGGCCTCTTCACCGAGCCGCGGCTCGCACATCCCGAGGGGGTGGCGGTGCACGCGGACGGCTCGATCTGGTGCGGGACCGAGCACGGCGAGCTCATCCGGATCGCTGCTGATGGCAGCAGCCACAAGCTCATGGGCAGCACCGAAGGCTTTGCGCTCGGCCTCGCTTTCGACCCCGCAGGCAACTGCTATGTCTGCGACCTCAAGCACGCGGCAGTCTTCCGCTATGAAGCCTCGACTGGATCGCTCACCAAGTTTGCAGCCTCCGGCATCCTTGTTCCCAACTTTCCGGTGGTCGATGCGGCACGCGGCTGGCTTTATGTCTCGGACAGCCGCGGCAACCACAATATCGGCCCGGGCATTTTCCGCTACGACCTCAAAACCGGGGCCGGTGGCGTGTGGTCGAGCGCGCCGATGGATTTTGCCAATGGCATGGCCATGGCGCTCGATGGCAGCGGGCTCTACGTGGTCGAGAGCGACCGGGCGCAGGTGAGCTTCGTGCCGATCAATGCGGATGGCTCTGCGGGTACACCGCGTGTCGCCATCGCCAATACGACAAACGTGCCGGATGGGCTCGCCATCGGGACGGACGGCACGATCTATGTCAGCTGCTATGAACCCAGCCGCATCTACCGGCAACGGCCGGGCGGCAAGCTCGAGATCCTGATTGAAGACCCGGCCGCCACCTTGATGGCCCACCCCACCAATGTGGCGATCAAGGGCAACAGGCTCTACTCGGCCAACCTGGGGCGATGGCACATCACCGAAATCGATCTGGGTGCCTAAGGCGTCTTTGCGCACAGCTGACCGACGGGTAAGGTTTACCTAAAGGCTTGCATTTCCGCCGTCACGGCTGGAAACTGCAAGAAAAACAAGGACCTACGGTCGTTGTAAGCCTATTTGGCGATGCGCGGGATGATGGCTGGGGCGCTAGGATTCGAACCTAGGGATGGCGGTACCAAAAACCGCTGCCTTACCACTTGGCGACGCCCCAACGCGCGGCTTGGTACACGTTTTGGCTCAGCGGTGCAACTCGACCGAACCCGCCGTTTCTTGGCTTGAACACAAGGTGCAGCAAGGCTATATAGCCGCCGACCCGACCAGTTCGGGCGCCTTATCGGAGTATAGCGCAGCCTGGTAGCGCA
>JACDQI010000062.1 GCA_015657675.1 Devosia sp.
CCTCAACGCTGCGCGTCTACCAATTCCGCCACGACCGCACGCCATGGTAGGGCTTGCCGAACCGGCGAAGCGAGGCAGCGTGTAGCAACTCATTCTGGGTGGCGCAAGCGATTAAATCGCGGCTCCGGGCGTCGCCACCAACTAGGCGCGCTTGAGGATTTTCCGGGTCAGTTCGACCGAGAGCTGGCCATCATCGACGCGGACCTCGCATTCGGCGATCAGTGTATTGTTCGCATAGACGCGCAATGGATCGTTCTCGCCGGTGTCGAGCGCGATCACCGCACCGCGCCCCATGCGCAAGAGGTGATGGATCGGCATCCTGGTCGCCCCGAGTTCGACCGTGATATCGACTTCAATTGCCTCTAAGGTGTTCATACATGTTTCCGAGCGTACTCCCCGGCTGAATCGCACCGGGTCCCAACTGTCCCTACCATCGGCCGCCCATGATTACCGAAGCGTTAACATCGTCCCAGTTTGGTGCATGTGACACCGAAGCAAAACTCAGGCGCAGCGATGGCGCCACGGTGGAATGGCTGATCTCGGACGCGCCGGTCCCCTACCCAGAGGCCCTGGCGGCGATGAAGGCGCGGGCGGCGGCGATTGCCGAAGGCACGGAGTCAGAAGCGATTTGGCTGCTGGAGCATCCCCCGCTTTACACAGCCGGCACCTCGGCGGAACGCCAGGATCTGCTCGAACCCGAGCGCTTCCCGGTCTACGACGCTGGGCGCGGCGGCGAATACACCTACCACGCCCCGGCCAGCGGGTGGCTTACGTTATGCTGGACCTAAGGGCCCGGGGCCGCGACGTGCGGTGTCTGGTCAAGGGGCTTGAGGGCTGGCTGATCGATACGCTGAGTGCCTTCAACATCGACGGCGAGCGACGTGAAGGCCGTATCGGGGTGTGGGTAAGGCGCCCGGACAAGGGGTTCAACCGCGAGGACAAGATCGCCGCGATCGGCGTGCGGGTGTCGCGTTGGGTGACCTTTCACGGCATCGCGCTCAACGTTTCGCCCGACCTCAGCCATTTCGGCGGCATCGTGCCCTGCGGCATCTCCGACCAGGGCGTGACGAGCTTTGAGGACCTGGGGCAACTGGTGTCGATGCCGGAGGTGGACAGCGTGCTGCGCGCCGCCTTCGAGCACCGGTTCGGGCCGATCGCGGCCTAGCGCCGCGGAAAGCCTTGTTTCCTCGTCGCGCGCACCGCATTTTAGCTCTGCCCCGATTCCGGACATAGGGAACCGCCATGACGCTCGACGACCTCAAGAAGATCTTTCTCAGCCCGACGCTGTTCCGGCTCGATACGATCCTCGCGCCGCGGCTGGTGCCGGTCCTTTATGCTGCGGGTCTTGCCGCCCTGCTGCTCTGGGCGGTGATCCACCTGTTCGCGACATTCGGGCGTACATTCGGCGACGGCCTATGGGGCCTGCTCGAGATCGGCGTGTTCGGGCTATTCGGGCTGATCGTGCTGCGGATCGTATGCGAGTTTCTGCTGGTGTTCTTCAAGGTCAACGAGACCGCCACCCGCACGGTGTCACTCAGCCTTGTGTCGTCGTCGCTGCTCGACGACGTGCGCGATGCGATCAGTGACATGGCAGAAGATGCCACCCCGCCGGAAACGGAAGTCGACGTCCGCGATCTGCCCGTCGCCTCGACACCCCGGCCTACCGTTCGGCGGACTGCAAAGCGCACCCCACCGAGCAAGCCCGAACTCTAGCAGCCCAGAATGAGAAAAGGCCGCCCACCGGGCGGCCTTCGTCTTTGGTGAAGTTCCTCGTCTAGGCCGCTACAGCCTTGCGCTGCGCGCCGAGCCTGGCATCGAGGCTCCAGGCGCCCGGGCCGGCAAAGACCAGGTACAGAAACACGAAGCAGAAGAGCACGGCGCCGTCGCCGCCATTGGCTGCCGGAATGATATTGCCCTGCCCCATCATCGGCACGTGCACGAACCAGAAGGCGTAGGCCATCATGCCCGAGAGGATGAAGGCCACGGGGCGGGTGAAGAGGCCGACAAGGATCGCGGCCCCGCCGAACACCTCGAGAATACCGGCCAGGCCCATGAGCGAGAAGAGTTCCGTGGGTCCCTGCGATGCCGGGAAGCCAAACAGCTTCTGCGTACCATGCGCCATGAAGCTGAGCGCGGTGATGATGCGCAATACGGCGAGGGCATGCGGCTGGTACTTGTTGAGAGTTTCGAGATTCATTTGTCGTCGTGTTCCTGCTGACGCCGCGGGAAGTGGGCGCGGGGAAAGCAGATCGCGGAACTCAGAATATCGGTCAAGCGCTTGGGAGGCCAAGTTGATCGCGTCGTGATCGGGCGTGATCAGGGCTGCCCTGCCTTGATCGCAGAGTACCGATGATTGCTTTTTCCAACGATTGGCGTATAGGCACGCGCCAATGACCCAAGCTCCAAAAATCGGTCTTGTCAGCCTTGGCTGCCCCGAAGGCCTCGTCGATTCAGAACGCATCATGACCACGCTGCGCGCGCAGGGCTATGCCTTTTCGCGCGACTATGCCGGCGCGGACATCGTGCTGGTGAACACCTGCGGTTTTCTCGACAGCGCCAAACAGGAGAGCCTCGAGGCGATCGGCGAGGCGCTCAACGAGAATGGCCGGGTGATTGTCACCGGGTGCCTGGGCGTCGAAGAAGAGCTGATCCGTGCCACGCATCCGAGCGTGCTCGCCGTTTCCGGCCCGCATCAGTATGAGCAGGTGGTCAATGCGGTGAACGCGCATTTGCCGCCGGTGCCCAACAAGTTTGTCGACCTTGTCCCTGAGGCGGGCCTGCGGCTGACGCCGCGGCACTACGCGTATCTGAAGATTTCCGAAGGCTGCAACAACCGCTGCTCGTTCTGCATCATCCCGCAGATTCGTGGTGACCTCGCCTCGCGTCCGCTTGCCTCGGTGCTCTATGAAGCCGAGCGGCTGGTGGCGTCGGGGGTCAAGGAAATCATGGTGATTTCGCAGGACACCAGCGCCTACGGCGTCGACCTCAAATATGCGCCCAGCAAGTATCGCGGCCGCGACGTTTCAGCGAAGTTCCAGACGCTGGCCGAGGAGATGGGCAAGCTCGACGTGTGGACCCGCCTCCACTACGTCTACCCCTACCCTCATGTCGACGACGTCATCCCGCTGATGGCCGAAGCAAGATCCTGCCTTACCTTGACATTCCGTTCCAGCACGCGTCTCCTTCGGTGCTCAAGGCGATGCGTCGCCCGGCCAACCAGGTCAAGACGCTCGACCGGATCAAGCGCTGGCGCGAGATCTGCCCGGACCTCACCATCCGCTCGAACTTTATCGTTGGCTTCCCCGGCGAGACCGAGGAAGATTTCGAGTTCCTGCTCGACTGGCTGGAAGAGGCCGAGATCGACCGCGCCGGCTGCTTCGAGTACGAACCGGTGACCGGCGCTCCGGCCAATGAACTCGAAGGCGTCGTGCCGGACGAAGTGCGCCGCGACCGCTATGAGCGGCTGATGGAAGTGGCGCAGGACGTTTCGACCCACCGGCTGTCGCTCAAGGTCGGCCGCACCATCGATGTGCTGGTCGACGACGTGCGCCCCGAAGAAGGCAAGGCGATTGCCCGCAGCCAGTGGGATGCGCCGGAGATCGACGGTCAGGTGATCATCTCGAACGCCGTCGGCATCAAGCCGGGCGACAAGGTGTCGGTGACGGTCACCGCGTCGGACGAGTATGATCTCTTTGCCGAGCCGTCGAACCCGGTCCGGGTCGAGACCAAGCCGATCGTCGCCACTATCGGCTAGATGCTGGTGGTTAGTGCGGTGAGCCAAGCCGGTGAAACGGCCACCAGATAGGCTTCAATCTGCTTGTCGAGCCCGGTCAGGATCAAAAGCCCGATCACGACCAGTATGGCGCCTAGAGCCAGCTTGCCCCAGCCGGCACTCCCGGAGAGTCGCCGTGCCCAGCCGCGCAAGGCGGTCTGCGACACCATGGCGAGCAGCAGCAGAGGGATCGATGCGCCGATGGCGAACACGAAGGTAGTCGCGGCCACACTGGCGAGGTCCTTGCCCTGAGCCGCCAAGAGCGATGCGGCTCCAAGCGTGGGACCCACGCAGGGCGCCCAGACGACGCCCAACAGCAGGCCAAGGCCAAACTGGCCCTTCCAACCCGTGGTGGATAGGCTTCCAAAGCGCGACTCTGTCCATTGCTGCAGCGGCCGGCCGCTATCGCCAATTGCACCTGGGCTGCAGGCACCAGCAGAACCGCGCCGATGCCCAGCATGAGCGCACCGCCGATGATGCGGAACACATCGCCAGTCAAGCCCAGGCCATAGCCGATGGTGGCCACGAAAAGCCCGATGCCCGCAAATGACAGCGCCAGCCCACCCGCCAATGCCACCGGCCCAAGGCGGTGCTGGGCCGTTGCACCCATAAGGATAGCTGGCAATAGCGGCAGTACACAGGGCGAAAGAGTCGACAGGACGCCGGCAGCAAGCGCCAGAAGGAGGCCAGTCATGCGCTTCAGCGAGTCTGATCGAGCAGCGCCGCAATCGCCTGGCGATCAGTTATCCCTGCGGCGCGGCCCCGTTCTTCGGCGCCACGGAAGGCAATCAGTGTGCTTTGCTGACGAACGTTGAACTGTCGCAGGACATCCTTCTGGGTATCGAAGTCGATCTCAAGCACGAGCAGGTCCGGGTTGGCCGGATCAGATGCCAGGTCGGAAATGATCGGGTGCTGAGCCTTGCAGGTCGGGCACCAGGGCGCCGTGACATGAAGCAGAATCGGGTCTCCGGCAGCCTGAGCCTCACCCAAGCGGGCGGCGTCATAGGGGACGATTTCGCCGGCCAGCGCGGGCGCGGCGAAGAGCAGGAGGGCGGTGACGGCGAGAGAACGAAAGAGCATAGGACACCTCGTTGGGACGTCCACACTATCTCGCCTGTCCGTAACGGCGACCAGCGTCCCGCGACAAGTTGATATTGTCGTGAGGCGGCGCCTCAGGCCCCGGCCGGTCTAGGTGCGGTGGTTAGGGGATTGACGGCCTCGGGGGAATGGCCGGCCAAGGCTTCTAGCATGGCCAGCGCCGCACGGAACTCGATCTGACGATCGCGGCGCCGGCGCTCGGCGAAATCGTCGCCACCCCAGAGCCGGATGTTGTGGTCTTCGTCGACATGCGCTGCCGTCCACACGGCATCGGGGTCGATTAGGTTATGCCGGTGCGCCATGACCAGCAGGGCCGAACCGGTGAGCGACACCATCTGCATCAGCGCGGTCAGTGCCAGATGATCCTCGGCGTCGAGGGTTGATGCCAGGCGCTCCAGAGTTGCGGGCGGCTGTGGCTGGTGGATGATGCCGACGGTCGGCTGGAACTTGACGCCGAAGTGGCGGGCCAGCGCCACCAGGACCGGGTCCCAGGCGCGCTCCTGCTCGGCGACAAGCGATGCCGGCGTGTCGGCGCGATAGAGCAGTAGATCGTTGCCGGCGTATTTGGCGATTTCGTCGCGGAAGGCGGGGGCGCTCTCCGGGCCGCTCTCGATGGCCGAATGGGCGAGCCGGACGATCGGCATGTGCTGGAAATTGATCTCGGCCGACTGCCGGTCCCATTCGCGGGCCAGCGCATCGGCCAGTTCGGGTGTTGGCACCCGCACGATCTTGCCGCCGGGCGTCTTGATGGGTCGACCGTCGAGCAGCACGGCGTAGGCGTCATCCTGGGGCTCGTAGGTGGCGTTGGCGTAGAAGCGGCGCATCAGCGGTGCCTTGTCGGCGGCCTGAGCGCGGCCCAAGCCGTCCTGACGGTGAGCATGGGCGTCTTCGAGAAAATCACGCATGTCGGCTACTCCAGCAGGCGGACGATCGCCGGTTCGAGCTCGTCAAAGCGCGTTACCAGCGTCCCTGCCCCTTCGGACAATAAATCGTCGGAACTGTGATAGCCCCAGGTCACGCCGATGCTCGGCACCTTCGCCGCCCGGGCCATGCGCATGTCATGCACAGTGTCACCGATCATAACGGTCTGACTGCGGTCGGCGCCGACGCGCAGCATGGCGGTTTCCAGCATTTGCGGGTCGGGCTTGCCGCGATTGTGGTCGGGGGTCTGGATCGAGTCGAAGCGATCGAGGATGTTGTGGCGCTCCAGGAGCGTAATGGCGCTGCGGTAGCCCTTGCCGGTGGCGACAGCGAGGATGGTGTCGGGATCGGTCTGCAGCCGATCGAGCAGGCCGAGTGCGCCGACGAACAGCGGTTCGCTATGGACGCCGGCCCGCGCCAGGTAGTGGGTGCGATAGCTCTGGAGGATTTCCTCGACGCGCTCCGGGCTGGCGCCGGGGCTCAGGATGGCCAAGGCCTCCCGCGAAGTGATGCCCGAGACCGACCGGATGGTCGTCTCATCCGGCACGGGCTGGCCGATGGCGTTGAAGGCGATGGTGAGGGTGTCGACATAGTGGCGGACCGAGTCGATCAGCGTGCCATCGAGATCGAAGACAACGAGCCTCACTTTTCCGGGTCCACATCCTGGACGTCGAAGCGATCGGCGTCGAAGCCGAGCGCATCAAAGCTCTGCTGCATATGCGGCGGCAGCGGCGCGGAGACATCGAGGCGCTTGCCCGAGCTGAGCGGCAGGGTAATGCGGCGGGCATGCAGGTGCAGGCCCTCGCCAAGCCCCGGCGCGGCTTCCCAGTTCACGATATTGAAGTAGCGCGGGTCATCAATGATGGGGTTGCCCAGCTGCGCCATGTGGACGCGCAGCTGGTGGGTACGGCCCGTCACCGGCTTCAGCGTGACCCAGGCGAAGCGGCGGCTGGCCGTGTCGGTGGTCGAATAATAGGTCATCGAGTGCTGGGCGCCCGGGGTGCCGTTGGGCACCACCACCATCTGTTCGCCGTCGCGGGTCTCCTGCTTGGCGATGAAGCAGGAGATGCTGCCCTGGTTGGGCGCCGGGTTGCCGGCGACGAGGGCCCAGTAGATCTTTCGGGCCGAGCGCGAGCGGAAGACGGTGCCGAAATGCGTGGCAGCGGCCTTGGTCTTGGCGACGACGAGGCAGCCCGAGGTATCGCGGTCGAGCCGGTGCACGAGGCGGGGGGCTTCGCCCTTGGCGTTTGGCAGGCTCTTGAGCAGGCCATCCATGTGCCGCTTGGTGCCCGAACCACCTTGCGAGGCAAGGCCATGTGGCTTGTTGAAGACGTAGATGTCGTCGTCTTCGTATAGGATCAGGTCGCGCAGGAAGTCCGCATCCTTGGGATTGCCCTCGCCTTCGGGGCGCTCCGGCGCCTCGCCGATCGGCGGGACGCGCACCACCTGCCCAGACTCGAGGCGGGTGCTGGTCTTGACGCGGCCGCTGTCGACGCGGATCTGGCCCGAGCGCAGCAGCTTTTGCAGATGGCCGAAGGTCACCTGGGGGAAATGGGTGGCGAACCAGCGATCGAGCCGCATACCAGCTTCGTCGCGCGCCACGACCTGCATGCGGACGCCGCTCATGCCGTCACCCGAACGGCCCAGAGGCCCATGGCGAGGCCGGCAATGGCCAGCAGCACCGATCCGACAATGTAGAGAGCAGCCAGCATGTAGTCGCCTCGCTCCATCATGGTGATGGCGTCGAGCGAAAAGCTCGAGAATGTGGTGAAGCCGCCGAAAATGCCGACGGCAACGAAGAGCCGGATCTCATCCTGGTACTGCGGCGTGGTGCGTGCCAGGACACCGACCAGCAGCCCCATGGCGATGGAGCCGACAATGTTGATGAGGAAGGTGCTGGTCGGAAAGCCATTGGCGAGCGTGCCGAGCTGCACCTGCAGCCCGTAGCGCAACATGGCGCCGAGGGCGCCGCCAATGCCGACGAGAAGGAATGAGATCATGGCCTGTCTCTTACGTCGCCGCGTCCGCGCTGACTAGTCCCGGCAATCGGGCTCACTCGTCGTCTTGACGCGCCGCGCGCCGGGCATCCCAGAAGTCGAGGCGCTTGATCACCTCGCGTTCGAAACCGCGCTCGTTGGGCTGGTAGAAGTTGGGGCGTTGGTCGCCGGCCAGCGGATCGGGGAAGAACTCCTGCCCCGAGAAGGCGTCGGGCCAGTCGTGGTCGTAGCGGTAGCCCTTGTTGTAGCCGAGTTCCTTCATCAGCCGCGTTGGGGCATTGAGGATGTGCTTGGGCGGCGCCAGCGACCCGGTTTCCATGGCGAGGGCCTTGGCCTTGCTAAAGCCCACGTGGGCGGCGTTGGATTTTGGCGCCGTGGCGACATAGGCGACGGCCTGGGCCATGAAGAGCTCGCCTTCGGGGAAACCGGTCCGCTCAAATGCCTGCCAGGCGGTGATCACCTGCACCAGGGCCTGCGGATCGGCCATGCCGACGTCTTCGGAGGCGGCGCAGGCCAAGCGTCGGAAGATGGTGCCCGGGTCCTCACCGCCGACCAGCATGCGCTGGGCCCAGTACATGGCGGCCTGGACGTCGCTGCCGCGCAGGCTTTTGTGGAAGCAGCTAAGGAGATTGTAATGCTCCTCCTGGCCCTTATCGTAGACCGGCGCGCGCTTCTGCACGGTCTCGGCCATGCCGGCGACGTCGAGTTCGATGCCGGCCGGTAGGGCAAACAGCTCTTCGCAAAGGCCGATCAGGTAGCGACCGTCACCATCCGCCATGTCGAGCAGCGCATCGCGGGCTTCAGCCGTGACCGGCAGAGGCCGGCCGGCATGCGCCTCGGCGCGGTCGGCGAGGATAGCGAGGTCGGCCTTCTCGAAGCGACGGAGGGTATAGACCTTGGTGCGCGACAGCAGCGCCGCGACCATGGAAAAGCTCGGGTTCTCGGTGGTGGCGCCAATCAGGATGATGGTGCCGTCCTCGACATGCGGCAGCAGCGCATCCTGGGTGGTGCGGTTGAAGCGATGCAGCTCGTCGACGAACATCACGGTCTGGCGGCCGGCGGCGTGGCGCAGCGCCTTGGCGTCGGCGATGACCTTGCGCAAGTCCGCTACCCCGCTCATGACAGCCGAGAGCTGGACGAAGTCGAGGCCGACTTCGGCAGCGACCAGCCGAGCAATAGTAGTCTTGCCGACGCCCGGCGGTCCCCAGAGGATGAAGGAGGAGACACGGCCCGCCGCTACCATCCGGCCGATTGGTCCGCTTGGACCGAGCAGATGGTCCTGCCCGATCACGTCGGCGATGCGGCGGGGACGCAGTTCCTCGGCCAGCGGGCGCAAGCCGGCAGCCTCTGGAACCGGGTCGGCGGCGAAAAGGTCGGCCATCAGCCGCTCACGAAGGAGCTGAAGGTCCGGCCGCCACGCTGCAGCACGATCTGCCAGCCGTCGGGCCGGTTCTGTGCAATGTTCTGGAAGGTCTTGGCGTCGGTCATGTCGCGTCCATTCAGGTTGAGGATGATGTCGCCGACCTCAAGGCCCATGCGCTGCGCCGGCGAGCCCTGCTCGACCGACCGTACCACGACGCCGCGGGTATTGAACGGAAGTCCCAGTTCTTGCGCAATCGCCGGGTTGACGCTCTCCACAGCGATGCCGGCAAAGCGGGTGTTGCCGTCCACTCTGGCGATGGCATCGGGGGCACTGACCGGAGCACCTTCGAGGGTGAACTTGGAGCTGGTCGCCGCACCGTTGCGGATATAGGCGAGTTCGACCTCACTGCCCAGCTTGCGGGTGGCAAGGCGGAAGTCGAAGGCGCTGGGCTGGTTGATCTCGAAACCGTCGACCGCAAGCAGAACGTCGCCCGCCTTGAAGCCGGCACGGTCGGCCGGGCCATCCTTGGCCACCTCGGTGACGATCACGCCACGGACGCGGTCGAGGCCGAGGCTCGAGGCAATGTCGGAGGTCACTTCCTGCAGGCGGGCGCCGAACCAGGGGCGCACCAGCGTGCCGCCGGAGATGCCGGCCTCGGCGACGACGCGGGCCATGTTGGCGGGGATAGCAAAACCGATGCCCACCGAGCCGCCGGACCGGGAGAAGATGGCGGTATTGATGCCGACCAGCCGGCCTGCAGGTCGACGAGGGCGCCGCCGGAGTTGCCCGGGTTGATGGCAG
>JACDQI010000063.1 GCA_015657675.1 Devosia sp.
CCCAGAGAATGGAGAAGTGGTAGACCTTCTTGCCGTCCTGGATAGCCGGGACGGTCTTGGTGGCTTCGCCGAGCGCGATGGGGAGGATGCCGGTGGCGAGCGGATCGAGCGTGCCGGCATGGCCGGCCTTTTTGGCGCCGAACAGCCAGCGGACCTTGCCCACGGCCTGCGTGGAGGTCATGTCGTAGGGCTTATCGAGCACGAGCCAGCCCGACACGTCGCGTTTGGGTTTTTTCTCAGTCACGTCGGAGTCCATTCCAAAATCTGCGGCGGTCGAGGGATCTGCCCCTCCCCCGCCCTCCCCACAGAGGGGGGGGTGTCCGCCGGTGGCGGTGGGACGAACGGAGGCGCTAGGCCTTGTCGTCCTCGTTGTCGCCCTGCAGGTCGCGCTGCACGCGCTCGGAGCGCAACAGGGCGTCGATGCGGCCATACTCGTCGAAGGTGGTGTCGACGAAGAATTTCACTTCGGGGGCGAATTTCAGGCCCAGGTCGGGGGAAATGCGGCCGCGGATGAACTTGCGGTGGCGGTTGAGTGCATCGACGATCTCGGCAGCACGCTGGCCGCCCAGCGGCATGACGTAAGCGTTGGCGAGCTTGAGGTCGTTGCTCATGCGCACTTCAGGCACGGTGATGACGGCGCCGGAGAGCGCCTCGTCCTCGACGTCACCGCGCGCAAAGACGGCGGCGAGCGCATGGCGCACCAGTTCGCCGACACGCAGCATGCGCTGGCTCGGCCCGGCGGGCGTATGGTTGTCCTTTTTCATCCGCCCGAGTTAGGCGTTCCGGGCGTTTCCGTCAATTGCGCGCTTTGCACGCTTCAGGAAGCAGACCTGGACGGTCGCATCAGATACCGGCGCGATCGAACAGTTCCGTCTCGTCCTGGAGTTGTTTGGCGCGGGCTTCGAGGGTGGCGCGGTCGACTGGCCATGTCTCTGGATTGGAGGGGTCGAAAGCGGGGCCCTTCCACTCCTGATAGACGACGGCGACGCCGGTGCCGGTCTTGCGGAATACCGAGACCATCACCTCGCCCTGCCCCTTGAGGGTGGCAATGGTATCGAGATAGGCGCCGCAGACGAAGGCCAGCGCCGGAAAGAAGTCGGGCGTTTCCTCGCCGAAGAGGAAGACGCCGGTGGCTTCGGGTTTGCAGGGTTTGGAGTAGCCCACGATGGTGGCCTGGCGGTAGTCGGCGAGGCTGCGGGTGGCATCGTTGGTGACCCGTGCCGCGTAGGTTGTGGTCCAGTTGTCGATGCTCTGGCCTGCGGGGAAGAATTCGACAAAGGCCTGCTGAGCATCGGCATAGGTGTTGTGCTCGACCTTGCCCAGCACATCGGCGCTGAGGCGTTCGGCTGCCGACAGCCAATCGGGCAGCGGCATGACGATGCGATGGCCGGCAGCGCTGAAGCTGAAAGCGGCGCCCTCCTGCTGGACGATGGCCGTGTCCTCGGCCTGCAGAGACGTGGCACCGAAGGCGAGCAGGGTGACGAGCGCGGCGGCAACGGTGCGGGCGAACAGACTGCGGGGCACGGCGGGAACCTCAATGGAGCGAGCGAGGGGAAACTAGTCGAGCCTGCGGCGGGCGTCGAGGGCGCAAGGATGGCAGAATTGTGATGCCGCCTGGTGCAACAGAATGTGATGGACGGCGTTTGATTGTGCCCGCGCCTGTGGCCGCCGCGCACTCGACAGATGCCGCCGGATGCCGCTTTGTGCCGACAAATGCCGCCCCAAGATTCTATTGCCAGAGAGTTGCCTTTGACCAGCCGTCGCCTTTTCCTCGCCGGAATTTCTGCCCTTGCCCTCTCTGCCTGCACCACCACCGGACGTCGTCCGCGCGCCGACGGCAGGGTGGTGATTCAGGTCGATGAGCCCTGGGCGACCTATTACGCCGCCAAGACGGACGAACCGTTCCCGGTGCCGGCGATCGACCTGCGGCGCGTGCCGCAGCAGTTCTGGCGGCAGGAAGTGGACTATCCCACCAGCCATGCGCCGGGCACGATCGTGGTCAATACCAGCCAGCGCTTCCTCTATCTGGTGGGCAGCAACGGCCGGGCGCTGCGCTATGGCGTGGGCGTCGGACGCGAGGAAGGCCTCAACTTCCGCGGCAACGCGACGATTGCCCGCAAGGCCGAGTGGCCGCGCTGGACGCCGACGGCCAACATGATCAAGACGCAGCCGGAGCGCTATGGGCCGGTGGCGGCGGGCCTGCCGGGCGGGCTCAACAATCCACTGGGACCGCGGGCGCTCTATCTCTACCGGAATGGCAAGGACACGCATTTCCGCCTGCACGGCACGCTGGAACCCTACACGATCGGCCAGCAGGTGAGCTCGGGCTGCATCCGGCTGATCAACCAGGACATCATCGATCTGCATAGCCGCGTGCCGACGGGCACCAAGGTGATCGTGGAGAGCTGAGGGGCTGGCGTTCGTTCGGGCGCCCAACCTCGTTGTCATCCCCGCGGAGGCGGGGATCCAGGGCCAGGCACACCGGCCCGAGCTCTCTGCCCTGGATTCCCGCCGCGGGGGGAATGACAGCGGAGGGGACGGAGTCCTAAATCAGCGGTAGCCGGCGGCCTGGAGTTCGAAGAGCTCGGCGTAGCGGCCGGCGGCGGCGATGAGCTCGTCGTGGGTGCCGGATTCCTCGACCTTGCCGTTGGCAAGGACATGATGCGGTCGGCCATGCGGACAGTGGAGAAGCGGTGCGAGATCAGCACCGCGGTGGTGCCTTCGGCCAGACTCTTGAACCGATTGAAGACTTCGGCTTCGGCGCGGGCGTCGAGGGCGGCGGTGGGCTCGTCGAGGATGATGATCTCGGCCTGGCGCATATAGGCGCGGGCGATGGCGATCTTCTGCCATTCGCCGCCGGAGAGATCGTGGCCCTTGGCAAAGACCCGACCCAGCATCTGGTCATAGGCATCGGGCAGCTTCCTGATCACCGGGTCGGCGAGACTCTGCTCGGCGCTCTTGACAATGCGGTCGCGGTCGGCGGCGGCCTCGATCTGGCCGACGGCAATGTTGTCGGCGGCCGAGAAGCTGTAGCGCAGGAAATCCTGGAAGATGACGCCGACATGCTGGCGGAGCTCGGCGGCGGCGAAGGATTTGAGATCGACGCCGTCGACCAGGATGCGGCCCTCGTCGGGGTCGTAGAGCCGGGTCATCAGCTTGACGATGGTGGTCTTGCCGGCGCCGTTTTCGCCCACCAGCGCCAGGGTTTCGCCGGCGCGGGCGGTGAAGCTGAGGTTTCGAACGGCCCAGATTTCCGAACCCGGATAGCGGAAGCCGACATTTTCGAAGGTGATGCCCTGCTGGAGCGGCACCGGGAAGGGTTTCGGATCGGCGGGATCGAGGATGGTGGGGGCGATGTCGAAGAAGGAAAACAGGTCGTCGAGATAAAGGCTCTGACCGGCGATCTGGGTGAAGCCGAGCAGGATCTGCTGCAGGAAGCCGTTGAGCGCGGCAAAGGACGTGGCGAGGAACACCAGGTCGCCAATGGTGAAATCGCCATTGAGGGTGCGCCAGACGATGTAGGCGTAGGCGCCGTAATAGGTGAGGGTGGAGATGGCGCCGAGCGACCCGCCCCAGATGGTGCGTTCGGTCTGGATCTTGCGGTTTTCGGCAAAGATCTCGTCGGCGAGGCGGCGGAAGCGGGCGAAGAGGAAGTCGCCCAGGCTGAAGAGCTTGATCTCCTTGGCGCTGTCGGCGCTGGCGCCGATCTGGCGGATATACTCCATCTGCCGGCGCTCGGGCGACCGCTCGCGGCTCAGCCAGTAGGCGAGGCGATTGAAGCGGAACTCGCCCCAGACGGCGGGTAGCAGCGCGATGATCAGCAGGACGATGAGGAACGGGGCGTAGACGAAGAGGCCGATGGCAAAGCTCACGGCGGTGAGCATGGTCTGGCCCTGCGAGAAGACCTGCGAGAGCACGGTGGAGCGGCTGGCGGCCTGGCGGCGGGCGCGCTCCAGCCGGTCCTGGTATTCGGACTGCTCGAAATGCTGCAGGTCGAGGGCTGCGGCGTGGCGCATCAGATCGAGACTGGCGCGATTGGAGTGCTTTTCACCCAGGAGGGTATCGACGAGGCCAATGGCGCGGTTAAGCACGTCGCGGGCAAAGACCAGGGCAAACTCGCCGCCGAGCAGCAACAACAACGGTTCCAGCCGGCCGCTGGCGAGCCAGTCGGCGAAATCGGGGCCGGGACTGCCCAGGCCGGTCTGGCGCACGACTTCGTCGATGATGAGCTTGGTGAAAAGCAGGACCAGCGGCGGGATCACGCCGACAATGACGCGCAGACCGATGCTGGCGAGCGTCAGGCCGGGGCTGGTGGCCCAGATCTGCACGAAAAGCCGGCCAAGATTGCGCACGGTTTTCAGCCGCTCGCCGCGGTCGAAGGGCAGCGTGGTGGGAGGATCGAGCTTCCGGCCGCCGGCGCTGCGCATGAAAAGACCTTGAGGAACAGTGTGATCCCTCTAGCTAGTCTCGTGGCGGGGCGGGCGCAACCTGCGCATGCAGACAGGTGGATTTGAGAAAGCGGTGGCTGGAGTGGGGCGGCCCGGATATTGAGGCGGGATGAGCAGTACCGACAGCATCGAAATCTTCCTCGTGACGGCGCCCGGCCTTGAGGCGGCGCTCTGTGCCGAGGCCGCGGAGAAGGGCTTTGCCGAGCCGCGAGTAATCGAGGGCGGCGTGGTGCTGAGCGGCAGCTGGGTCGAGGTGTGGCGGGCCAATCTGGAGCTGCGCGGCGTGACGCGGGTGCTGGCGCGGATCGCCAGTTTTCGGGCGATGCACCTGGCGCAGCTCGACAAACGGGCGCGCAAGGTGGAGTGGGGCACGTTCCTGCGCGCCGAGGTGCCGGTGCGGGTGGAGGCAGCCTGCAAGCGGTCGAAAATCTATCATGCGGGGGCGGCGGCTCAGCGGGTAGCGACGGCGATTGCCGAGGAGCTGGGCGCGCCGATTGCCGAGGACGCCGAGCTGCGGGTGATGGTGCGGATCGACGACGACATGGTCACCATCAGCCTCGATACGTCCGGCGAGTCGCTGCACAAGCGGGGGCACAAGGAAGCGGTCAACCGCGCGCCGATGCGCGAGACGATGGCGGCACTGTTCCTGCGGCAATGCGGCTACAAGGGCGACGAGCCGGTGCTCGACCCGATGTGCGGCTCTGGAACCTTTGTCATCGAGGCGGCAGAGATCGCGGCGGGATTGCAGCCGGGGCGCAGTCGCAGCTTTGCGTTCGAAGGGCTGAAGGGATTCGATGGGGTGACCTGGGCGGCGATGAAAGCTGCAGGCGGGATGAAGCCGACGGACATGCGGTTCTTCGGCAGTGACCGGGATGCAGGGGCGATCGAGATGAGCCGGGCCAATGCGGTGCGCAGTGGGGTTGAAGGCATCACCTCGTTTGCGCAGGTCGACATCGCCGACCTGACGCCGCCGGACGGGCCGCCGGGGCTGGTGATTGCCAACCCGCCTTATGGGCTGCGGATCGGCGACAGGCGGGACGTGCAGGGTCTTTATGCGGCGCTGGGCAAGGCGCTGAGCCGGTTCAAGGGCTGGCGCGTGGGGATCATCACCACCGAAGCGGGGCTGGCCAAGCAGACCACCCTGCCCTTCCTGCCGCCGGGCGCGCCGGTGCTGCATGGCGGGACGCGGGTGAATCTCTTCCAGACCGGAGCGCTGTAGAGGCCCCTACTTGTCGCCGGCGGCGTCGATGCGGGCGGCAAGGGCTTCGGGATCGGAAGGGTCCTTGAAGGCAGTGCGCGGCAGGATCAGCACTTCGGGCGGCACGTGGATGAAGAGGTGCGTCGGGGTGAGCGATGTTGCGGCGATGGTGTCGAGCGACACCAGCAGGTTGTCGCTGCCGCGCTGCTGGGTGAGGTAGTCGCCCCAGATTTCCAATGTGGTTGGGAGTCTTGTCGGAACGCGGCGGGCGGCGCGGCCGCGGGCCAATAGATTGAGCGCCAATGTCGCCAGCAGATAGTGGGCGCCGATGGCGAGTGCACCAAGGACCCAGAAGCGCCAGCCTTCGACCCAAGGTTCGGGGAGCACGGCAACCCAGGCGCCGGCAAGACCGAGCCATATCAGAAAGACCCAACGTCGCCAGCCGACCAGCGGGCGGGAGAGTTCATAGGCCAACGCGTCGGCGCGGGTCAGGGTGAACTCGAGGGTCTGGAGGGGCTGGTGTGGGTCGATCATCGGGCGGTCATGCGCGGTACGGGAGAACTGCCAAGCTATACGCGAGCGGCACCCCCCTCCACCACGCTTTGCGTGGTTCCCCTCCCCCGCAGGCGGGGGGAGGATTGACGGCCAGTGCGGCAGGCAAACCAAAACCCCGCCGGGCGGGGGTTTTCAAAGTGAGAGTTGTGTCGATCAGAGCGTGCGGACGACGCTTTCGACGCGGAAGCACTCGATGACGTCGCCTTGGCGGATGTCTTCGTAGTTTTCGAAGGCCATGCCGCATTCCTGGCCGACGGCCACTTCCTTGACTTCGTCCTTGAAGCGCTTGAGCGTCTTGAGCTTGCCTTCGTGGATAACGACGTCGTCGCGCAGCAGGCGGACGCCGGCGCCACGTTCGACGATGCCTTCGGTGACCTGGCAGCCGGCAACCTTGCCGACCTTGGTGATCTGGAAGACTTCGAGGATCTTGGCGTAACCGATGAAGGTTTCGCGCCGCTCGGGCTTGAGGAGACCCGACATGGCCTGCCGCACATCATCCACGAGGTCGTAGATGATGTTGTAGTAGCGGATTTCGATGCCGTCGCGGCGGGCGAGGTCGTTGGCCTGGGTGTTGGCGCGGACGTTGAAGCCGATGATGATGGCGTTCGAGGCTGCGGCCAGGGTCACATCGGACTCGGTGATGCCGCCGACGCCGCTCATCAGGATTTGGGCCGAGACTTCCTCGGTCGAGAGCTTGTTGAGCGAAGCATTGATGGCTTCGACCGAACCCTGCACGTCGCCCTTGATGATCAGCGGGAACTTGGCAATGCCAGAGGCCTTGAGCTGGTTCATCATCTGCTCGAGGCTGGTGGCGCCGCCACCTTCGACCTTTTCGCGGATGGCGCGCTGACGATATTCGGTGACTTCGCGGGCACGCGCTTCGGTCTCGACCACCGAGAAGCGGTCGCCCGCGCTCGGCACACCGGTGAACCCGAGCACTTCCACCGGAGTGGAAGGGCCGGCTTCCTTGACCTGGACGCCCTTGTCGTCGATCAGCGCACGGACGCGGGCGAACTCGGTGCCGGCAACGACGATGTCGCCGACGCGGAGCGTGCCGCGCTGCACCAGCACCGTCGCCACCGCACCGCGGCCGCGATCGAGCTTGGCTTCGATGACCAGACCCTCGGCACGCCCGTCACGGGCGACCTTGAGTTCGAGCACTTCGGACTGCAGCAGAATGGTTTCGAGCAGCTTGTCGAGGCCGGCATGGGTCTTGGCCGAAACTTCCACGTCGAGCACTTCGCCGCCCATGGATTCGACGAACACCTCGTGCTGGAGCAGTTCGGTGCGGACGCGCAGCGGATCGGCCTCGTGCTTGTCCATCTTGTTGATGGCCACGATGATCGGCACGCCGGCCGCCTTGGCATGCTTGATGGACTCGATGGTCTGCGGCATGACGCCGTCATCGGCCGCCACGACCAGCACCGCGATATCGGTCGCCTGGGCGCCGCGGGCACGCATGGCGGTGAACGCCTCGTGGCCCGGGGTGTCGAGGAAGGTGATGCGGGCGCCGTTCTTTTCGACCTGATAGGCGCCGATATGCTGGGTGATGCCACCGGCTTCACCCGAGACCACGTTGGCCTCGCGGATGGCGTCGAGCAGCGAGGTCTTGCCGTGGTCGACGTGGCCATGATGGTCACGACCGGCGCGCGGCTGGTGAGATCCTCGGCCTTGTCGTCGGACGGGATGTCGTAGAGGCCTTCTTCCACGTCGGCATCGCTGACGCGCTTGACGGTGTGGCCGAGTTCGGTGGCGATCAGTTCGGCGGTGTCGCTGTCGATGATGTCGTTGATCTTGACCATCTGGCCCTGGGCATGAGGATCTTGATGACGTCGACGGCGCGCTCGGCCATGCGGTTGGCCAGTTCCTGGACCGTGATGGCCTCCGGAATGACGACTTCGCGGCTGAGCTTGGGCGCCTGCTGCTGGTTGCGGCCCATCTTCTTGTCGCGACGGCGACGCATGGCGGCCAGCGACGGCCCCTTGTCGCGATCGGACTCAGAGCCGGCATTGGTGACGGTCAGGCGGCCACGCGCAAAGGCGTCGGCTTCGCCGGCCTTGCGGGCCGGACGTTCCGGGGTAGCGCGGGCTGCGCCGCCGCGGCGGCGTTCTCGAGCTCGGCCGCATTGACCATCGGCCGATTGCCGGCGGGCGGAATGGTGCGCGTCTTGCGGCCATCGGCCTCGGACGGCGGAGCCGGCGGGACGTTGGGGATGGCCACCGGGCCACCACGACGATTGTCGAGCGGCGGACGGCGGGTGTCGGTGCTGCTGCCCGGACGACGGTCGGGCGGGCGACGATCTTCACCCGGACGCGGCGGGCGCGCGGCGGGAGCCGACGACGGAGCGCTGCTGCGGGTTTCGGGCGCCGCGCTGGGGGCAGCGGACGAGGACGCGGGCGCCGGCTCGGCGGACTGCGCCGGAGCGTTGGCGGCACGTTCAGCCGCGGCAGCTTCCGCCGCCTTGCGTTCTTCTTCGCGCTGGCTTCGTCGCGGATGGCCTGGCGGCGCGCATCTTCTTCAGCGCGGCGCTGATCATCGGCACGGCGCTGCGCGGCCTCGTCAGCCTGACGGGCGGCGGCTTCGCGCAGGGCGCGCTGCCGGGCCTCGGCCTCGGTGCTCGACAGACCACCGCCAACGCGCGGAGCGTTGGAGTTGGAGTTCGAGCGCATCGGCGGGCGGCCGGAATTCTGCGGCTGGCTGGAATGCGGGCGCGGTGCGCCGCTGCCCGATGACGGACCGCTGCTCGGGGCGGGCCCGCGCTGCGGTACCACAACCCGGGTACGCTTTTCGACAACGACGGTGGAGCGCGACGAGCGTGCCATGCCGGGGCGGCCCCCGAGATTGGGAGCGCCCTTCAAAGTCAGGGTCTTCTTGCCGCCAGCGCCATCTTCGCGCTTGTCGTCGTTGTCAGCCATACGTCTCTATCTCTCTTCTGACGTGAGGTAACGGGCCAGTCTGAGGCCTGTTGCCAACGCCGATTGGGCTGCCGCCCCTTTGGTGAGCGCAGCATGTATCACATTTTCCAGCCCGAGTGCCAAACCCAATTGGTCGAATCGAGCAATTCCAGATGGGGCACGGAAACCCCGGTAATCCCGGCTTCTTCGGCGGCTTTTTCATAGCCCTTGAGGGAGCCGAGCATCTTTTTGCGGCCGTCTTCGGCCGCGTCGGTCGCGGTGAGGAGAGCGATGATCTCGCCCGCCTCGATGGCGGCCTTTACCTTGGTACTGCCGGTCACGATCTGACCGGCCTTGCGCGACATCGACAGCGCATTGCGAAAGCGCGTCTCCAGATGTCGCTGGGTCAGCCCGGCGAGATCGTCGGGCACGGTGACGTTGGTCTTGAGGCTTTTGGCGAAAGCCTTCTTCTTGACTGCTTCTGCGACCGATTTATGGCCAAGGGTGATCCACACACCCCTGCCCTCGGCCCGCGCCTCGACATCGGGCATCAGCACATCGTCGGGCGACACGACGAAGCGGACGAGGTCCGCTACGGACTTCGTCTCACGCGTCAGTGCGCACTCGCGCGTCTGGTCTGGGCTCCGGGGCACCGGGCGGGGTTATGCCCGCATTACGCGGGCGCCCCCTCTTGGGTCGGAGCGTCGTCGGCCGGGCCGTCCTGGGCAGCAAGATCGGCCTCGGTGATCCAGCCAGCCTTGAGGCGGGCCTGCAGGATCATTTCCTCGGCTTCTTCGCGCGACACGGGGAAATCCTTGAAGGTGCCGTCGAAGCGCTTCACGTCGCCATCCTTGCGCTCGGTCCAGCCGACCAGATCGTCGCTGGCGCAACCGGCAAAATCGTCGACGCTCTTGATGCCTTCCTTGCCCAAAGCCACCAGCATGGCGGCGTTGAGGCCCGGGATCTCATAGAGCTCGTCCAGCACGCCGAGCGCGGTGCGCTCTTCGTCATGGGCGCGCTCGATGGCAGCGAGATATTCGGTGGCGCGGTTCTGGATTTCGCCAGCGGTCTCTTCGTCAAAGCCCTGGATGGAGGCAATTTCGGAGAGCTCGATATAGGCGAGTTCCTCGACCGAGGAGAAGCCTTCGGACGCCAGCAGCTGGGCCAGCGTCTCGTCGACGTCCAGCGCCTGCATGAAGAGCGCCGAACGCTCGGTGAATTCCTTCTGGCGACGCTCGGATTCCTCGGCCTCGGTCAGGATGTCGATATCCCAGCCGATCAACTGGCTGGCGAGACGGACGTTCTGGCCGCGGCGGCCGATGGCGAGCGAGAGCTGCTCGTCGGGCACGACGACTTCGATGCGCTCGGCCTGCTCGTCGAGCACGACCTTGGCGACATCGGCCGGCTGCAGCGCCGAGACCACGAGGTCGGCAATGGAGTCGGTCCAGGGAATGATGTCGATCTTTTCGCC
>JACDQI010000005.1 GCA_015657675.1 Devosia sp.
CAAGGCCGCTGCCGACAAGGCAGCAGCTGACAAGGCTGCTGCCGACAAGGCTGCCGCCGATGCCGCTGCTGCGGCTCCCGCCGCCACCGACGCCGCTGCCAAGGGCGCTGCCGATGCCAAGGCTGCTGTCGACGCCTCGGCCAATGCCATGGCCCCGGCTGCCGAAGTCGCCGCTGGTCCGGGCAAGCTGCCGGCAACTGGCCTGAAGCCCGACACCCTCCTCGCCTCCAAGGCCAAGACCGACAAGGTCGCCTATCTGGGCGTCTGGGCCACCGATGCGGCCGCCTGCGCCACCGTCGACCAGGCTGGTGCCACGGGCTATGTCGTCGTCTCGGGCCTCAGCGTCCGCCAGGGCAGCGAGATCACCCTCGCCACCCCGACCGCCCTCGAAGGCGGCAAGGCGTCGCTCGGCACTGCTGAAAAGCCGCTCGACATCACCATGCCGACCGCCGACACGCTGTCTGTCAATGGCGGCGCCGCGCTGGTCCGCTGCACCCCGTAATCGGGTGGTCTGACGAAGTTTGTGAGAGGGCCGCGGCGACGCGGCCCTTTTTTATTGCCGGCCGGCTGTTGCCGCAAAGAGCGCAATCGCCGCCGCATTGGAGACGTTGAGCGACTTGATCGGCCCTGGCATTTCCAGCCGCACCATCTCGTCGCAAAGCTCGCGCGTCCGCTGCCGCAGCCCCTTGCCCTCGGCGCCCAAGACGATCGCCATCGGCACATCGTCGGTCCGCGCCTTGAGCGGCGCCTCGGCCTCGGAGTCGAACCCCAGGACGCGCAGCCCGCGCTGCTTCAGCGTCTCGAGCGCATTGCCCAGGTTCCGCACTTCGATCAACGGCACGAGGTCGAGCGCACCGGAAGCGGACTTGGCCATCACCCCGGTCTCGCGCGGCGAATGGCGGGCCGTCGTCAGCATGGCGTCCGCCCCAAAGGCGCAGGCCGTACGGAGGATCGCTCCCACATTGTGCGGGTCGGTCACCTGGTCGAGCACCACCACGAGTTTAAGCGCCTGGATATCATCGAGCCCGAACCGGCTCACCGGTTCAACCTCCAGCGCCACGCCCTGGTGCACCGCGTCGGCGCCCAGGAGCTTGTCGAGCTCGCGTGGCGTCGTCTCGGTGACGCGCATCTTGCCGATGCCGCCGCCTTCGTTGAGCCGCACCAGCGCGTTCGGCGTCGCCAGCAGCGCACGCTTTTCGCGCCGCGGGTTGTCCAGCGCGGCACGCACCGTATGGATGCCATAGAGATAGACCGGACCATCGTCCGGATTGTATTTCGGCTTGGGCGGAAACTTGTTGCGGCTCATGGTCTTCCGGTACGCCGTTTGCCCCGTTCCAGCAAGCCCAGCCGCATGTTTCGGCCTCTGTGACGATGCTGAAACATTCCCTGTTGACACATCCGGCCAAGCTCACCATAAACCGCCCGACGACGCGCCCCGGCGCGTCTCTTCCGTCTCTAGTGGAGGGGTGGGAGAGTGGTTAAATCCGGCAGACTGTAAATCTGCTCGCTTAGCGTACACTGGTTCGAATCCAGTCCCCTCCACCACTTACCTTGTTTCACGACATTGCAGAGTGTTCAAAAAGCCCGGATTTCCGGGCTTTTTTGTCTCTATCGGTGTTTCACCTTGTCCCTAGATGTACCCAGACGCCCGGCATTTATGTGTGATGGGATGTGTGATAGCCGGTTGGGGACGACGATGGTGTGGTGGAGGGGTTGATGCCAAGGAAGGTTGAGAGGCGACTTGATGACAAGACGATCAAGTCAAAGAAGGGGAACAGCCGCCTAGGCGACGGCGACGGCCTGTCACTGGTCACGAAGGTGTCGCCGACCACGAAGAAGGAAACCCGGTCGTGGATCTTCACCTACGGCCCCGCCAGCCACCGTGTCGGCTTGACGCTTGGGCGGTACGATCTCGGCATGTCACTCAGCATCGCCCGCGAGCGCGCCCGTGAGATGCGTGAACTGCTGGCCAAGGGCGTTGATCCTCGCGAGGCGCGTAAGGCCGAGAAGCTCGCCAAGGCTGCCGAGCAGTCGTTCGGTCAGTATGCCGACACATGGCTGCCTGATCACCTTGGCACCATCAAGAACGCCAAGGACAAGAAGAACCGCGCGGCCAGCCTGTCGGACTCGCATATTCCCGGCTTGCGCAAGGTCGCCATCGGCGCTGTCACCGACGCCGACATCGTGGCAGCACTGCGGAAGCGATGGACCGATACGCCCTCGACGGCAGAGAAGATGCTGGGCGTCATCCGCAAGTGTCTAGACGAAGCGATTGATGACAACCTGCATCCGGGGCCGAACCCTGCAAATTCCCGCCTGCTTCGAAAGACGCAGGCCAAGGGCGGACTCGGGCCACTCGGCAAGGAGAAGTCCGTCTCACTGCGCGACGAGAGTGGCGAGATTGTACGCGATGTCGCGGGCAAAGCCGTTACTAGCCGCGTTCCGCGCGGCAACATGAAGGCAATTAGGCTCAAAGAGCTTCCTGCCTTCTATGCTCAACTAGGCGAGCGGGCTGCCGAATCGGCCGATGCACTGCAGTTGCTCTGCCTGACTGGCGCCCGCACCAATGAGGTTCGGCTGACGACTTGGGATCATATTGACTTTGAGAAGGCGACGTGGACGCGGCCAGCCGAGATAATGAAAACGGGCAAACCTCACACGGTCCCGCTCTCGGCGCCAGCGCTTGCAATACTCAAGGACCGATATGACCGGCGCAAGGGGAGTCTGATTTTTCCGTCAATAGGCGACCCAGAAAAGCCGTTCTCCGAGAACGCTCTTACTACGTTGGCCCGTGTGCGGATGAAGCGGAATGACCTCACCCCGCACGGGATGCGCGCCGTGTTGCGCACATGGCTGGCCGAGGAAACCGACTGTCCGTTTGCAATCGCCGAGATGTGTATCGCCCACGACTTCGGAGACGAGACGGTGCAGGCCTATAACCGAGGCGAGGCGCTGGATAAGCGCCGGGTCTACATGGACCGATGGGCCGAACTGGTGACAAAGCCCAAGGTCGTCTCACTCGATGGGCGGCGTCGTCATGGCTGATTTCAGGCAGACGGCAGTCGAGACCTTGCTGGCAAAGAACTCGGGGGAAGGGCTCGCCTTGCTGATCAAACACCTAAGGGATGGCCACCTTACCGACATGGTGGCCTCAATGATCGAGTCCGGGGCGTTGGTCTACGACCCACAGCGTAGGCGTGGGCGTCCGGTCGCAGACCATGCGGAAATCGGCTTCTGGATTCTGGCGCTGGCCGGTGATGGCGGAGAGAAGCTGGAGTCCGTCTTAGCTGCGGCGGTCGAGCGATTTGGCGTAAGCCGGTCAGTTGCTCATGGCGCCTACACAGTTGCGCGGGAATACCGGGAAATGACCGATTTAGTGGAACGGGATTTGCGCGACAGCAGCGCCACATAGCCATAGATGGGTGTCGTCCGAAACCCGCTGAAAAGGAGCAACTTGGATGACACACACGAATGCCCGACTGACTGACCGCCTGATCAAACCCGCTGACGCAGCCCACGCGCTTGGCATTTCACGCACCAGTCTATGGCGCCTGCAGCGCGCCGGGGACCTGCGGCCGGTTCACCCCACCCCGAACAGCACGCGGTTCCGCGAGTCCGACATTGCTGCCATGGTCGCAGGCAAGCAGGTGGCAGCATGACCGCCACTGTCCCCGCGCTGCTCGCCGGCCAAGTGACCTTGGCCACCATGACCGAGGTCTATGACTCGGTCGCCACCCACCTCAACGCCTTAGACGTCCGCGACCCGACCGAGCGCACCGCGCTGGGCGCCGCGCTGCCGAAGCTCGACGAGTTCGCCGGCTGCATCAAGCTGCTGACCGACACCCAGAGCTACATGCTGCCGAACGACGTACGGGAGCACATCCGCACCGTCGCGACCGAGCTTTTCGAGGTGCTGGTTTGAGCGCGCTCTTGCAGGCCGAGCAGGCGTTGGCCGAGGGCCGGTTGGTCGAGGCCGCCAAGCTGGTCGCCGAGGCGTTCGCTGCCGCGCGGAGCACAGCGGCCGAGATGGACGCGCTCGACGTCGACTCGCCCGTCGTCGAGGCCGAGGCGCGCGCGTTCAACGTGGTTTCGTTCATCAACGGCGCCCGGTCGATCTTCGCGGCAATCCCAGCGCCGACCGCCGAGGTCGTCGAGTTGATGACCATGCAGGTCCGGGCATCGTTGGAAGCCGTCACGGTGCTGGCGATGGCCAAGATGATGGCCAGGTTGACGGCCGACGAGGGCTTGGTGGCCGCTTAGCCGGGACTCTCGTGGGGACGCGGGTCGTTCGGTTCAAGCCCGGCGACCCGCGTCCCGTGGCTGGGCTTGCGCATTGTGGATGGGCTCCGGCAGGATCAAACCGTGAACAAAAGAAAAAGCCCGGAGCGCGACCACAGCGCAACCGGGCTTCTGATTGTTCGCAGCACCACGCCCCGGCAAGGGCCGCGCCATTACGCGCTGACAGGAAAGACCAACTGTTGTCACTGCTACTCCCCCAAAATACGCGCTCGCCGCGCTCTGTTCAACCCTACTGCCCCGCGCCGGGAGCGTTCGGACTCATCGGCCCCACGCTGTTGGCCAATGGATTCACACCCGTGCCGATCATGCCGGGGGAGAAGCGCCCCGGAGTCACCCGTGGGCTCGACAACTGGGCCTCCCTGACCATCGATTTCCTGCAAGGTGAAGGCCGCCACAAGTTCGCCTCGTGGTGCCGGTCGCCGGCTGGTGTTGGAGTCCTCTGCGGCGCCGTCTCGGGCGGTCTGGTCGGCATCGATCTCGACGTTGACGACGAGCAGGCCGTGGTGCTGGTCATGTCGCTGCCAGGCATGGTTGTGGCCAAAAAAGGTAACAAAGGGCTTACCCGTTTCTTTCGTGCCGACGTCGCCGACCCCGTGGCATCGGCCAAGCTGGCCGGCGTTCTCGATGTCCTCTCAGACGGCAGACAGACTGTCTTGCCGCCAAGCGCCCATCCCGCCACTGGCCGCGAATATCACTGGCTTTCCGACGTTCGTCTCGATGAGGTCGAGCCGGCAGATTTGCCGCTGATCAGCACTGCCGACATAGAGGCGCTGGGGCTGGCCTTGCAGGCCCTTGGGTACGTCGAGACGGCGAAGCCGAGAAACGCCGCCAGCGACCACGCCAGCAGCGGGAATGGTGGTTTTGGGCTGTGGTCCGAGGTCAACCGCCGGGCAATGGCTGGACTCGACGCATGGGTGCCGGCCTTGGACATCGCCAACCTGGAGCGCACGCGGGAAGGGTGGCGCGGCACTGCGCAATGGAGAGCAGGGGGGACGGGCCAGCCGCTGGCCAAGCGCAAGCTCAACCTGCGCATAGATTCCACGCTGATTCACGATTTTGGGGACTCGCGCACCTACAGCGCGATCGATCTCGTTGCCGCCGCGCGCGGGACCGACGCCGACGCCGCGCTCGTCTGGCTTATGGATCGGGTTGGCCCCGACCTGCCGCCGTTCGACCCGCCGGGCAATCGACGGCGCCGCGAGCAGGCAGCGGTCGAGGCAGCAGACGAACCCGAGTTGCAGGTTGCGGACGAACTGCCGCCGCTCGACGTCGATGTCGCCGCCGCTTTTGCCGGGGAACCAGAGCCCGAGCCGGCAGAGCCACCCCCACCACGGCAGTGCGCCGAGGCCCGAGCCTACCGCTGTCCCGGTCGTGACCGCCGAAGAGGGGGAATCCAAGGTCAAGATCTACGTCAACGCGCGGGTGCAGGCCGACATCGATGCCGCACGCGAGCGGGAAGCCCGGCGCGCCGAACTGCTGGTGCAGATGAAGAAACACCAGGCGACCCTCGACAGGCTACTGCGGCGCCAAAGGAAGGCGCTGGCAACCCTGCGCACTAACCTTGCGCTCGCCCGCGCCGCCAACGAGCCGCAGTCCGTCATGCGGGCTCTTGGCGGCGGCGTCTCGGCCATCATGGGGCGCCGGGTCGCGGCGCGGCGGGGGCTGGCTGATCTTGCCTTGCAGTTGCGCGCACTCGACCACGAAACCACGCTGGCAGTGATCTCGCCGCAGCCGGGGGTCGGCAAAAACAAAACCATCAACGCGGTATTCCAGACCGAGCGCGGCGCCTTGCTGGTGCCGACCATCGAGGAAGCGCACGCCAAAGCCGCCGACATCGGGGACCGGGCGCGGGTCTGGCCGTCATGGGATGCGAAAGACCGAGTGACGCGCGAGACGCTGTGCGTGATGTCCGAAGAGGGTAAGGCGCTGGGCAACATCGGCATCAACCGGGAAGCCCAATGCGTCAAGTGCGACCACCGCACCAACTGCCCGCTGCTCGCCGCACGGGCCGAGGCCGGGCAAGCCGAGGTGCTGGTGGCTCCGCACGCTGCCGCCCTTCATTCCATCCGCCAAGACATCATGGGGGGACGACACCTCGTCGTTTTCGACGAGTCCGTCGAGCAGACCTTGCATGGTGACCGCTTCGCCATGCCGCTCGAGAGTTTGCGGAGCAACCTGCCGGCGTACATGACCAATCCGCCGGCCGATGGGGGGGAGGCGCCGTCTGTCGTTCTCGGCGAACTGGCCGACTTCATGGAATCCGAAGTGCGCGCCGGCAGGGCAGAAGCTCTACGCATCGCCAAGACCGAGCAACGCGACCAAGACAAGGACGTCGAGGCCGCTGCGCTTGGGGTCCGCGCCTTCTCCCTCTACCGCCACCTGCTGCACTCCCGCGACCGGATTGGGAAGGTCGTGCAGGCCATCCGCGACCAATCCGACCTGCTGTCGGTCGACATCAAGACGGGAAAGAGGAAGGCCGCCGAGGTGGCCAGGAACGAGAAAATGCAGGCCATGCACGCCTTGCGCCTGCTGCTGGAGGGGGTGCTAGCCTCAGAGCCCGAGCATGTCGGCGATGGCGTCCGGTCGGGCTGGGTGCGCTTCACGCTCAACCTCAAGACCGGCGTGCAGGGGATCGAGGTGCGGCCTGTCTCGCGCTTCCATCGCAGTTGGGTGGCCCGCCAAGCCTTGGTCCATTTGAACGCCACGCCCGAGCCCAGCGCCGCCCGGCTCTTCAAGTTCTCGACGGCATGGCATGAGACCGTGACTCCGAGGATGACCGAGTTACCGGGCTTCTGGGTGCGGTGGGCAAACACCGAGCTGAAGCGTTTCAAGGGTGCGCCGGTCTCGGCGACCGGGTTGGGGCTCAAGTCGGCCGGGAAGGGGGGCGAGGGAGCCGTCAACGACGGCGCGCACAACCGCGAGCGGGTGGCAGCGACCATCGCCGGCATCGCCAAAAAGCACACGCCCCACCGCGTCGTCGTCGTCGCTACGCAGGCCGCGCGCGACTGGCTGGCCACCGTCAAACTGCCAGCGAACGTCGAGCCCATCTCATGGCATCAGGCGAGAGGCAGCAACGACTACAAGACCGCCCGCGCCTTGATCATCCTTGGCCTGCCCAACAAGCCGCCGGCCGAGATGCGGGCTTGGATTGCACAGCGCACAGGGGAGGAGCCACAGCGCATCTATGCCGGCGGCAGGCACACCGATCTCGCCGACGAGGACGCCCGCGCATGGGAGCGCTGGCATTCGGCGTCGTGGATCACACAGGCATGGGGGCGGGTGCGCCAGCTTGAGGACAAGGGATACCGGCAGACGATCTATCACCTCGCTGCCGAATGGCTCGCCGACGTCACGGCCGACGAGGTCATCAACTGGCAAGACGAGGCGCCGGCAGTGCGCGCCATCCGGGCCGCCGATCTGCTTACCCGTGGTGGCGTCTGCCACCGCGTCGATCTCTGCCGCGTCTTGCAGGGTGACGAGACTATCACCGATTGGCAGGCCCGCGAGGCCGCCGGAATGGTGGGTACGCAAAGGGAGGAAAGTCCTAGTAAGGATTCCCTATTAGGACTTTCCTCCTCTTCTGTAGCCACCATTCGCCGCGCCCGGTTCGTCGGCGAGCAGGGCAAGTTCACCCCCTGCATGTTCCTCAATGGCGAGCAGATCGCCCAAGCCGAGCGCAACGCGCTGGCCATCGGGCGCCAGATCGAATGGCAGACCAAGGCCGACGACATACTGGCCGACCGCATTGCCATCCCGACAAGCTGGCGCAAGCTCGTCGAATGGCTGGGCATCCCCGTCCGTAAGGCTAAGAGCCTCGCCTCCGACCTCGACAAGGAACTGCCCACCGGCTGGCAACCGGCCCGGTTCAAGCTGCACGGCATCAAGGCGCCCATTGATGGCGCCGTTCGCGTCAACATGAGCCCGACCGACTTGGTCCGCGCCGTCGAGGCAATGTCGGGCTGCAAGCTCGAAGAGATGCTCACCAGCACCGCCCTTCCAAAGGAGTTCCTATGTCACCGCGCCACAGGGCTGCGTGATCGCCAAGTGTAGGATGATGCCTGCAACAGGCGCTTCGGGGGTCGACTCGTGCCGCCCAATGCAGCGTTATGATAGTCTTCGCGCTCGGCTTGAGCTCGCAGGGGAGTCTAGCTTTTTGCCTCTATCAGCATCAGCTTCCTTCGCCTTCCATGAAGAAGGCCGACATAAGAACATACGCTCCCCCTGAAACTATGCATGCAGGCTCAGTGACAGGTAGTCGCGAATCTCAAAAAGGTTCACGCTAAACCGCTCTGCATCGCTTGGATGAACGACGATAGCGAGCTTGTTAGAGAACACTTTGTCATGGGACGCGTCGGCAAAAGTCTGGGCAATACGCTCAACCACCTTTTTGCGGGGCAGGGCAACGCGACCTCGACCAGTGCCGATAATGGCGGTGGCAATGTCTCCGAGCTCTCCCCTTTCAGAGATATACGCCCACAATCCGTCAAGAGCGTCGTCAATCATCCTAGGTGTTGACTTGGCAGTGCCCTCTTCATTGAGTTCGGACATCGCCAGAAGGTAGAATGTCTTGCCGTGGGCATCCACTCTGGCCACTGTACCGATAGGGTAACGGCGCTTCTTCCCCTTCCCCCTTGAATGCTCCTCAAAAGGGAGTCCTTTTAGTGAGACAGCCAGCTGCTTATCCAGCGCATCGGTGTTCCCATTGAAATACTTGTTGGTGAACTTGCCCTGGAGGCTCTCTGGGCTAATGAGCCCACTGGAGATGTCGGTGTCGAATGTGGTGTTGGTGCTGATGACTATGTTGGGGCAGGTTGACTCCAGCAGGTCACCGATAAGCACCTCATAGCCGAAGTCCTTCTTTGGGACCCGGTATGAGACCTTCGAGACCGGCCGCCGCGATGCGACTGCCACCACGATAGCAGCACCGAGAACGATGAAAAACGCGTAGCTGCTGTACTTGTCGCGGGCGTACATACCGAAGAAATCGAGCATTTCGACAAGGAGATAGATGCCACCGGTGATGGTCAATGTGCGGCCTAATCCTCCCACTGAGAAGAGTGCGTAGCGCCAATATGACCAAGTCCGAACCGAGCTGAAAAAGTACTTCACCGCCCTTAGAGACCCAGTTTCTTATAAGTGGCATCGGTGTAGTAGAAAGCTCCGGTTTTACCTTCCTTGCGATGCGCACGGTGTGAATCAGGCCAGTTTCTCATAGCATATTCGACAATCTTGGCGCCAAAAGGCACATGAACCGCCAGCTGGGACTTGATGGAAGGAGGACATAGGTCGTCTTGTGATCTGCTACCATTGAGGTTCACCCCAACTATGGGCAGGTCAAGTTTCAGCGCAACTTCCATCTCCCATTTCACAAATTTCGTCAGAAACTTAGTCTTTTCACCGATGAGAACCACAAGCAATTTTGAGTTGGCGAACCGTTCGCGCAGCTGCCTTTTGATGCTTTCTTCCTGGCTGCTATCTCGGGCAGTATTGAGGTCATGGGCGTTGTGGAAATCGAATGTAAAATTTTCGTTCTCAGCCCAAGCTGTCATCAGGCGATAGTACCGCATATCGGTATCGCCATCGAAGCATATATAAGTTTTGTTTCTATAGGCCATTGATTTACCCCGCATTGTCTACAGTGACATGTACGCTGGTTGTTGCCAACAGTTCTCTCACTCCGGCCCATCCGGCCCGAACGTCGGTCTGGGAGTCGCGCGCTTTGGTGCACTCTACACTGGTCAAGGTGGTTCCTCAGCCCGTGCTAGGCGCGACTTGCGGCGGTTCTCGGTGCTAAGCCAGGTCAACAGATAGCAGTCCATGTCCGCGCTGTTCTCTGGTGCCATCAAGCCGTTTTTCGACGATCGGCCAATAATTGCCGCTTAGGGCGGCGGAACATCAGCTTTTCTGGTCCATCCATGCCACGAGAGAGTCTGGGTGGCGCCGGGCGCCGTCACATCCAGCAAAGAACTGCTGGCAAGTTGCAGGGGTTGCCACTACGTCACCGCCATTACTATTGGGCCTTTCTCTACCTAACCGCCTACGACAACGGCGCGTGCCACTTGGGCTTACTGACCCCAACTTACCTTCCGATCTCCTCGGACGACACATCGGACGTTTGTCGGCGATACGGCTCACGGCAATACTCACTTGCCGCTGTCCTCTCGGCCAATGGTAGGCGTCGCAGTCTCGAAGAACACCGTCCTCTAAGTGCCTGATCCCTGCTCGCCAGTTGGTTAGGGCTCCACCCGACTTGGCGTGAGGCGGACTAGCCGCTACAATAGTCCGAGGGTAACGATGGCACGCATATTCATCAGTCATTCAAGCGCGGACGATTTCGCGGCGCGCGCCGTGGTAGACTGGCTTGCCCGGGAAGGCTGGGACGATGTCTTTCTTGATTTTTCTACCCAGCAGGGCATAGCGCCTGGCGAACGCTGGAGGCAGGCGCTGCATGATGCTGCCAATCGATGCGAGGCAGTGATCTTCCTCGTGAGCCGGGCCTGGCTAGATTCCGAATGGTGCCGTCGTGAGTTCGTCCTTGCCGCGCGACTTAACAAGCGCATGTTCGCCATGATCATTGATGCGGCAATCGGCCAGGACGATATACCGCCTGACCTGGCTGACAACTGGCAAGTGGCAAGCCTTGCGACGGGGTCGGACCACGATATCTTTCGCGCCAGCGACCGTTATGGCGCCGAGGGGCACATCACCTTCTCCCGCAGCGCGCTTCGCGACCTGCGTACCGGGCTAGCCAGAGCTGGACTCGATCCTCGTCACTTCGCCTGGCCACCGCCATCCGATCCGCAACGTGCGCCCTATCGGGGGCTGGCCCCGCTCGACATCGAGGATGCAGGAATCTTCTATGGCCGCGAAGGCCCCATCCTCGAGGCCATGGACCAACTGCGCGGCCTGCGAGACGCGCCGGGTCCGCGCATGGTGGCTATTATCGGCGCCTCTGGCGCGGGCAAGTCGTCGTTCCTGCGCGCCGGTCTGCTGCCGCGCATGACACGCGACGACCGTAACTTCTTGCCGCTGCCGGTGATCCGCCCAGAGCGGGCAGCGCTCTATGGCGCGACGGGCCTGCTGCCCGCGCTGGAAACGGCGTTGCTGGCAGCCAAGGTAAAGATCAGCCGCGCGACCCTGCGCGCCGATGTAGAGGCGGGTGGCGACAGGCTACTCGAAAGGCTGAAGGCGTTGACGCCGGCGGAGGGAGATCCCGCGATCGTCATCGCCATCGACCAGGCCGAAGAGGCCTTTACCACTGAAGGTCGGACCGAGGGCGAGCAACTGCTGGTGCGGCTGCGGGCGCTCGCAGAAGCCCGCGATCTCAAGGTGCTGGTCATCTTTACCATCCGCTCGGACGCTTTCGAGTATCTGCAGACGACGCCGGTGCTTGAAGGCGCGCCGCCGCGCACCTTCAACCTGCCGCCGATGCCACGCGGCGCCTTCCAGACTATCATCGAGGGCCCGGCAGCCCGTTTCGGGCAGGGCGAGCGACACCTGGCGATTGATCCCAAACTCGTCGGGGCCCTGCTCGCCGATGTCGACGGCGCCGGCAAAGACGCGCTGCCGCTCCTGTCTTTTACGTTGTCGCGGCTGTTCATCGAGCATGGCGGCGACGGTGACCTGACGCTGGCCGAATATCGCGAAGGCTTGGGTGGTCTAGGCGGAGCCATCGATAGCGCCGTCGCGCTGGCCTTTGCGGAGGCCGACGCCGATCCGGCAGTGCCGCGCGACCGCGAAACGCGGCTGGCGCTAGTGCGGCGCGGGCTTATCCCCTGGCTGGCAGGCATCGATCTTGCCACCAATGCGCCACGCCGCAAGGTAGCCCGTTGGGACGACCTGCCGCCTGAATCCCGGCCGCTGATCCGTCATTTTGTCGACCAGCGGCTGTTGTCGAGCGATGTGGACGCCAATGGGACGCGCGTCGTCGAACCTGCCCACGAGGCACTGCTGCGGCAGTGGGGTCTGCTCAAGAGGTGGCTGGTCGAGGATTTCGGGCTACTGTCGATCCTCGAAGGCGTGCAGCAAGCGGCGCGCGACTGGATTGCGAGCGGGCGGGATCCAGCCTTTCTCCCCCATACTGAGGGACGGCTTGCCAGCGCCGAACTGGTTGCGGCCCGGCCAGACCTGGGGGCCAACCTGCTAGCTCAGGACAACGAGTATCTCGAAGCCTGCCGTGCACTCGAACGGGGCAGGCGCTACAGGGAACGCCAGCGCCAGCGCCGGCTGCTCTGGACTTCGATCGCGGCAGCCTTGGTGCTGGCGGCGACCAGCGTAGTCGGCATCGTCCAGTGGCGGCTTGCGGAAGATGCCCGCGCCGACGCCGTGGCGGCGACGATCAAAGCCGACAACGAGGCCCGCTCGGCGACCGAGGCGCAGAAGGTCGCTGTAAACGCGCAGGCACTCGAAGCGGCAGCGCGCGAAGAGGCTGTCGAAGCCCAGCTCGCAGCGCTCGATCGTCAGGCAGAGGCGGCACGGCTGGCGGTGCTCGGCGGCCTGCGCCCCGGCGAAGAGGCCCGCGACGCCGTCCGCACTCTGGCCGCGAATCTTCCGGCCGACGACGTGGTGCTGACCCAGGCGCATCACGACCTCTTTGCCACCGGATACCGGGCCATCGACCAGATGTCGATGCAGCCTTGGAAGTTCTCGTTCAACGACGCCGGCGGCAATTGGCGGATGATAACCGACCTCACGGCTAGCGCCGGCGGCAACTATATCGCCGTCGGGCTCTACCAGACCTGGGCAGCGATCATCGACACCCGCACAATGCGCATTGTCAGCCGGTTCCGCGGCACAGGCGACAAAATCTTTGACGACTTCGCCTTCAACGACACAGAGACTGCGATCCTGCAGCGGTCGTTCGACACTTGGGCCGTCTTCGATCGGGGGGATAGCCGACCGCGTTTCAGCATGCGCGGTTGCCTGAGGGCGGAACAGAAGAGTGAAGGTTCTTGCGCGGTCAGCGACGTTGGGTTCGGGCCACTCGGCACGATCGTGTCGGCCCACGACGACGGCGCCCGAATATTCGATCCGCTCGATGGCACCGAGATCGCCCATCTGGGCTCCGGTCCCACGATCGGCGCCGAACTCGATACTACCGAACGCTACCTGCTGGCCTACGAAGGCAGCAGCATATTCAACGAGATGACGGCGCCGCCCTTGCTTCGGGTATGGGACTGGCGCGACGGGCAGGAGGTATTCTCGATCGCCGCCGGCAAGGCGGGCGACTGGATCCATGGCAGGCTTTTTGGATCGTTGGTGCTCGTCTTGCGCGAAGGCCAGCCCGGTGAATTGTGGGACTTTGTCCGCAACGAGCGGATCGCCATGCTGTCCGAAGGCCAGGTGCAGGGCTATGCGATAGATGCGGCTGCCGGGCGGCTGGCGGTTATCGCCAATGACGGGGCGGTCAGCGTCTTCGACCAGACCGGCGCGCGGATCGCATCGTGGACAACAGGAATCACCCTCGCGGATAACCAGACTCGGATCCAGCTTGCGCTGGGCAAGGACTTTGTGTTTGTCGCCCGCCCAGACGGACGCGTGCAAACCTTCGACCAGTTGACCGGTTTGTCTCGGGGAACGGTGACGGCCGAGGGCGGGCTGGGGCCTGTGACCAGGATGGTCTTCGTCCCCAAGGTCGACCGGCTTGCTCTAGCGCATGAGGGCAACGCCCTACGTGTCTGGCCGCTGGAGGGGCTTATGGCACCTGAGATTTTGCCCGCTGCCTCGGAGGGTATGCCGGTGCAGGTGGATGAGAGCCTCGTCTATCCAGACTATGATGGGATAGAGATCGTCAGCGGCCCCACATTGGCGATCAAGCGTACGCTCCAGCTATTCGACGACGATGGCGAGCCGGCCCGGATCCACCGGGTCGAGAGCTTGCAGATGGCAATGTCATGACATTGGCGAAAAACCTGCCAGCTTGTCCATGTCAACAGCGATACACCCGGGCGCCGGTTCAAC
>JACDQI010000064.1 GCA_015657675.1 Devosia sp.
CAAAAGCGGCCGCTCGGCATAGCCGTTCCGCGCGCACGCGCGGCACGGGGCGCTCGGCCAAGGCTCCGCGCGCCTGATCGAGCCGCGCAATCAGGCTTTCGCCGAACCGCGCCTGCAGCGCCCGCCGGTCGCGCCCCCAGAGCTGGCCGACATGCTTAAGGCCCATCTGGCTGAGCCCCACCACCTGCTCTTCGTCGAGCCGCAAGGCGGAAACCGGCAACTCGGCCAGCGCCGCCTCCTCCATTCCGGCCGCAATGATCGTGCCCGGCCGGTAATGCGCCGCCGCCCACGCCGCCCCGACGGTGGAGGCAATGGCCCCCTGCACCGCAAACCCCAGCACCCGCAAGCGCCCGACAAGCTTATCGAGCATGGCCGCTTCGCCACCGAAGAGATGCGTCACTCCCGCGATATCGAGCACCAGGTCGCCATAGGGCGCCATTTGCGTCTGCACCGCGACGATGGGGCTCGCATTGGAGTGCCAGTCGGCAAAGTCGGCGAACACCTGGCCGAGATAGCCGTGGTCGATCTCACGCATCTCGAGATCGGGCACCATGGCGCGCGCATCAGCCAGCGCCTGGTCGCGCCGTAGCCCCTGCCGCGCCGCCTCGGCATCGAGCGCCACCAGCCGCATGCCGCCCTTGATCCGCTCCCACAGCACCAGCGGCCGCTTCGATTGCGCCAGCGCCGGATCAGCTCGCTTGAGACAGTCCGTCGCCCAGCGCGGCAGGTTGAGGGCGAGGTAGCGCCGGCCGTCCATCAAGAGGTTCGGCGCCGGTATCTGCGACTGCAAAGCCATCTCTCGTCCACTCCAGCACATAGTCTTCACCCGACGCACTCAGCGGCCCATCCGGCCGCAGCCGTCCCTTTTCAAGCACCGCCTGCCAGCGCGGCGGGCCGGGCGCCCGTGGATCGAAAGGCTTTGGCCCGCTGGTTTCCGGCACCACCCGCCAGCGATATTTTGCAGCACTCGCCTCGCGCTCGCGGCCATAGCGCACGAGGAAAGCCGAGGTCGCGGCCCCGGCCGCCCGCAGGCTGAGCCGCCGCGACGCAGTGAAATCGAGCGCCTTGTGGGTGGTGCCGATATCGGCCACCACCGCCCCAACGGCGCGACATGCCATCGCCTCTTCCAGCGCCCAGAGCAGTTCGATAATGGTCGCCGGACGCGCCAGCACCACGCGGTCCGGATCGAGCCCGAAATGGCTGAGCCCCGCCCCATAGGGCACGCCCATTTCCTGCGCCTCGCCCATCAGCTGCAGGATCAGCAGCGCCGGACGACGCGGCGCCAGCTGCCCTCGCGCCAGCCCCAGCGCAAAGCCGAGCGCCGCCCCGGCATCGCGCGGCTGGTCGGCAAATACTTCTGTCAGCGTCCCGGCAGGCAACGGCAGGAGGCCCTGCGCCGACTGTGGCGCTGCCATGGTCCCGGCCAGGATCGGCCGCGTTTCCAGCGCCGCGATCTTTAACCGCAACGCCGCGAGATCTGTCTTTTGCGCGCCCAGCATGGGGAGGGCTCCCTTCGTTCCCGTGACACCAGAGAACAAATAGAGAACATCAGACTCGGTGACAGAGTCAACGAGAGTCTTTTTGCGGGGAGCGAATGTGAGCGCGGCTCGAGTTCAAGATATATCTTATAACCTATCTTGACTCACGGAACGGCCGAGACCATCTTACACTCACGAAAAGATATATCGGAGATATGAATATGCATTGCCACGGTGACCACCACCCTCATCACCACGGAAACCCCGGCTGGCGCCGCTTCGAGGCCATGGCCCGCCGCGGCTTCGGCCGCATGCCTGGCATGGGTCCCGGCATGGGCCGCGGCGACTGGGGCGGGTTCGGCGACAATTTCCGCATCGGCCGCATGCTGGCCAGCGGCGACCTGCGCCTTGTCGCGCTCTACCTGATCGAGCAGCAGCCGCGCCACGGCTACGACCTGATCAAGGCCGTCGAGGAAAAGTCGGGCGGCATTTATTCCCCCAGCCCCGGCATCGTCTATCCGGCGCTGACCTTCCTCGAGGAGGCCGGCTACGTCACCTCGGCCAGCGAGGGCAACAAGAAGCTTTATACCATCACCGACGAGGGCCGCGCCCACCTCGCCGACAACCGTACCGCCATCGAGGCCACGCTCGATTTCCTCGCCAAGGCGGGCGAGAAGATGCGCGCCTGGCGTGACCTGCAGGCTGCCGAGCAGCCCGACGCCGACCGCCCCGGCCCCGGCTTCCGTGGCCCCGGCCGGCACCACCACCCCTTCGGCGACGGACCGCCACCGCGTCCCGATCGCGACATGCGCGACGTCCTCCCCGAAGTGAACGACGCCCGCCGCGCCCTCAAGGAGGCCCTCGCCCGCGCTGTCGCCCAGGGTGACGACGCCCAGCGCAAGGTCGCCGACATCCTCAACCGCGCCGCCGACGACCTCCGCGCTCTGGACCCCGACGACGGCGGGATTGATCTCTAGAGCCGATCCGTCAAGTCGAGTCGCCCCTACACTCACGCCTCATGCGAGGATAAGGGCGCGAGGGAGAGCCCTCGATTTCGCCCATCCCCCGGTGTCATCCCTGCGAAAGCAGGGATCCACCTCTCCCCCTGCGCCAGCTGACAAATGGACCCCAGCCTTCGCTGGGGTCACAGCGGTGGGGGAGATACCTTGATGTAGACGGCGCACTAAAGAAGAGGCGACAACCTACGTAAGAATGTCTTTACAGCACCAAACACATCCTCAGCTTCTTCAAGGGTGTAGGTTTGTTTTGGGTGCATTGTATTGTTTCGCCATGCCTGCTTTACATGATACAATAAAGACTGGATTTCAGACCACTGGTCTCGCTCAACACCCTTTGACATTGCCTCGATTGGCACTCTAATGTTGGCAAGGATTTTGCCCCACTCCAAATCAGTACCATTCTTATCTGCAACCGTGACCGACAGCTCGTCCCCAACCTTTAGAACAGCTGCTTCCATTATCCTCATGAGGTGGAAAACGCTCGCAGTCCCGCGGGCAAAGGCTATGCATTTTGCGGCTTCCTCTAGATCATAAAGTTGCTCATTGAAGATGAGTACTACTGTCTCTCCATAAATGGATACGACCGTTCCTAGATATTCTGCATCTCGTCCAGATACGCAGTATAGCTTCTGGTCTTCTATTTCATCAGCAAGCCGCGACCAAACCTCTTTGAGCGATGAATTAAAAGAAGCGGCCTTTACTGAGGGTTCATAATCAGCGTGGTGTGGGTGCTCCTGCTCGAAGTGAAATCTGATAGACGCAATCTTCTTGAGTGTCTGGCGACATCCTAGATTCGTCAGCTCCTCGACGAGCTCATCGAACCACAAAATGGTTCGCGTTGGGATAAGCCAAGTGGGCTCCTGATGCACAATCTCCTGAATGTTGCGAAGATTATCAATCGCGCGAACAAGTGGTTTCCCTTTTACTTCAAGCATATGTGGTTCACACTTCCCGACAAATTAATGCTAGGCCCAAATATAGTCGATTCTATCTCGAAACCGCGAGTCTCGTGGATATGACAAGAAATTATGCCTTACTTCCACACCCCCAACACCACCCCCATCAGCGCAAACCCAGCCGTAATATACCCCACGTTGATCAGCGCATAAGTCAGCGGCTTGCGCTCGAACAGCGACAGCATCCAGAACGATAGCGAGGCCCAGCCGAAGCCGGCGGCAAGCGAGGCCGCCAGGGTGCCGCCGAAATCGAGCGGGGCGGTGAACATCGCCAGCAGCGCTGCCATGATAAAGATCATCACGAAGGCCGTGCCGAAGATCACCGGCACGCTGCCCTTCTGGTCATACCCCTCGGGCAGACCGGCCGCCTTCATCCAGGGTTTGAGAAAAACCGGCGTCGAAAACCACACCGCGCCGAGCACGAACATGCCCATCGCCGCGACGAAAATGGCCAGCCAGTTGACTGCAGGCATCTTAACCTCCCTCAAGGTGATGACCCAGCAAATCCCCGACCGACTTTTTGGTCAACTCACCTCCCCAATCCGACCGAACTCGGCTAGACTGTCATCTGGAATTCCAGTTTGAGGTTGATCGTGAACCAGATGGCGCCCATCGCCGGCGACAAGGCCCAGGCCGGTAAACGCGTTGCGGCGCGGCTTGCCGATGTGATCCGCAAGGACCGGATCATGATCGATCCGCTGATGACCTATGCCTATTCGGGCGATGCGAGTTCCTATCGGCTGGTCCCGGCCTGCGTGGTGATCGTCAACACCGAGGACGAAGTGCGCGCCGTCATCCAGGCGACGCGCGCCGAAGGCCTGCCGCTGACCTTCCGCGCCGCCGGCACCTCTCTCTCCGGCCAGGCGGTGACTGAAGGCGTGCTCGCCGTGCTCGGCGACGGCTGGCGCAAGATGCAGATCTTTGACAATGGCGACCGCATCACGCTCGGGCCCGCCGTCATCGTCGCCAATGCCAACAAGGCGCTCAAGAGCTTCAACCGCAAGCTCGGCCGGATCCGGCGAGCCAGGCCACCTGCAAGATCGGCGGCG
>JACDQI010000065.1 GCA_015657675.1 Devosia sp.
GGGATGGGGAGGGGGTACGCCCAACGCTATGACCCAAGTTTCCGACCTCGACCTCTTCTTCGACCCCACCCGCTGCTTCATCGGCGGGCAATGGGTCGTTCCCAACGGCCAGCAGACGCTGCCGATCGAGAATCCCTCGACTGGCGAGACCGTCGGGGCGATCGCACGCGGCACTGCCGACGATATCGATCATGCGGTGCGCGCCGCGCAGGCAGCGCTCGATGGCGAATGGGGTCGCATGCCCGCCGCCGAGCGCGGGCGGCTGCTCGCCCGCATCGGCCACATGGTGCTCGATCGTGCCGACCAGCTGGCGCGCATCGAAGCCATCGATGTCGGCAAACCGCTGAAGCAAGCCAAGGCCGACGCGCTGGCCCTGGCGCGCTACCTCGAGTTCTACGGCGGCGCCTGCGACAAGATCCATGGCGAGACCATCCCCTATCAGGAGGGCTACACGGTCTACACGCTGCGCCAGCCGCATGGCGTCACCGCCCACATCATCCCCTGGAACTACCCGATGCAGATCATCGGCCGCTCCGTCGTCGGGGCGCTGGCCATGGGCAATGCGGCGGTGCTCAAACCCGCCGAAGAGGCGTGCCTCACCGCCATCGCTTTTGCCAAGATCTGCGACGAGGCCGGTCTGCCCAAGGGCGCGCTCAATGTCGTCCCCGGCCTTGGCGAAGAGGCCGGCGCGGCGCTCACCAGCCATCCGGGCGTGCACCACATTTCGTTCACCGGCTCGGTCGGCGTCGGCCAGCTGATCCAGGAGGCGGCAGCACGGAATGTCGTGCCGGTGACGCTCGAACTTGGTGGCAAGTCACCGCAGCTGGTGTTCGCCGATGCCGATCTCGACCGGGCGCTACCCTTCCTCGTCAATGCCGGCATCCAGAATGCCGGCCAGACCTGCTCTGCGTCTTCGCGCATTCTCGTCCACCGTTCCGTGCACGACGAAGTCCTCGCCCGCATGGCCGAACGCTACCGCGCACTGCGCGTCGGTCCGGCGCTCGATGATCTCGAAGTTGGGCCGCTGGTTTCGGCGCGCCAGAAGCAGATCGTTTCGAGCTTTCTCGACCATCTCGACGGCGCTAAGATCGCGGCGCGGGGTCAACTCGCCGACGGCATACCGGCCGGCGGCCATTACCTCGCCCCGGCGCTGGTCAGCCATGTCGCGCCCACCAACGCGCTGGCGCAGGACGAAATCTTCGGCCCCGTGCAAGTGGTCATTCCGTTCGACGATGAAGCCGACGCCATCCGCATCGCCAATGGCACCGATTTCGGTCTCGTCGCCGGCGTCTGGACGGCCGACGGCGGCCGGCAGATGCGGCTCGCCAAGGCCATCCGCTCGGGCCAGGTGTTCATCAACAATTACGGCGCCGGCGGCGGCGTCGAACTCCCCTTCGGCGGCATCGGCAAATCCGGCCACGGCCGCGAAAAGGGTTTTGAGGCGCTGTACGGCTTTTCGGTATTGAAGACCGTCGCTGCGTGGCATGGGTAGGGAAAGGCCCCCTCATCCGGCCTTCGGCCACCTTCTCCCCCAAAGGGAGAAGGGATTGCGGCACGATCTCGCCCCAGCACCAACCTCTCCCTTGGGGGAGAGGTCGCCGCGCAGCGGCGGGTGAGGGGGCCTTCTACATGAGGACTTTGACATGAGACTGAAAGACAAAGTGGCCATCGTCACCGGCGGGGCATCGGGGTTCGGCGCCGGGATTGTGCGCAAGTTCGCCGCCGAAGGCGCCAAGGTGCTGATCGCCGACATCAACCTCGAGGGCGCCGAGGCCCTGGCCCGCGAGCTGGGCCAGAAGGCCGGCCATGTCGATGTCAGCAAGGACGCCAGCGTAAATCAGCTCGCTGCCGCGGCACTGATGGCCTTCGGCAGGGTCGATATCCTCGTCAACAATGCCGGCGTCACGCATTTGCCGGCGCCGCTCGACGAAATCTCCGAGGCGGATTTCGACCGGGTGTTCAACATCAACATGAAGTCGGTCTATCTCACCGCCCGGCACCTCGTGCCGCATTTCAAGGCGCGCAAGACCGGCGTCATCCTCAACGTCGCCTCCACCGCCGCCGTCAGCCCGCGCCCGCGCCTCTCGTGGTACAATGCCAGTAAGGGCTGGATGGTCACTGCCACCAAGTCGATGGCCGTCGAACTCGCCCCGCTCGGCATCCGCGTCAACGCCATCAACCCGGTGGCTGGCGAAACGCCGCTCTTGAAGACCTTCATGGGCGAGGACACGCCCGAGATCCGCGCCAAGTTCTTGTCCACCATCCCGCTCGGCCGCTTCTCCACCCCCGAAGACATGGGCAACGCCGCCTGCTTCCTCTGCTCGGACGAAGCCAGCATGATCACTGGCGTGGCCATGGAAGTTGATGGCGGTCGGGTGATCTGAAGGGTGGAGAGCCATTGGCCGGTGCGTGTTTCACCCCCACCCACCCGCTCCGCGGGTCCCCCCTCCCCACAAGGAGGAGGGAGAATGAGGGGCTGTTGGTGTTCTCACCTAATCTCTCTCAGTCTTGCGCGATGGGGCAGTCAGTTCTCCCTCCCCCTTGAGGGGAGGGGGGACCAGCCGAAGGCTGGTGGGTGGGGGTGGGAGAGCCGCTGACACCCAACAACCGCTCATCAGCAGAATCCACGATCAGCGCCGAAGCCCGCCACGTTCAACACCGATGCAATTCATGTGCGATTGCCGTTGGTTTTGCGTCAGACACCGTTCATCCAATCGCTCAACCTATTCAGACGCTTGTCAGAAATCTCCCCGACTTATCCCCGCACCTCCAATCCCGCCTAAACTCCCCTCATCGCCGCCCCACAAGCGAGGTTGCAAACGAGCAATTGGGGCAGCGAGGCTGGGTGGTTCGAACGTCGGTTCGGACCAGGCCAAGCCGGGAAGGTTCGACAGGTCCAGGTAGCCTGTCGCCTTAATTTGCTGCCGCTGGCGAGGGTGTGTTTCCGATCGCCATCAGGGGCCGGACTGGGGAAGCGCGAAGAGCGTGGCTTGGTCAGAACAACGGTCTGCGGCGGTGGGGCATTCCGAAAACGCCCCGAACCCTCCCGGTGAACGCCCAAAACCCCAGTCACGACGGCGGAGCCGAGCTCCAGCCGGGGGTACGTATCGCTCCCGGTATCGAACCAACGATGGGCTCTGCTCCGCCGTTGTTCGCTCTCTTCAACCGGAGGTCCGCGGGCCGGCCGGCGTTCTGGCGCGCCCGGACTGGCACCCAATCCACCCCACACTCGGTGTCACCCCAGCGAAAGCTGGGGTCCACTTCTCCGCCAGCGCAGACCGAGAGATGGATCCCAGCTGTCGCTGGGATGACACCTGTGATTGGGATGGGATGGACACTACTCGGATCAGCATCGTCGCCCAAACGTCCCTTGCCTGTTCAAAAATCCCCCCTACTCTCATCTTCAAAAGAGGAGGAATTTCATGACGCTCAACGTACTTTTCGTCGGTGGTACCGGCCAGATTTCATTGCCCTGCGTGGAGCTGGCGATTGCTGCCGGCCACAAGGTTTCGGTGTTCAACCGCGGCCAGCGCGCTGAACCGCTGCCCAAGGGCGCCATTTCCATCATCGGCGACATGAAGGACCCACAAAGCTACGCGCAGCTCGGCCAGCAGCATTGGGATGTGGTGAACCAGTTCATGGTCTTTACCCCCGAGCAGATGCAGCAGGACATTGCCACTTTCTCCGGCAAGGTCGGCCAGTACATCTTCATCTCCTCCGCCTCGGTCTACCAGAAGCACCCCTTCGCCTACATGACCTCCGAGGCGACGACGCCGGCCGTGAACCCGTGGTGGCCCTACAGCCAGGCCAAGATCGCCTGCGAAAACCTGATGAAGGCCTCAGCCTTGCCCTGGGCCAATGTGCGCCCCAGCCACACGACGCGCACGGGCCTGCCCACCATGCTCAACGAAGGCGACAGCGTTGCCCTCCGCATGCTCGCCGGCAAGCCGGTGCTGGTGGCGGGCGACGGCACCGCCATCTGGACGCTGACGCGTTCCGAGGATTTCGCCAAACCCTACGTCAAGCTCTTCGGCAACCCCGCGGCGCTCAAGGAGGATTTCCACATCACCGGCGATGTCGGCTTCACCTGGGACGCCATCTATATGTCGATCGCCAAGGGGCTCGGCGTCGAGGCCAAGCTCGCCCACGTCCCCACCGATACGCTCATCCGCTACAAGTCGGACTGGGCCGGTCCGCTGCTCGGCGACAAGACCTGGACCACGCTCTTTGACAATTCCAAGATCAAGCGCGTCGCTGGCGATTTCATCTGCGAGACCGATCTCGACAAGATCCTCGTCGAACCCATCCGGTTCCTCAAGCAGCGGCTGGCGGCAAAAGCGCCGGTCAATCAGGAGCTCGATCCGCTGATCGATCGGATCTGCGCCGAACAGGCCGCACTCGGCGCCTGATTGGCAAACGGCCGCGTTTTGGTCAGGATGCCGGGATGAGACTCCTGGGCATCCTGATCTGCATGGCCGTCGTCGTCAGCCTTTTCGTGCTGATGATCGGGCTTGGCTTCGAGATCAACGAGGGCAACCCGCCGCTGGGCACGGTCTCGTCACCGGCCGGCGGCGCGCTGCTTGTCTCGTTCGGGGCCTTGGTCTGGTATCTCAACCGCCACCGGCCCAACGCCTATTGGGGCGCACCCTTCTTCCGCCCGCGCGCTCGCGTCCCGGTGATGCCGATTGAACAGGTGGACGCCGCCGGCTATGCCGCCGACCCCAAGCGCCTCGTGACCTGCAGGCATCTGCAACCGATCGAGGCGGCCATGCGCACTGCAGGTATCCCCGTGCAGTGGCGCTATGGCAATGTGGTCGCGGCCCAGTGCGTCATCGATGAAACGAGGCTGCAGGTGGCGCCCCCCGTGCATTTTCACCCGACATGCCGGGGACCGCCCGGGACCCGGGTGGAGCATGATCTCCTGCCACGAACACAGTTCGATTATCGGCGTCCTCCACCGCGCCGAGGCCACCCCCACCACCCCCGTATTTCCACCGGCGCGATGATCCGTCGCGGTTGACTTTTGGGCTGCGTCACTAGAGTTAAGTGTATGCTTAACCAAAGAGCCGAACCCAGTCTTGATCACCTGTTCCAGGCGCTTGCCGATCCGACCCGACGTCGGATGGTCGAACGCTTGAGCCAGGGGCCCGCTTCGGTCAGTGAACTAGCCAAGCCCTTTTCCATGTCATTGCCGGCTGTGGTTCAGCACCTGCAGGTGCTCGAGCAATCCGGCCTCGTCCGTTCGGAAAAGGTCGGCCGGGTCCGCACCTGCTCCATCGACGCCACGGCGCTGACGCAGGCAGAGCAATGGCTCAACGACCAGCGCCTCGCCTGGGAACAGCGCCTCGACCGGCTGGGAGATTTCCTCGCTGCGTCCGAGAGCGAGTAGAGTTCCACTTAGGCCGAGCGCACCCAGGTCACAACCAGCGCCACGGCCTCGTCACGCGGCAGGCCGCTCTGCAGGCAAAGGCTTTCCCAGTTGCCAAAGCCGATCCCGGCGCGCAGCGCCGCCAGCGCCCAGGGTGTCGGTTCCCAGCCGGCGACTAGAGAATCGATGAACGCCTGGTCTTCCTGCGCAATTGCCGCCAGCACGCCGGCAAACGCCGGATCCGCCGGACTATCGCGCAGCACATTTCGGGTCATCGCCTCGGTGTCGGCATACCATGCAAACAGCGCATCGAGCGCCACTTCGAGGCGCTTTGCTGGCGCCTCGATCTTGCTCCAGGCGTCGCTGTCGGGTCGCGGATGCAGCGTGCGCCAGAAACTCTGGCAGGCCTGTGCCAGCGCGGCATCATCGGCAAAATGGTTGTAGACCGTCAGCCGCTCGACCCCGGCGCGCCGCGCGATCTCCGCCACCGTCGTCTGGCGCGGCCCCACCGACTGATAAAGCGCCAGCGCCGCCTCCACGATCCGCAACCGTGTCTCAGCCGCCGTTACGGCGCGCTTCCCGAGTCGATAGGCTCTCTTCATTCGACAAGGCGTAAAGCCAAATCGACGTTCTGGAAAGGGCTAGGATGTGGGCCGTGTCGTGCGGTTCTCGGGCAGCACGCGGTGCGGCGGCTGGTGGCCATCGACAAAGGCCCGGATGTTGACGATCACCGTCTCACCCATTTCCACCCGAGCTTCCAGTGTCGCCGAAGCCATATGGGCGGTCAGCACCACCTTGTTGGCGCGTGCAAGCTGCAGCAGCCGTTCGGAAAGTCCGTGACGATTCTCGAACACATCCAGCGCCGCCCCGGACAGTTGCCCATCCTCGATGCAGCGCACCAGCGCCTCCTCGTCGACCAGTTCCGGCCGCGAGACGTTGACCACGAAGGCATCGCGCCGCATCGCCGCGAGGCGGGTCGCATTGAGAATGTGGTAGGTATCCCGGGTGTGCGGCGTATGCAGCGAGACGATATCGACTTCCGGAATCATCGCGTCGAGCGAGGGCCAATAGGTCGCTTCGAGCTTTTCCTCCACCGCCGGTGGCCGTCGGTTGCGCGAGAAATAGTGGATCTGCAGTCCGAAGGTCCGCGCGCGACTTGCCACCGCCGTACCGATTCGCCCCATCCCGACGATGCCAAGCGCCTTGCCACGCAGCCGCCGCCCCAGCATCCAGGTCGGCGACCATCCCGGCCATGTCCCGTCCCGCGGCAACACGCCGGCGCCTTCCACCAGCCGCCGCGGCAGCGCCAGCATCAGCATCATCGCCATGTCCGCCGTATCCTCGGTGAGGACACTGGGGGTATTGGTCACCGTCACCCCCCGCGCATAGGCGGCTTCGATATCGACATTGTCGAAGCCATTGCCGAACTGCGCGATCAGCTTGACGCTCTCAGGCAAGCGGGCGATCAGGTCGGCGTCGAGCCGGTCGGTGATCGAGGAAACCAGCACATCCTGCCCGTCCAGCTGGGACAGCAGGTCATTGGCCGAAAGCGGAGCGTCCGTCGGGTTGAAGCGCGCGTCAAATAGTGTCGCCATCCGCGCTTCCACCTGCGCGGGTAGCCGTCGGGTCACCAGGATTTTCGGCTTTGCGACCGACAAATTGTCGCCTTTCAGTGCCCATTAAGGTCTCTACCCTAGTGATAGGTAAAATAGCTTCGCTCTGCAAAGCCATGTTTGGACGAGTTCTCTTTCACAGCACCCATAAATCGCTTCGCTTGCTGATCTGCGCCGCTGTCTTGGCCTGCAGCAGCGTCCCCGTGCTCCCCGCACTCCCCGTGATCGCCGCCGAAGGCCCCAGCGGCCTGCCTCTGCCGCGCTTCGCCACCACCCGCTCCACCCCCATCAACGTCCGTATCGGCCCGGGCACCAAATACGGCGTCGCCTGGGTCTACGTGAAATCCGGCACCCCGGTCGAAATCGTCCAGGAGTTCGACACATGGCGCAAGGTTCGCGACGTCGATGGCTCAGAAGGCTGGATCCACCAGAACCTGCTCTCTGGCAAGCGCGCCGGCGTGGTTGAACCGCCAGATGGCGAGACGCAGGTGATTCTTCTTGCCGGTCGTTCCCCCGATAGCGGCGTCCGCGCCTATCTGGGCACCGGCTATCGCGTCGACATTGCCAAATGCGACGGCGCCTGGTGCGAAGTCAGCGCCAGCTATGCCCCCGACAATGGCGGCCACGCCAGCATCACGGGCTTCCTCCCCCAGGATAAGCTCTGGGGCGTCTACAAGGACGAAGAGTTCGACTAAGGCGAAAAGCTTGACGGGCTTATCGCGACTTCTTGACCCGCACCACCACGTCGACATGGGTGATGCTCGTGCCCTTGGGCGGCTCGGGCAGGTTCTGGATCACAATCGCCGAAGACGGGATGTCGATCACCCGCTGCTCGTCCTCAAGGTAGAAGTGGTGGTGGTCCGAGGTGTCAGTGTCGAAATACGACCGCGACGCATCGACGGCCACTTCACGCAGCAGCCCGGCTTCGCGGAACTGATGCAGGCTGTTGTAGATCGTCGCCAGCGAAACGTTCACCCGCGCGCCCACCGCCTCGACATGCAACTGCTCGGCGCTGACGTGGCGATGTTCGCCCGCAAACAGCAGTTCAGCCAACGCCACACGCTGCCGTGTCGGCCGCAGGCCAGCCATCCGCAAGACGGCCGTCAGGCAGGGCTTGCGGGAAGGGAGCGTGCGGGAAACGAGGCTGCGATCGGTCATCAGATCCGGAGGAGCTAAAAATATGAGCCAACTTATAGCTTTGCGACCGGTGTGACACAAGCATGTCGGTCCGACCGACCTGATGCAGGGTTACTGAACGCGCAAAGGGACGCAGTTGCGCCAAAAGGAGCGGGGATGCCGCTCTTAAGCCATATTGACCCCTATACCCGCCCCCTCTACTAACGAACCCTAATCAAACCAACAGAGGCCTTGGTATATGGCGGATCGCCAGAACGCTTATGGTTATGACGATCTGATCCTGAGTGGGAAGGGCGAGTTGTTCGGCCCCGGCTTTGCTCAGCTTCCGGCCCCGCCAATGCTGATGTTCGATCGCATTACCCGCATCGATGACACCGGTGGCGAGCACGGCAAGGGCCAGGTCCGCGCCGAGCTGGACGTCAATCCCGGTCTCTGGTTCTTCCAGTGCCATTTCATTGGTGATCCGGTGATGCCGGGTTGCCTGGGGCTCGATGCTCTTTGGCAGATGCTCGGGTTCTTCCTTTGCTGGGGTGGTTCGCCCGGCAAGGGCCGCGCGCTCGGCGGCGAAGTGAAGTTCTCCGGTCAGGTCACCGACGACGTCAAGTTGGTCGAGTATGGCATCGACCTGCGGCGTGTCATGCGTTCCAAGCTCGCGCTCGGGATTGCCGATGGCTGGGTCAAGGCCGACGGCAAGGTCATTTACGAGGCCAAGGACCTTCGGGTCGGCCTGTTCACTTAATCCGACCGGCCAAGAGTCGGAAAACATGCGGAACTTCAGAGGAGTCGTGCAGTGAGGCGAGTCGTCGTCACGGGTATGGGCATTGTGTCCTCCATCGGCAACAACCTTGCCGAGGTCACCGAAAGCCTGCGCTCTGCCACCCCGGGCATCGTCTTCGCGCAGGAATATGCCGACCTCGGCTTCCGCTGCCACGTGCACGGCGCGCCCAAGCTCGATCCTTTCGAAGTGCTGGACCGCCGCACCACCCGCTTCATGGGCAAGGGCGCAGCCTGGAACTACATCGCCATGCAGCAGGCGATCGCCCAGGCCGGCCTCGAAGAGTCCGACATCAAGAATCCGCGCACCGGCATCATCATGGGTTCCGGTGGTCCCTCTACCCGCACGGTCGTCGAAGCCGCCGACATCACCCGGGAAAAGGGCCCCAAGCGCATCGGGCCGCTCGCCGTGCCCAAGGCCATGAGCTCCACCGCCTCGGCAACGCTGGCGACGCCTTTCGGCATCAAGGGCGTGAACTACACGATCAGTTCCGCCTGCGCCACGTCCAAGCATTGCATCGGCAACGCCTACGAACTGATCCAGTGGGGCAAGCAGGATATCGTCTTCGCCGGTGGCCACGAGGATCTCGACTGGACTCTTTCGGATCTTTTCGACGCCATGGGCGCCATGTCGTCGGACTTCAATGCCACGCCCGCCGTCGCCTCACGCGCGTATGACGCGGCCCGCGACGGTTTCGTCATCGCTGGCGGTGCAGGCGTGCTGGTGCTCGAAGAACTCGAGCATGCCAAGGCGCGCGGCGCCACCATCCTCGCCGAAATCGTCGGCTACGGCGCCACCTCGGACGGCTACGACATGGTTGCTCCTTCGGGCGAGGGTGCCGAGCGCTGCATGCGCATGGCGCTCGAGACGGTGAAGGGCAAGGTCGACTATCTCAACCCCCACGCAACCTCGACCCCCGTCGGCGACGCCAAGGAGATGGAAGCCATCCGCGCTGTCTTCGGTAGCGGCGACAAGTCTCCGCCGATCTCGGCCACCAAGTCGCTGACAGGTCACTCGCTCGGTGCCACCGGCGTGCAGGAGTCGATCTACTGCATCCTGATGATGCAGAACCGGTTCCTCTGCGAGAGCGCCAACATCGAGACGCTCGACCCGCTCTTTGCCGATATGCCGATCCTGCGGCAGCGGCGCGACAACGCCCAGATCGGCATCGCGCTCTCCAACTCGTTCGGCTTCGGCGGCACCAATGCGACGCTGGTCTTCCAGCACCCGGACGTCCAATAGTCAGTAGCTGAGTTCGGTGAACCGGGCGGCGCGACCGTCATAGAGCAGCAGGCGCCCGACCAGCGGTTCGCCGAGCCCGGTGATCAGCTTGATGGCTTCCATGGCCATCAAGGTACCGACCACGCCGGTGACGGCCCCGAGCACCCCGACCAGTTCGCAGGCCGGCAGATCGACATCGTCTGGATCCTGCGGATAGAGGTCGGCAAATAGCGGCCCGCCCGGCCGAAACACCGTCACCTGACCATCGAACATCGATACGGCCCCTGATACCAGCGGTCTCCCGACGTTCTGGCAGGCCTCAGCCACTAGTTTCCGCGTCGCAAAATTGTCGGTGCCGTCGAGCACCAGATCATAGCCGTCGACCAGCGAGGCGACGTTCCGCGCATCGACCCGCAGCACATGCGGCATCAGCTCAACGAACGGGTTGAGCGCGGCCACAAAGCTCTGCGCCGACTCTACCTTGGTGAGCCCTTGCGCGTCGCTGCGATGCACGATCTGTCGCTGCAGGTTGGAGAGGCTGACCGTGTCGTCGTCGACGACGCCGATGGTCCCGATGCCTGCGGCCGCCAGATAGGCGATCACCGGGCTGCCCAATCCACCGGCACCGACCACTAGCACTTTGGCGGACTTGAGCTTCTGCTGGCCCTCTCCGCCAACCCCCTTGAGCACGAGGTGCCGGGCATAGCGCCGTGTCTCCTCCGGGGACAGCGCCATGTCTAGTTGCCGAGCGGCACGGCGATAAAGCGCCGGTCCGGACCTTCGAAGCCGAAGGGGTAGGCAGAGATGATGGCAACGTTCTGAGCCTCCAGGGCACCGACCTCGCTGGGCGAGATCACGGCATAGACGCGGTAGTCCATGACGCAACCGCGCGACTTGGGAACAGGTCCCACATCACGGCGCAACTCGACGCCGTCGAGCTTAAGTGCAAAGCCCTTGGTTGCATTGTCAATCACCGCGCAATCCTCGCTGGAGGGAAGGTCGAACGTTTCGATCTCAAGCAGGTGTTCGCCTCGCACAGGCGACAGGCCATAGCCCGGCGGGCCAAAACGCAGGCTATAGGCGGCCGCTTCCGGCTCGCCATCGCCATTCAGGGCAATGATAGTCGCCGGATAGTCGATACCGAGTCTATCGAGCCGCCCGGCAATGTCCTCGGCTGCGAGGCGTCGCAATTCGCCGATCGACACGGCCTCGTCGTGATGAGTCATGCGCACTGGTGTGCCGGTCACCCATTTGTCGGCAGGCAGGTCGATGATGAAGATATTCGAGAACGGAAAGCCTGAACCGTCCTGGACGCCGTACTCCTCGAAGGCGAAGTACCGACCGTCCGCCGAATAGCCGATTGGCTGGAACTCTGCCCGGTCACCGGCCAGGGCTGGCGCCAAGAGTGCGAGGCTAGCGGCCAGTAGAGCCGTGACCCTTGTCACCACGGTCCGTGTCATCGAGCGTCTCCTGTTCGAGAAAGGTGAGCGAGGTCACTGGGGCCACCACCATCTGGGCGATCCGATCGCCGCGTCGCACCACGAACGGCGCATGCCCATGGTTGATCAGCATCACCTTGATCTCGCCGCGATAGTCCGCGTCCACCGTACCCGGGGCGTTCAAGACAGTAACCCCGAACTTTGCGGCCAGGCCCGAACGCGGCCTGATCTGCGCTTCATAGCCCTCGGGCAGCGCAATCGCAAAGCCGGTAGGTACCAGCGCGCTATGGCCAGTAGCAATCTCTAGGGTCTCATCGATGCCGAGCGCGGCGGGGAGATCGACCCCCGCTGCGCCGGCAGTCTGCTGACGGGGGACGGCAAGTCCCCGGCCATGCTCGAGCCAGCGAAAGCCGATGCTGACTCGCTGCGTCATCAGTTCACCTTCACAGTGGCGAAGAGTTCGGGAGGCAGGTCGGCAGTGCCGTTGATCAGGTCGAGGAACGGGATCACCACTTCCGCGCCATTGGCGGTCTTGGTCATGTTGGTGTCGAGGACTTCCTTGCCCTTGATGCGCAGCGTTATCGCGTGGCCTTCGAAGAACTGCTTCATCATCGCCTTGGTTTCCTCATCCTGGCTGTCGTCGGCGCCCACCTGGCCCTTCATCTCGGCCGTGCTGAAGGATACCTTCACGACGCCGGGTGAAACCACCTCGAACTTGGCGCCATCGTTGGTGCCGGCATTGGCCAGCTTGTCGAATGCACCCTCGGCGATGATCACGCAAGTTGCTGATCCATCAGCATTTTCGGTGAGCGTCGCGCCGGTCTCGTCACAGAAACCCTCGCTCTTATCCTCGCTGCTCGCGCCCGCCTTCATCATGGCATAGACGTCGGCGGCCATGACGGAGGTGGTGGTGGCTTTGCCGGTGGTTTCGGACAGGATGTCCATTTCCATTGTCACGTCCATGCAGCCGGCGAGGCCAACGGTGAGCGCGATGGCGCCGGCGAGCCGGCTCAGCAGTTTGAAAGTCATGGGAAATTCTCCTCTGCGGTGCCCCACCGCTTGTGCCTTGGCGCGCAATCTATGGGGACCCCCCAGCGACGGCAAGCGCTGGCTGCCTTGCTAGGGCCACACGGATGAACGCTTCCTGAACGCGGTATCCCGCCCCGTCAGCTCAAAAGCCGCCACAGGACCAGCACGCCGACCAGCGCCACCAGCCAGATGAACGCCCGCGACCGCGGCCGCTTGCGCTCGGCGTGGAAATCGTCGAGCGCCGCTTCCGCCTTGTCGATGATCGCCGGCAGCCGCCCCAGCGCCGCCGCCCCGGTGCGCAGGTGCCCGGCGAGATCCTCGAGCCGACCCAGCGGGCCTGCCTCGCGGCGAACGAAGTCGCCCACCACCGGCTCGCTCACCGTCCAGATGTCGAGATCGGGGTCGAGCGCCCGCGACACGCCTTCGACCAGCACCATGGACTTCTGCAGCAACACCAGCTCGGGCCGCGCCTGCATCTCGAAGAGCTCGGTGGTGGCGAACAGCTGGCCAAGCACCTTGGCCATTGAGATGTCGCGGGCCGTGCGGCCCTGCAGCGGTTCGCCGATGGCGCGCAGCGCCAGCGCGAAATCGTCCACCGACTGATGCCGCGGCACATAGCCGATCTCGAAATGCCGCTCGGCGATCATCCGATAATTGCGTGTGATGAAGCCATGGAGGATTTCGGCGAGGAACCGCCTCTCGGCCCGGCTGATCCGCCCCATGATGCCAAAGTCCACGGCAACGATGTTGCCGGTCCTGGGATCGGCAAAGAGGTTCCCCGGATGCATGTCGGCATGAAAGAAGCCGTCGCGGATGGCGTGGCGGAGGAAAGACTGCAGCAGGTTGGCAGCGAGCGCCTTGCGGTCGAGCCCGGCCGCATCGAGCGCCGCCAGATCGCGGATCGGCACGCCCTCGACCCAGCTGGTGGTGAGCACCGTCTCGGACGTGTGCTCCCAGCTGACGCTGGGGATGACGAAGCCGGTATCGTCCTTGATGTTTTCGGCGAACTCGGAAATGGCGGCCGCTTCGAGCCGGAGGTCGAGCTCGAGCCGTGCCGAGCGATCCAGCGTCTGCACGACCTCGATGGGCCGCAACCGTCGCAGCGGCCTGGCAAAGCGCTGCGCCAGCCGGGCGCCAGCATAAAAGCTCTCGATATCGGCAAAGAACCGCGTCTTGATACCCGGCCGCAGGATCTTCACCGCCACCTGCCGGCCGTCGAGCACTGCCTTGTGCACCTGGGCGATGGAGGCCGCCGCGATCGGCGGCGACAGGTCCTTGAGATCGGCGGCCCGCTCCTGCAGCGCCTCCTGAAGCAGCCCCGGCACGCTGGCCGGATCGAAGGGCTCCATCTTGTCCTGGAGGCCAGAGAGGTCCGCCGCGACATCGGTGCCGACAACATCGGGGCGCGTCGCCAAGGTCTGGCCGAGCTTGACATAGGTCGGGCCGAGCCGGTTGAGCGCGCGGGTCAGCCGCTCGACCCGGCCGGTGCGGCGCACCGCGCCGCGCTCGATCAGCCGGCCAAGCTTGACCCCCATCCGCAGGGCGGGCGGCAGGGCCGGGTTATCGGCGATCGAGAGCGCGCCTTCGCGTGCCAGCACGTAGCCGGCGCGGGCAAGGCGGAAATAGGCGCCGATGGCCATGGGCTCAGAGTTTCCAGGCGGTGTGCAGCGCCGCGACATTGCCGGTAAAGGCGGTGTGGGTCACCCGCTTGAACCCGGCCGTTGCGATCATCTGGCTGAAGCGGTCGGGCGGCGGGAACTTGCGGATGGATTCCACCAGATACTGGTAGGGCTGCGCATCGCCCGTCACCCATTTGCCCATCGGCGGGATCACCCGGTCCGAAAAGAGCTTGTAGGCGGCGTCGAGCCCCGGCAGGTCGACCTGGCTGAATTCGAGCACCAGCAGCTTGCCGCCGCGCTTGAGGACCCGATGCGCTTCGCTCAGCGCCTTGTCGATGCGCGGCACGTTGCGGATGCCGAAGGCGATCGTATAGGCGTCGAAATAGTCGCTCTCGAACGGCAGCTCTTCGGCATTGGCCTCGACGAACTTTGCCTGGTCGGGGAAGCGCCAGCCCTTGGCGCGCTCGGCCCCGACGCGGAGCATGTCCGAATTGATGTCCGAAACGGTGACCTCGGCATAGCCCACCGAGGCATTGATGATGCGCTCGGCGATGTCGCCGGTGCCGCCCGCCATATCGAGCACCCGATAGGGCAGCGAGCCGCCCTTGGGCGGAGCCAACCGCGCCACCATGGCGTCTTTCCAGAGCCGGTGCACGCCGCCGCTCATCAGGTCGTTCATCAGGTCATAGCGATCCGCCACGGCATGGAACACCTGGTTGACCATGCCCTGCTTGGCCTCGAGCGGCACGGTCTGCTCACCGAAATGCGTGGTTTCGCTCATCCGCGTCTCCTAGATTGGCGGCCTTATAGCCGAGCAGCAGGGGAGTGGCTATCGGCCAAAGCCGCACAGGGTTGATGAGTGCTGATGCCGCGCCCATCTGCTTGCAGCCGGCTGACGGCATGCTAGGAGAGGGACGATGACAAGCGGGAGGAAGGTCAGGTGAAGTTCTCGGTCAAGGGCCTGCTCGAAGGCCTCGCATTCACCGACGGCAAGCTCGATCCGGCGCTGCAGTCGCTGACCTTGAGCGACCTGCGCAAGCCGGATGCGCCGCTGATCTACGTCAATCGCGGCTTCGAGCGGATGACCGGCTACACCCCCGAGGAAACCATCGGCCGCAACTGCCGCTTCCTGCAGGGCACCGACACCGATCGCGAAGCGGTGGCCCGCATCCGCGTCAGCATCGCCGCGGGCAAGCCGCTGATCATCGACCTGCTCAACTACCGCAAGAACGGCACCCCTTTCTGGAACAGGCTCTCGCTGCGCCCGGTCACCGACGACAACGGGGTGACAACGCACTGCATCGGCATACAGAGCGATATCACCCGCATGCGCTCGCTGGAGGATCGGCTCTACGGCTACGCCAAGGATCTGGCGAACGGCTAGGGCAACCCAGTGCCACGCCCTCGTCCTTCGACAGGCTCAGGATGAGGGCTACTGGGTTTGCAGTTGGA
>JACDQI010000066.1 GCA_015657675.1 Devosia sp.
CAATATCGGTGCCCGTGCGCACCCTGCGCGACGACGCTGGTCGAACATCGCCGCGGCGTCCGCCAAGTCCGGTGACGCCCAGGCGGTGATCGCCGCCCAGCAGCACATCGTCATCATCGACGCCGCCATCGCCGACGAACGCGCGCTGGGCCAGGCCGAAAAGGACGAGGAAGCCATGGGCCGTGCCATCAAGCGCGGCAATTCCAACGCCGATATCGGCGAGGTCAGCATCCTCGCTGACCCGATCAAGCTCGCCGACTAGGCTGCCGCCCCGTCGCTACGCTTGGTGATCTCGAACCGCAGCGAGCCGTCCACCGAACTGGTGAAGCAAGCATGCCCCTGCTGGATGCAGTAGAGCGGGATATCCACCTTGGCGATCGGGTCAGTCGCCAATACCACGAGCTGCGCCCCGGCCGGCAGCCCGGCGAGCCGCTTTTCCATCCGCAGCACCGGCAGCGGACATTTGAGCCCGCGCGCGTCCTCGAGGGCGGGCTCAGTCGTCAAGCAGCAGCACCCAGTAGACGCCATAGGTCGAGCTCGGATCATAGGCGACACCGATGCCGGCTTTGGTGGCGCTGCGCTCGGTCAGGCCCGCCGCATCGGCCGGCGAATTGCGCCAACCTGAGAAGGTCTCGGCAAAGTCGCCATAACCGGCGCTGGTGCGGATCACCACCAGCGTCGCCGGCAGTTTCGGCGTCGTGCCGGTCTTGGCATAGGCCGTGGCGAGGGCCTGCGCCGAACCATTGAGGCCGGCATCCTCGGTCACCGGCGCTACGCCGCTGGCGCCGCGCAAATGGTTGATGATGCCGATGGCTTCCGCCGTGTTGAGACTCGCCCCCGGCTGATCCATCCGCTGTGTCAGCCCGGCCGACAGTGCCCCACCGCCTCCCGGCGAACAGGCGGCAAGCGCCAACGCAGCAAGACCGGCGGCAAAGAGCGGAGCGAGGGAGGTGAGCTTCATCAGACGTCCTTGTGGCAGGCAGGGCTGTCGGACTTGCCCGCCAAATCAGGCGAGGTCAAGGTCAAAGCCCATACCGCGCATCAGACTGCACAAATCTGACCGGAACAACTGTCCGACGGAAGCGCGCCCGCCAGCATTCGCGCGCTCTACTGCGATCACATCTTTGCCGGAAAGTGTTTTGGCCGCCGCTGCTTAACGTCCAGCTAGTAATTTTGCGCTTAGCATCAACGCGCTATTGGAGAGATCACCTAAACCGTGCCGAAGACGTCCCCCCCGCCCCTGGTCCTGCTGCATGATACCCGCTTTGCCGAGCACGCCAAGACGCTGGCGGCTTCCCTCGGCGTGACCGCTATGGCCATGTCGGACGCGGACGCCCTGCCGGCCAAGGCCGATATCGTCTTTGATGTCGACTTGCACGATCTGGGCATCGTCGACGCCACGCGTCGCTTGCTGGCGCGCCTCGCCCCCGCCGGCCGACAGATTTTCTTGATCGACGGCCGACGCGACCGGGTCGGTCGTGTGCAGGCCGAAGCGCTGGGTGCCAGCAGCGTTGTAGAGCGCGCCAAGGCCTTCAAGGCCCTGCTTGCTGCCCACGCTGTCCCCCGGCTGCACCTGCCCGCTCACCCCATGCCCAAGACCCGCGCCGGCCGTTCCATCGCCGCCGCCGGGCAGGAATTGGCGCGCCTCTTTGACGGTGTGCTGAGCGACGAACCGATCGACATCGCCAGCCTCAGTTCCGCCAGTTCCGAAATCCTTTCGGGCCTGAACGAAGCCGGAGTGCAACCCTGGCTCGCCACCGTCCGCCAGCATCACGAAGGCACCTTCCAGCACTGTCTGCTGGTCTGCGGTGTCGCTGCCACCTATGCCCAGCATATCGGCCTCGGCCAGCCTCTGGCCATCGCGCTGCTCAACGCCGCCATGCTGCACGACATCGGCAAGTCCATCGTGCCGCTCAGTATTCTCGACAAGCCGGGCCGGCTCTCGCCCGACGAACTCGTCATCATCCAGCGCCATCCGGCCGCCGGCTATGACTATCTGATGCAACAGCCCGAGCTGCCCAAGGTCGTGCTCGATGCCGTGCGCCACCACCATGAGATGCTCGATGGTTCGGGCTACCCGGATGCCCTTTCTGGCAATGACATCCTGCCGCTGACCCGCGTGCTCACCGTCTGCGATATCTTTGCCGCCCTTACCGAGCATCGGGCCTATAAGCCTACGCAGACGCCCGCCGAGGCGCTCGCCATCCTCGCCAGCATGGTGCGGGAGGGGAAGCTCGACGGCAGCATCGTCCGCAACCTGGGCCAGGCCTTCGACATCTACATTCCAACGAGCGATCTGGCCGTCGCCGTCAAGCGCCCCTACCTCCGCGCCTGATCCCCTCCCCCGTGCGTAACTGCCTGCCCCGCCGTGACATTGCGCGGCGGGTCGGCCAAGGTGCGCCGTACACGGGGAGGATAACGTGACAGCACTCGATCAAGCCGCGGCCAAGGCCGGCCGCTCGCCACCATTACCGACATCCACGCCATGCGGCTCGACAGCGGCTTCTGCCTCATCCGCGTCGATACCGATGCCGGTGTCTCCGGCTATGGCGAATGCGGTGACATCGACGGCACGCATGTGCGCGCCACCATCGCCACCCACGCCGCCGGCGGCGGCCGCCTGCCGCATCTGGGGCTGGTCGGCAAGGACCCGCTGGCCATCCGCGTCCACCACCACAACATGTTCACCATCTTCCCGCAGCGCCGCCGCGAAATGCAGGTGCTCTCGGGCATCGACATGGCGCTGTGGGATCTCGCCGGCAAGCTGCTCGGCCAACCCGTCTACCAGCTGCTGGGCGGGAAGTTCCGCGACGACATCGCGCTCTATTCGCACTGCCCACAGGGCGATTTCACCGATGCCGGCGCCTGGGCAGATCGCGCCGCCGACCTCAAGTCCGACCCGCACGGCTTTACTGCCTTCAAGGTCGACGTGCATTCCTGCCTCGGCCTCCACATGCAGCAATATGTCCCCAGCCTCTCGCCCGGCGACATCCGCAAAGTCCGCCGCTCCTATGAGCTCGCCCGCGAGCATCTTGGCGAGGACATCGACATCATCGTCCACTGCCACAACGAGCTCGATACCCCCAGCGCCATCGCCGTCGCCAAGCGTCGAGGACATCTCCCCGCTCTATTACGAAGACCCGCTGCAGCCCGGCTACGCCGAGAACTGGCTGGCCCTCCGCCGCCAGACCCACCTGCCCATCCTCACCGGCGAGAACATCGAGCTGGTCGATCAGGCCCTGCCGTTCCTGCAGAACCAGGCCGTCGACTGCCTGCAACCCGATATCGTGCTCTCGGGTGGCATCACCGGCACCAAGGCCATCGCCGACGCCGCCGCGCTCTATCGCACGCCGATTACGCTCCACAATGTCAGCGGCCTGCTCCTCAACCTCGCCAGCCAGCAGCTCGCCGCTTCGATCTTCAACTGCCCCCGCATCGAATGCACCCGCCGCGCCACCAGCCTCGCCTGGGCCGCCGAAAATCCGCTCGACATCAGCAACGGCCGCATGCGCATCAACGACACCCCCGGCCTCGGGTTCATTCCCGACGAAGGGTGGTTGAAGGCGCATCGCTACGAGGGCGAACCCTATTGGGATTAAACCCGCTGATAGAAGCGCCCGCCGCAGTGCCTATATTGCAAAGATGAGCCCCAAGCCCGCCCCCACCGCCGCCACGGACCTGATCCGGGCCTGGACCTTGCCGTCTGCGGTGACGCTCGGCTCGACGGTCCGCGCCAAGGGCATTCTGCAGGAAGTGCAGGCCCACCTGCCCACCGCGCTCCGCAAGGCCCTCAAGGCCGCCGGCACCGAACTCACGCTCCGCCTGCCCGCCGGGTCCGAAGCCGAGTTCGCCCGCGCCATCCGCACGGTCGAGACCACGCTCGCGACGGCCGAGACCCAGCCGGTGATCCCGCGCGAAATCGAGGACATCCTCGCCATCAAGACCAGCGAACGCCATCGCTGGCTCAAGGACGGCCGCCTCCCCAGCGCCGGCACCCGCACGGTCAAGCTCCGCGGCCGCGCACGGAAAATCACCTTCCATGTCTTCGATCCCGCCGTGATCGCCGACATCCTCGATAGCGACCGCGTCGATCAATGGCGCGAAGACGACGTCCTCGCCGCCGCCGAAAACCGCCGCCGCGCCGCCTGGCAACGCAAGCTGGTCAAAGCCAAAAAAGCCGGCAAATCCCCACCCCCCCGACGACGCCTCCCGCCCCAACCTCGTCGGCTGGGAGGAGTTCGAGGGGGATATCTTCACGTAGGGGAGGGTAGCAGCCAAGCGGCCGTGGTGACCCCGATGAGATTCGAACTCATGGCCTCAGGATTAGGAATCCTGCGCTCTATCCTGCTGAGCTACGGGGTCGCTGCACGCCACATAGCAAAATCGGGACCGGCTGCAAACCGCCTAGCCGTCTGAACCGGCTTAGGCCGGCACGGCCGCGCGGGTCGCCTCCGGGTGGCTGAACTGCCGCACCAGGTCTGCCGCCATCGCTTCGAGCTGCTCCAGCGCTGCCGCGTCGAACGGATGCTCCTCGTAGTCGACGATCACCAGCGTCCCCACCGTTTCCCCGCTCTCCAGCGTCAGCGGCACGCCGGCATAAAAGCGCACCCCATTGGTCTGCAGATAGGTGTTGTCGGCCAGCGGGTGACTCTCGGTCAGCGGCTGCAGCACCAGCGGCGCGCCGCTCGCGACAATCGCCTGGGTCAGCCGATAGGCGTCCGTATCGGTCTTGTGCCGCTCGTCATCGAGCAGGTTGATGGTCGCCACCGGCACATCCAGCGTCTCGGCAATCGATTTGAGCCGGCGCCCCAGTGCATCGTCGCCGCGCCCGGCCCCCTTGAACGGCTTGGCGTCGGACGACGCGGCCGGATCGATCAATTCGAGCGCAGTGTCGATCGCCTCGACCGTATCCTCGAAGCGGTGGGTGATCTGATCGACCCGCAGGTCCTCGGCCGTCCCCGGCAGTGCCGAGGCATTGAGTAGGCACGCCACCACCCTGATGTCGGGCCGGATCGCCTTGAGGCGCCGCGACACATAGCGCGTCTGCGCCTTCACCTCGGCCCCGAAGTAAAAGAGGCAGACCACCGTCGCCCCACCCAGCTCGATGCGGCCGACGCTCTCCTGCCGCACGGCCATTGGCGGCAAGACGCGCGCCCCCGATCCCCCTGCGCCGCAAGGCGCTGCGCCACATCTGCGCGGCGATCTCGTCGATCTCGGTCCGCCCGCCGATCACGCACCACCGAACTCCCCCTGGACCGATCGG
>JACDQI010000067.1 GCA_015657675.1 Devosia sp.
AGGTGGATCCCTGCTTTCGCAGGGATGACACCGAGTGTGTGTGGGGATCTCGCTTCGGCCTAGGCCTTAAGCGTCGATCTTCCGGCTGAGATCAACCCCGTGTTCCGTCGCCATCTGCTGCAGGTCGCGGATCGGGCGGGCGCCGATATGGGAGATAACTTCCGACGCCGCGAGGCAGCCGGCCTGCAGCGCCATCTTGAGGTCCTGGCCACGAGAGGCGGCGAGCAGGAAGCCCGAGGCAAAGAGGTCGCCGGCGCCGGTTGCGTCCACCACCTCGTGCACCGGGAAGGCCGGGACGGAGATGATTTCGCCTTCGTAGACGACCATGGCGCCATCGGCGCCCATGGTGATGGCAGCGAGTTCGGCGTCCTTGGCGATCTGCTGCACGGCTTCGCCAAGATTATCAGTCTGATAGAGCGACTTCAGCTCTTCGACATTGGCGAAGACGTAGTCGATGGTTTTAGACCGCATCAGGTCGAGAAACTCGTCGCGGTAACGGTTGACGCAGAAAGGGTCCGACAGCGTAAAGGCGGTGGCACGCTCATGCTTGTGCGCGTAGTGAGCCGCCTGCACGAAGGCCTTCTTGGCCTCCAACGGGTCCCACAGATAGCCTTCCATATAGGTGACCGTGGCCGCGCCGATCTCGTCTTCCTTGATGTCGGCGACGGTCAGCTGCTGGCAGGCGCCGAGGTAAGTGTTCATCGTCCGCTCGCCACCGGGCGAGACGAGGATCATCGAGCGCGCCGTTGCCGGGCCATTGTGCAGCCGGGCGACGCTGTAATGCACGCCGATATGGTGCAGGTCTTCGGCAAAAACCTCGCCCAGCGGGTCTGCCGCCACCTTGCCGACGAACGCGGCCTTGCCGCCCAGCGAGGCGACGCCGGCCGCCGTATTGGCGGCCGATCCGCCGGAAATCTGGCGTTTATCGGCGGGCATCAGGTCGTAGAGGTATGCGGAGCGCTCGGCATCGATCAGATGCATGATGCCTTCGCTCATACCCTCGCGCGCGAGGAACGCCGGATCGATCGGCGCGAGGATGTCCACAATGGCGTTCCCGATCGTCAGAACGTCGAACCGGGTATCAGCCATTGGCCGTCCTCTATGTCTGTTGCGTGAAACCGCGCGGGACTTAGCGGACTTGCGGGTTCGGTGCAACTCCGGTGCGCAGGCCAGCCACGAAGCGCTGCGCCAGATTGCGGATCAGGCTGTCCGAGTTCTGCGGCGAGACACCCAGCAACTGATCATCGAGCAGCAGCATGGAGAGTCCATGCACGAAAGCCCAGGCGATCACCGCCCCTTCGCTCGGTGCCTCGGGCACTTCCCTGGCAGCTGCCTTGGCGAGCGATGCGTAAGCGTCGACCGCCGCCTGATGCAGTGCCTTATTGGCGCGCTTGTCGACCTGCTGCGAGAACATCAGCCGGAAAAGCGCCGGCTGCACCAGCGCGAACCGCACATAGGCCTCCGCCATCGCCACCAGCTGCCGTGGTTCAGGCGTATGGGCCTGCTTGGCCTCCATCATCGCTGAAAAACGCCTGAAACCCTCAATTGCCACCGCTTCGAGCAACGCCTGGCGGCTGCGAAAATGCCGATAGGGCGCCGCCGGAGACACCCCGACCTTGCGCGCCAGCTCACGCAGACCTAGGCCATCGGTACCCTCGGCATCGAGCATTTCGAACGCCGCCTCGAGCAATGCCCGTTTGAGGTCGCCATGGTGATAGCCGGTCGGCGCGTCAGATGTTGACATTGATCACATGTAACAACTAGGATGCAAACACTGTTCACATAGAGCCAGCCGAGACACCGATGCAAGACCTCATTCTCGCCATCGTCCACCATCTCGCCGTCTTCATCCTGATCGGCATCTTCGCTGCAGAATTCGCGTTGATACGCCCGGGCCTGGCGGGCAAGCGCCTCGGCCAGCTTGGGAAACTCGATCTCGCCTACGGCGCCGTCTCCGGCGTGGTGATCGTGGTCGGCATTCTGCGCGTCATCCTCGGCAACGCGGGCTGGGAGTTCTATGCCGGCAACTGGGCTTTCTGGGCCAAGATGGCGGCCTTCCTGGTGGTCGGCCTGCTTTCGGTGCCGCCCACCATCCAGATCCTGCGCTGGAGCAAATCGCTCCGCGCCGACGCCGCTTTCACGCCGCCCGACGACGAAATCCGCGCCACGCGCCGCTTCGTCCATGCCGAAGCGCTGTTCCTGCTGTTCATCCCGATATTCGCCGCCATGATCCCGCGGATCTACGGCCTCTAGGCCCTAGGCCCCCTTGGGCGGCGGGGTCTTGTCCGGATACCGGCACCATTCGGCGATCAGGCACCGCCAGCATTCCGGCTTGCGCGCCTTGCAGACGTAGCGGCCATGCAGGATCAGCCAGTGATGCGCGTGCAGCAGGTAAGGCTCCGGGATCACCTTGAGCAGTGCCAGCTCCACCGCCAGCGGCGTCTTTCCCGCAGCCAACCCGGTCCGGTTGCCGACACGGAAGAGATGCGTGTCCACCGCGATGGTCGGCTGCTTGAAGAAGATATTGAGCACCACATTGGCGGTCTTCCGCCCGACGCCCGGCAGCGCTTCCAGCGCCTCGCGCGTCTGCGGCACCTCCGAGCCATGCTGGTCGATCAACATCTGGCTCAGCGCAAAGACGTTTTTCGCCTTGCCGCGGAAGAGCCCGATGGTCTTGATCCGCTCCTCGATCCCCGCGGCGCCAAGCGCCACCATCTTTTCGGGCGTATCGGCGATGGCAAAGAGCCCGCGGGTCGCCTTGTTGACGCCGGCATCCGTCGCCTGCGCCGATAGCACCACTGCCACCAGCAGGGTGAAGGCGTTCACATATTCCAGCTCGCCTTGCGGTTCGGGGTTGGCCGCCGCAAAAGCGCCAAAGATCGCTTCGACATCTTGTCGCGGTAACCGCCTCGCACGCGTGTTTGCCATTTTTTTCGCCCCGACTCGCGGTCTATACTAGAGCGGTCATGACCACCAAGACGCAAGCACGGCCGCTCTTTGCAGCGACACTGACGCCGCACCGCTCGCTGACGCGACGCGGCTATCGCTACGTCATTGCCCTGGCCTGCGTCATGGCGTCCATTCCGGGCATCATCTTCTTTTCGATGGGCGCCTGGCCGATTGTCGGCTTCCTCGGCCTCGACCTGTTGGCCATCGGTTGGGCCTTGGCCGCCTCGATGCGCGCCAGCAAGCAGTTCGAAGTGATCACGCTCTGGCCCGACGAACTCGAGGTCAAGCAGGTGACCGCCAGCGGCAAGACCGAGCTCAGCCGCTTCAACCCGTTCTTCGTCAAGCTGGTGATCGATCGCGACTTCAATGAGCGGATCACCGCCCTGCATCTGCGCAGCCGCGATCGGGACCTGTTGATCGGCGCGTTCCTCAGCCCCGATGACAAGACCAGTTTTGCGCGTGTGTTCGGCGCAGCGCTGAAGAAAGCCCGCAACTGAACGTCAAAATCGGGTCGCGTCATTCCGCGCCGGCGCCTATCCTGCCGCCATCATGACCGAACAACAGACCCTCAGCCCCGCCACCGACTATGAAGCCGTCCGCGCGGCTATCCGCTTTCTGTCCGACAACGGACCGGACGAGGCCGATCTGGGCGCCTTCGCCCGCGCCCTCGGTTTCACCGAGCGCCAGCTGACCGACCTTTTCCGCCGCTGGTGCGGGTTGACCCCGAAAAGTTTCGCCCAGGCCGTGGCGCTGGACCACGCGCGCCGTCTGCTGGCCGAGCGGCAAAGTATCCTCGACACCACCTTTGAAGTCGGGCTCTCGTCCACCTCGCGCCTGCACGATCTCTTCATCACCCACGAAGCCATGCCGCCCGGCGCCTGGCGCAATCGTGGCGAGGGTCTTGCCATGACCTGGGGCGTCGCCCCCTGCCCGTTCGGCACCGCGGTTCTCGTGCTCACCGACTATGGCCTGGCCGGGATCGGTTTTGCCGATGGCGAGGTCTCGATCCAGCAGGCCTTCGAGGATCTGCGCGATCGCTGGCCCAATGCGCGTTACAGCCGCGACGATGCCACGGTTGTCCCCGTCGCCGCCCGCATCTTCGATCCGGCGCGCTGGGATCCGGCTCAGCCGGTGCGCGTCGTGCTGATCGGCACCGATTTCGAGGTCTCGGTCTGGGAAACGCTGCTGCAGATCCCGGTCGGCCGAGCCACCACCTATGCCGACGTTGCCCGCCGCATCGGCCGCCCCAGCGCTTCACGCGCCGTGGGCGCCGCCGTCGGCAAGAACCCGATCAGCTTCGTGGTGCCCTGCCATCGCGTGGTCGGCAGTTCCGGCGCACTCACCGGCTACCACTGGGGCCTGCCGCGCAAACGCGCCATTCTGGGTTGGGAGCGTGGGGTAACGAGCGGGGCGTAGTCCCGCTCAGATACTGACGGTCCCTGCCAGCTTGCCGTCGGACCCGATCGAATAGACCACCGGCTCGCCGGTACCCAGTTCGCGCTTCAGGATCTGCTCGGGCGTCAGCCCTTCGAGGGCCATCACGATGGCGCGCAGCGAATTGCCGTGTGCCGCCACCAGCACCGTCTTGCCGGCAGCAACCAGCGGCCGGATTTCGGCGTCGAAATAGGGAAGCGCCCGCGCCGCGGTGTCCTTCAGGCTCTCACCGCCCGGCGGCGGCACGTCAAACGAACGGCGCCAGATCAGCACCTGCTCTTCACCCCACTTGACCCGGGCATCGTCCTTGTTGAGACCCGACAGGTCGCCATAGTCGCGCTCGTTGAGCTTGTGGTTGCGGGTGATCACCACATCGACCACGCCCAGTTCTTCGAGGATCAGGTCCAGCGTGTGCTGGCCCGGCGCAGCGCGAGGTGAAATAGGCATCGGGCTTGAAGCCGGCGGCCTTGAGCTTGACGCCTGTGGCGCGGGCCTCGCCGATGCCCTGCTCTGTCAGGTTCGGGTTGCGCCAGCCGGTAAAGAGATTCTTGAGGTTCCACTCGCTCTGCCCGTGGCGGACGAGGATCAGGGTGCCGGTCATCAGAGGGTCCTTATGACGTAAAGCCGAGCACGTCGGCCATGGTGTAAAGTCCGGGAGGCTGCGTCGCGGCCCAGAGGGCCGCTCGGGCCGCGCCGTCGGCGAACAACGCGCGGTTGTCAGCCTTGTGGGTGAGTTCGATCCGCTCGGCATTGCCGGCGAGGATCACCGTGTGGTCGCCCACCACATTGCCGCCGCGCAGCGCTGCAAAGCCGATCGTACCAGCCTCGCGCGGGCCGGTATGCCCATCACGCGAGCGCACCGAATGTTCGCTGAGGTCGATGCCGCGCCCCTCGGCCGCCGCTTGTCCAAGCATCAGCGCCGTACCCGACGGCGCATCCACCTTGCGGTTGTGGTGCATTTCGACGATTTCGACGTCCCAGCCCGGCAGCTCCGCCGCCGCCTTGCGCACGAGGCCCACCAGCAGGTTGACGCCGAGCGAGAAATTGCCGGTCTTGACGATCTTCGCCCCGGCCTTGGCCGATGCAGCGATCGCCGCGTTGTCGGCCTCGGTACAGCCGGTGGTGCCGATGATGTGCACGATGCCGCGTTCGGCCGCCAGCTGCGCCAGCGCTACGCTGGCTGCGGGAACGGTGAAGTCGATAATGGCATCGGCGCCGTCGAGTGCAGTGGCCATGTCATCGACAATAGCGACACCCAGCGGCCCGATACCGGCCACTTCGCCCGCATCCTTGCCCACCGCCGGTGAACCGGCCCGGTCGAAAGCTGAATAAATGACAAGCCCGGGGACCTGCGACACCGCCTTGATATTGGCGGCGCCCATCTTGCCGGCCGCCCCCGCGATGGCGATCTTGATCTGAGACACGAAAAAACTCCTGCAGAGCCTGTTTTCTAGCAGTCCCGGGCCGTTCAGGCTACGCGGGTCAGTCCGGCGATGTCCTTGAGGATGGCGTCATAGGCCGCCGCGGGATCCGGCTCTGCCGTGAGCGCGACGC
>JACDQI010000068.1 GCA_015657675.1 Devosia sp.
GCAGGAATAGCCGCACCAGGCGCGGCCGACGGTCGAGGTGATCAGGAAGAGGCCAACGCCCGCCATCACCAGCATGCCGGCGACGTAATAGAACTCCTGCGGCCAGATCTCGATCATGAAAAAGAAGAACCGCCGGTTGGCGAGGTCGACCAGCACGGCCTGATCGGGCGCGAACGGCCCGCGATCCCAGCGGATCCAGGGGGTGATGTAGTAGATGGCAAGGGTGATCAGCATCACCAGCCACTTGAACTTGCGGAACCGGCCGCTGGCGCGCTTGGGGAAGATCTTGGTCCGCGGCGCGTAGAGCGGTTGCCGCCGCTTGGGCGAGTTTACCGGCTCGACGTCGTAACGTTCGGTATCGGGGCTATCCGCAAGCATGGCACGTCTCTTTGGTCGATCTGTCGACCGTGTCATCCCATGCAGCCACCCGGGAGGGGTTGATCTGCATCAAACCCGCAAAAGAGAAAGGGGGGCGCTTGCGGTCGCCCCCCTTCCCCACCGGCTGCGACCGTTTTACTGGCCGCCGCCAAGTCCGTGTACGTAGACGGCCAGTTCCTTGACCGCCGCCTCGCCGAGGCGCGAGCCCCAGGCGGGCATGACGCCGTGGCGTGGTGCCGCCAGTTGCGCCTTGATGCCCTCGAGCGAACCCTGCGTGCCCTCGTAGAGCCACACCTTGTCGTTGAGCGATGGGCCGCCCATGTCGACGAGGCCTGCGGCATTTTCGCCATGGCAGGCGGCACAGTTCTCGATGAAGATCTGCTGGCCTTCAGGCGTGGCGACGCCACCCTCGATGCCCGAGTAAGAGGCGACCTGCTTGGCCACCGTGTCGATCTGCTCGGGGGTCAGGATGCCGTCGGCGGCGAAGTTGGGCATGATGTTGTAGCGGGTGTCCGGATCGGTCGCGAGCGCACGCCGTACATCAGGGTCTGGTGGATCTGCTCGATGCTGCCGCCCCAGATCCACTCGTCGTCATTGAGGTTGGGATAGCCCGGAGCACCGGCGGCGCCGGTACCATGACACTGCGAGCAGTAGACCTTGAACAGCGACTTGCCGCCGGCCCGCGCAAAGCGGGTGAGGTCCTCATCCTTGAGGATGTCGGCCACCGGGGTCTCCGCCACCTTGGCAACGAGGTCGCCCTGGGCGGCCTTGGCGAGGGCCAGGTCCTTGTCGAGCTCGGCGCGGCTCGAATAGCCGAGTACGCCGGTGGTCGCCGAGGAGATCAGCGGCCAGGCCGGATAGGCGATGGTGTAGCCGATCGCAAACAGGATGGTGCCGTAGAAGGTCCACAGCCACCAGCGCGGCAGCGGCGTATTGAGCTCCTTGATGCCGTCCCACTCATGGCCGGTGGTCTCGGTGCCGGTAAGGTCGTCGATCTGTTTGTCGGTCATTTCCGGTCACTCCGGTCCAGCGGTTCGGCGTCATCGAGAGGGATGCGGGCTGCCATTTCGGCATGCGCCTTGGCGCCCGGACGCAGGATCATGAAGATGACGGCGAGGAAGATCGCCATCATGTAGAGCAGGCCCCAGCTGTCAGCGAAGTGCCGCAACGTGTCGTAGTGCGTGATGTCCATGATGCCCCCCCTCAGCGGTAGTTGGCCTTGGCGTCGTAGGTCGAGAAATCGACCAGCGTGCCAAGCATCTGGAGGTAGGCGACGAGGGCATCCATTTCGGTGATCTTGCTCGGATCGCCGTCGAAGTCCTCGGTCCGCACATTGGTGTAGCGCGCCAGCAGACCCGACGTATCCGCATCGGGTGTGGCCTGGGCGATCACGTCCTGCTGGGCGTTGGCGATGGCTTCTTCGCTATAGGGCACGCCAACCATCGAACTGGCCTTGAGATTGGCCGCGATGTTCTGGAACTCGAGCGGCGTCTCGGCGAGGAAGCCGTAGCGCGGCATGATCGATTCCGGCACCAGCGCCTGCGGGTGCGTCAGATGTTCGACATGCCACTCGTCCGAGTAGCGGCCGCCGACGCGGGCCAGGTCAGGCCCGGTCCGCTTGGAGCCCCACTGGAACGGATGGTCGTACATCGACTCCGCTGCCAGCGAGTAGTGCCCGTAGCGCTCGGTCTCGTCGCGGAACGGACGGATCATCTGGCTATGGCAGACATAGCAGCCCTCGCGGACATAGATGTCGCGCCCGGCCAGTTCGAGGGGGGTGTACGGCCGCATGCCGTCCACCTTCTCGATGGTGTTCTGGAAGTAGAACAGCGGGGCGACTTCGACGATGCCGCCGATGCAGACGACGACCAGCGAGAGGGTCAGCAGCAGGGTGGCGTTGCGCTCGATGACGCCGTGTTTGTCAAGTAGTGCCATTGTCTGTTGCTCCTATTCGGCCGGCTGCATGACGGCAGTGACGATCGGGCGCTCGTCCCGGACCTTGCCGCGGATGGTCATCCAGATGTTGACGGCCATGACCAGTCCACCGACCAGGTAGAGCAGTCCGCCGACAGCGCGAGCGATGTAGTAGGGATGAAGAGCGGCGACCGTTTCGGCGAACGAGTAGACGAGGAAACCCTGCTCGTCGTATTCGCGCCACATCAGGCCCTGGGTGATCCCGCTGACCCACATGACGGCGGCATAGATGACGATGCCGATCGTGGCGAGCCAGAAGTGCCAGTTGACCATGCGCAGCGAGTAGAGCTGCTTGCGGCCCCAGAGGCGCGGCACCATGAAGTACACGGCGGCGAACGAGATCATGCCGACCCAGCCCAGGGCACCCGAGTGCACGTGGCCGATAGTCCAGTCGGTATAGTGGCTGAGACCGTTCACCGACTTGATCGACATGACCGGACCTTCGAAGGTCGACATGCCGTAGAAGGCGACCGCGATGACCATCATGCGGATGATGGGGTCGGTCCGCATCTTGTCCCAGGCGCCACGCAGCGTCATCAGACCGTTGATCACTGCGCCCAGCTGGCATCCAGAGCATGACCGAGAACACCATGCCCAGCGTCTGTGCCCAGTCGGGCAGAGCCGTGTAGTGGCAGGTGGTGCGGCCGCCCAGATGTAGAGGAAGATCAGCGCCCAGAAGTGGATGATGCTGAGCCGGTAGCTGTAGACCGGGCGTTCGGCCTGCTTGGGCATGAAGTAGTACATCATGCCCAGAAAGCCGGCGGTGAGAAAGAAGCCCACCGCGTTGTGGCCATACCACCACTGGGTCAGCGCATCCTGCACGCCTGAGAACAGCGAGTAGCTCTTGATGCCAAGGAAGCTCACCGGCAGCGCCAGGTTGTTGACCACGTGCAGCATGGCGACAGTGACGATCATGGCCAGGTAGAACCAGTTGGCCA
>JACDQI010000069.1 GCA_015657675.1 Devosia sp.
GCTTGGATGCCCATGCCGACGCCCGGAGGGGTGCCGGTGGTGATGACGTCGCCGGGCTGCAGGCTCATGAACTGGCTGAGATAGGCGACGATGTGGGCGACACCGAACACCATCGTGCTGGTCGAGCCGTTCTGGTAGCGGTGGCCGTCGACTTCGAGCCACATCTTGAGGTTCTGCACGTCCGGCACTTCGTCCTTGGTGACGAGCCACGGGCCGATCGGGCCGAAGGTGTCGGCCGACTTGCCCTTGGTCCACTGGCCACCGCGCTCGGTCTGGAAGTGGCGCTCGGAGAGGTCGTTGACCACGCAATAGCCGGCCACGTAGTCGAGCGCGTCCTTTTCCTCGATGTACTTGGCTTCCTTGCCGATGATGACGCCGAGTTCGACTTCCCAGTCGGGCTTGATCGAGTTCTTGGGAATGATGACGTCGTCGTTGGGGCCGATGATGGCGCTGGTGGCCTTCATGAAGAGCACCGGCTCGGAGGGGACCGGCAGATTGCTCTCGGCGGCGTGGTCGGCATAGTTGAGGCCGATGCACATGAACTTGCCGACACGGCCGACGCAGGGGCCGATGCGCGAGGACTTGTCGAGTACGGGCAGGGTCGACGGATCGACCTTGCGGATGCGATCGAGCCGCGGCGTGATAGCGTCGCCGGCGATATCAGGGACGACCGACGACAGGTCGCGATAGGTCCCATCGGAATGCAGGATGGCGGGCTTTTCGGCGCCCTTGGCGCCGACGCGCAGCAGTTTCATGAAAGTCTCCTCAAATCTGGCGCAAGGGATAGCCGCGCGAACGGGGACGAGTCGAGGCCAACTATGGTCCAATCCGTTCGGCGGCGGGTGCAAGCCGGCATCAGGCGGGGCGGATGACGCCCTTCTTGAGCAGCACGTTTCCATAGAGGCGGCGTTCGCCGGTCTGGACGATGGCATAGGCGCCCTCGACCCGATCATAGAAGGCGAAGCGCTCGAGCATGGAAAGCTTCATGTCCGGCTCGTGCTTCTTGATGGTCTTGTCGAATTCCTTGTGGGTGGCTTCGCGCTTCTTGGGGTCGCCGACCACTTCCATGCCGAAGGCCTGATCGTCGACATAGGTGTCGAGCGGCATCACGGTCAGCACGGCGTCGAGTACTTCGGTGGCGTTGAGGCCATCGAGGCGGATCACGGTCAGGCCGGAGCTCTCGGCCGGGTAGTTGGCATCGACGATGGCGATCTCGTCGCCATGGCCCATGGCGCGCAGGGTGAAAAGCAATTCCGGCCCCAGGATGGGGGGAATGTTCTTGAGCATAGTCAGTCCTCCTGGTGTTTGTGATCCCGGCCGCCCCTCTCGGTTGCCGGTCTTGGGCTTCGGCCCCTCAGCCGAAGGGGAAGGCGGCGTAGGCCGGATCGTCGCGGAGCGACTGGCCATCGGCGAAGAGTTCGGCGTGATCGGCGGCAAAGGTGATGAGTTCGGCCATCACCGAGTCGATATGGGCGCGCATGGCGGCGGAGGCGCGCGGGGCGTCGCCGGCGACAATACCATCCATGATGGCGCGGTGTTCTGAGAGCGTCACCTCGAGGCGACGCGGCGTCAGTATGAGGCGACGGGCGCGGTCGAGATTGGCGCGGGTGTTTTCGATGACGCCCTTCACCTTGGAAAAGCGCATGTCCCCGAAGATGATGTCGTGGAACTCGATGTCGCGCTCATGGAAGCCGTGCTGGTCGTCGATGTCGACGGCGGCCCGCTGGTAGCTCATCGAGCGCTGTAGGGTATCGATCAGTTCGGGGCTGGGGTTGCCGGTGACGACGCGCACGGCTTCGGCTTCGAGCGCCTTGCGGATCAGCATGTATTCGAGCACGTCGGCAATGCGGACCAGCGAGACGGTGGAGCCGCGCTGCGGCAGGATATCGACGAGGCCTTCGGCCTGCAGGCGCGCCAGGGCTTCGGATACCGGGAAGCGGGAGACGCCGAGGCGTTCGCAGATGGCGTTCTTGTCGATAACTTCGCCGGGTTGCAAATCCAGCGTGACGATGGCCTGGCGGAGCACATCGGTCACGTAAACGGTCACATTTCCTCGTGTCGGAGTGGTCGGCGCGACGAGAAAGTGGTAGGGACTTGCTTCCATCTTCATGCTAACATGTTAGTAGGACAGTCGGAGCTTTTCAATTGCTCCTGCTTGTGACCCGGATGGGTGTGTGCCGCAAGGGTGCGTTCCCGTTCACCGCCTTCAAATCTGCCGCCTATCCTGCTCCTCCAGCCGTTCGAAAGCCCGCCAATGTCCGACGTCATGTCCCGCCCCGCCGCCCGTACGCTTCTGCTCAACCCACAGGACAATGTCGCCGTGGCGCTGGGCAACCTCGATGTGGGCACCGATACGGCCGAGGGCGTGCGGACGATCAAGCGGGTGCCAAAGGGGCACAAGTTTGCGGTCAAGCCGATCGCCGCGGGCGCGGCAGTGGTCAAGTTCGGGCAGATCATCGGCTTTGCCAAGGAAGCGATCGCGGCCGGCGACTGGGTGCATGAGCACAATTGCGGCATGGGCGAGGACCATGGCGCGTTCGAGCGCGACTACGCGTATTGCGAAGGCGTGCAGCCGGTGGACTTCGTGCCGGTCGGCAAGCAGGCGACGTTCCAGGGGTTCCGCCGGTCGAACGGCACGGTGGGGACGCGCAACTATGTCGGCATCCTCACCTCGGTGAACTGCTCGACCACGGTGGCCGGCTTCATCGCCAAGGAAGTCGAGCGCTCGGGCATTCTCGAGCAGTACCCCAATGTCGACGGCATCGTGGCGCTCAAGCAGGCCAATGGCTGCGTCATCGACTATCGCGGGGTGATCTTCGATATCCTGAAAAAGACCACCTGGGGCTATGCCACCAACCCGAACATGGGCGGGGTGATCATGGTGGGTCTGGGCTGCGAGGGCTTCCAGATTCCGCGGCTCAAGGAAGCCTATGGGGTGACCGAGAACGAGACGTTCCGCACCATGACGATCCAAGAGGTCGGTGGGACGAAGAAGACCGTCGAGGCCGGCGTCGAGGCGGTCAAGGCGATGCTGCCGATCGTCAACCGCGCCAAGCGCGAGACGGTACCGGCGTCGGAACTGATGCTGGCGCTGCAGTGCGGCGGGTCGGACGGCTATTCGGGCATCACGGCCAATCCGGCGCTCGGTGTGGCTGCGGACATCCTGGTGCGCCATGGCGGCACGGCAATCCTCTCGGAAACGCCGGAAATCTATGGCGCCGAGCATCTGCTGACGCGCCGTGCCAAGAACCGCGCCGTGGGCGAGAAGCTGGTGGAGATCATCCACTGGTGGGAAGACTACGCGGCGCGCAACAACATGGAAATGAACAACAATCCCTCGCCCGGCAACAAGCTGGGCGGATTGACCACCATTCTCGAAAAGTCGCTGGGCGCGGCGGCCAAGGGCGGCACGACGCCGCTCAACGCCGTCTACCACTATGCCGACCCGGTGACCGAGAAGGGCTTTGTGTTCATGGACACGCCCGGCTACGACCCGGTGTCGGCCACCGGGCAGGTCGCAGGTGGCGCCAATATCCTGTGCTTCACCACAGGCCGCGGCTCGGCCTATGGCTGCAAGCCGACCCCGTCGATCAAGATCGCCACCAACTCGGACATATACCACAAGATGATCGACGACATGGACATCAACGGCGGCGACGTGCTGGACGGCAAGTCGCTGGAAGACAAGGGGCAGGAAATCTTCGAGCACATCCTGCGCGTCGCTTCGGGCGAAAAGAGCAAGTCGGAACAGCTCGGCTATGGCGACAATGAATTCGTACCGTGGCAGATCGGGGCGACGTTCTAGTCGCTTTAGTGTGTCCTTGAAGTAGGCCTCATCCTGAGCCTGTCGAAGGACGGGGCCGTGGCACGGGCGGCGAGCCCGCCCTCGTGGTTCGACAAGCTCACCATGAGGGCTACTTGGGGTCGGGTGAGTCGGCTCGGTTTCGTTGCGTTGCGGCTGGCTGGACGTCGCTATCTGCCAATACCCTCAGCCCCTTACCCCGTCACACGAGCGTCGTTCCGTTGTCACATCAGCAGGATGGATGCGGCCTAGCCTTGCTGTATTGCGAGCGGCAAGGAGTTCGAGCATGCAGGACCTGCGCACGACCACCGGCCAGCGGATCAGCATCGGCTATGATCCGGCGGCCAATACACTGACGTTTCGCGAAGAGAACTGGCACGCCGACATGTTCCGGGGCGGCGATGCACCGGCTGTGACGCGACTGCAGCGGCCGATCGGCGGCGCGGTGATCACTCGGCTGCGTGATGCGCGGCGGGTGCGGGGCAACGTCCTGTCGCGCAGCCGCTAGACGCTCCCGCGGAAACCGCGACCCTGCACCGGGCGTTGTCGAAGGCTTGCCTTCGGATCGCCGGAGGTGCAGACGAACGTCGCGAAATTTCCAAGGAGTGCCGCCATGTCCATTTCCGAAACCCTGTTGGGTCAGCTCAAGGACCGCGAGCTGCTCGCGGCGGGCCTGTTCATCGATGGGGCGTGGGTTGGGGCGGCCCAGAGCGGAGAAACGTTCGAGGTCACCAATCCCTCGACCGGGGCGGTGCTGGCGACGCTTCCCGATGCTGGTGTGGTGGAAGCCAAGGCGGCGATTGACGCGGCACATGCGGCGCAGGGCGCCTGGGCGGCGAAGACCGGCAAGGAGCGCGCCGCGATCCTGCGCAAGCTGCATGAACTCATGGTGGCGGCGGCCGATGACCTTGCGACGATCATGACGGCGGAGCAGGGCAAGCCTTTGGCCGAGGCGCGCGGCGAGGTGCTCTATGGCGCGTCCTATATCGAGTGGTTCGGCGAAGAGGCCAAGCGCGTCTATGGCGACACCATTCCCGGCCATCAGCCGGACAAGCGCATCATCATCATCAAGCAGCCGGTCGGCGTGGTGGCGACGATCACGCCGTGGAATTTCCCCAATGCCATGCTGGCGCGCAAGCTGGCGCCGGCGCTGGCGGCGGGCTGCGCGGTGGTGAGCAAGCCGGCGGCCGAAACGCCGCTCTCGGCCATTGCCATGGCGCGACTGGCCGAACGGGCGGGGTTGCCCAAGGGGCTCTTCAACCTGCTGCCCTCGACGCACTCGTCGGAACTTGGCAAGGAGTTCTGCTCCAATGACATCGTCAAGAAGCTGACCTTTACCGGCTCAACCGAAGTCGGACGCATCCTGATGCGGCAGGGGGCGGACCAGATCAAGCGGCTCAGCCTCGAACTGGGCGGCAATGCGCCGTTCATCGTCTTCGACGACGCCGATCTCGACGCGGCCGTGGAAGGCGCCATGGTCAGCAAGTATCGCAACAACGGCCAGACCTGCGTCTGCGCCAACCGGCTCTACGTGCAGGCGAGCGTCTATGACGCGTTTGCCGAAAAGCTGCAGAAGGCGGTCGGCAAGCTCAAGGTCGGCGATGGATTTGGAGCCGGGGTGACCACCGGTCCACTGATCGACAAGAAGGCCGTGGCCAAGGTCGAGCGGCACCTCGCCGATGCCGTCGGCAAGGGCGGCCGCATCCTCACCGGCGGCAAGCCGATGGGCGGGCTGTTCTTTGAGCCGACGATCGTTGCCGATGCGACGCCGGATATGGTGCTGGCACGCGAAGAGACATTTGGGCCGGTGGCGCCGCTCTTCAAGTTCGAGACGGTGGACGAGGTCATTGCGATGGCCAACGCCACCGAGTTTGGCCTGGCCAGCTATTTCTACGCCAAGGATCTGAGCCGGGTGTTCAAGGTAGCCGAGGCGCTGGACTATGGGATGGTCGGCATCAATACCGGGCTGATCTCGACCGAGGTGGCGCCATTCGGTGGCGTCAAGCAGTCGGGCCACGGCCGCGAAGGAAGCAAGTACGGCATCGAGGACTATCTGGATATCAAGTATCTTTGTTTGTCGGTGTGAGGCGTTTGAAGCATCAGTCGGGTCTCCCTCCCCGCAAGGGGGGAGGAGCCCGAAAGCTCGGTGGCTACAGCGCGATCAGCCCAGCGGCGGTCGGGCGGAAACCGCAGGCTTTGTAGAAGCCGTCGAGGTGGGGTTCGTAGTCGACGTGGAACCAGCGGGCGCCGCGTTGGCGGGCGAGGTCGGTGGCGTGGCGGACGAGGGTCGAGCCGATGCCGCGGTGGCGGTAGTCGGGGTGCACCATCGGATCGAGCAGGAAGGCGTGTGCGCCGCCGTCCCAGGCGATGTTGATGTAACCAACCAGAGCGCCTTCGTCGTAGGCGCCCAGATGCGCCAGGCTGCGTTCGAGGATGCGGGCCAGGTCGCCGGTCCATTCTTCGCCCCAGGCGGCCAGCCAGAGGGCGGAGAAATGCGCCTCGGACGGACCGGGATCGACGGTTATCTCGACGTTGTCGTTCATGGCGCCGCTCCAGCCCTTGACCTTCCCACGATGGGAAGCCCTATCTCGGGTGTCATCTTACCGGAATGGACTATCCCAGATGCACGAGCATAGCCACAACGCCACCGCCCCGACGGCCACCCGCGACCCGGTCTGCGGCATGACCGTCGATATGGAAAAGGCCCAGCATCGCGCTACGCATGACGGGCGCGAGTTCGGATTTTGCAGTGCCGGGTGCAAGGCGAAGTTCGAGGCGTCGCCGGAGACGTATCTGAGTGCCACCGATCCGGTCTGCGGCATGCAGGTGGATCGGGCGCGGGCCCAGCACATGCTCAAGCACGAGGGCACGCGCTACTATTTCTGCTGCGAAGGGTGTCTCAAGTCGTTCGAGGCCGAGCCGGACAAGTATCTCAACGCCAAGCCGTTTGTGTTGCCGCCGAAAAAGGTGGGCGCGGCTACCCCTCATCCGCCCGTTGGGCACCTTCTCCCACATGGGGAGAAGGCGATGGGGCACGATCACGCGCATAGCGCTGCAGGTACGGTGTGGACGTGCCCGATGCATCCGGAGATCGTTTCGGACAAGCCGGGTGATTGCCCGATCTGTGGTATGGCGCTGGAGCCGGCAGTGGCCAGTCTCGATGACGCGCCCAATCCGGAACTTGCGGACTTCACACGCCGCTTCTGGATCAGCGCCGCGCTCAGCGTGCCGTTGCTGGTGATCGGCATGGGCGACATGGTCGGCCTGCCGGTTCGATCCTGGATCGGCACGCCGCTGGTGGGCTGGGTAGAACTGGCGCTGGCGACGCCGGTGGTGCTGTGGGCGGCGCTGCCGTTCTTCCGCCGGTTCTGGAACTCGCTGCGCAACCGCTCGCCCAATATGTGGACGCTGATCGGGCTGGGCGTCGGCACGTCTTATCTGTTCTCGGTGCTGGCGGTGGTGGCGCCGGGGATTTTCCCGATGGCGCTGGGCGATATGAGTGCCATGGAGGCGGGGCCGCCGGTGTACTTTGAGGCGGCTGCGGTGATCATCGCGCTCGTCTTCCTGGGGCAGGTGCTGGAGTTGCGGGCACGCGAGTCGACCGGCAAGGCGATCAAGGCGCTGCTCAACCTGGCGCCGAAGACGGCGTTCCGCGTCTGGGACGGCAAGGATGTCGAAATCGCGGTCGAGGCGGTGCAGGTCGGCGACTGGCTGCGGGTGCGGCCGGGCGATGCGGTGCCGGTGGATGGCGTCGTCATCGAGGGCGAGAGCTATGTCGACGAAAGCATGCTCACCGGTGAGCCGGTGCCCCTGCGCAAGGCCAAGGACGAGCCGGTGACCGGCGGCACGCTCAATGGCGAGGGCAGTTTCGTGATGCGGGCGGAGCGGGTCGGAGCAGAGACGCGGCTCAGCCAGATCGTGGCTTTGGTGGGCAAGGCGCAGCGCAGCCGCGCACCGATCCAGGATCTGGCCGACAAGGTGGCCGCCTGGTTTGTTCCGACGGTCGTGGTCATTGCGGTGCTGGCCTTTGTAGGCTGGTTCATCTTCGGGCCGGAGCCGCAGCTGCCCTATGCGCTGATCGCGGCGATCTCAGTGCTGATCATTGCGTGTCCCTGTGCGCTGGGTCTGGCGACGCCGATGTCGGTGATGGTGGCGACCGGGCGCGGGGCGCGCGATGGTGTGCTGGTCAAGGACGCCAAGGCGCTCGAAGGCTTTGCCCGGGTCGACGTGATTGTCGTGGACAAGACCGGCACGCTGACCGAGGGTCGGCCAAGCTTGGGTGAAGTGATCCCGATCAAGGGTGCCGACGAAGGCTTTGTGCTGGCCATCGCGGCGGCGCTGGAGACCGGGTCGGCGCATCCGATCGCCCATGCGATCAAGGCCGGCGCCGCTGAGCGCGGCGCGCGGACCTATGAGACGAAGAACTTCCGCTCGGTGACTGGGCAGGGGGTGACCGGCGAGGTCGGCGGTCAGCCGGCTGGGCTTGGTAATCTCAAGCTGATGCAGACGATGGGCGTGGAGATGGCCGAGGGTCTCGAGGCGCTGGCGCTGCGCCAGGCCGAGAAGGGGCGCACGGTGATGTTTGTCGCGCATGAAGGCCGTGCCATCGGGCTGGTGATGGTGTCGGACCCGATCAAGGCCAATGCACGCGCGGCGATCGCGGCGCTGGAGGCTGAGGGGATCGAGGTGATCATGGCGACGGGCGATGCCGTGGGGACCGCCGAAGCCGTCGGGCGTGAGCTGGGTTTGAAAACAGTGCGTGCCGCCATGTCGCCCGAGGACAAGCACGATCTCGTGGTCGGGCTCAAAACCAAAGGCAAAGTCGTGGCGTTTGCCGGTGACGGCGTCAACGATGCGCCGGGGCTGGCGGCGGCCGATGTCGGGATTGCCATGGGGACGGGGGCGGACGTTGCCATCGAGAGCGCCGGTATCACGCTGCTCAAGGGCGATCTGGCCGGGGTGCTTAAGGCGCGTCGGCTTGCCCATGGGGCGCTCGCCAATATCAAGCAGAACCTGGCGCTGGCCTTTGGCTACAACGTGCTCTGCATCCCGGTGGCGGCGGGGGTGCTCTACCCGCTGACGGGCTGGCTGCTGTCGCCGATGCTGGCGGCGGCCGCGATGTCGCTGAGTTCGGTCAGCGTGATTGGCAATGCGCTGCGGCTCAATGGGTTGAAGCTCTGACCCGATGGAATAGTGGGCGTTCTCGCAGCGACTCTTCCCCGCGCCGTCATCCCCGGGTTTGGCCCGGGGATCCATACTGCCGCTGGCGCGACGTGCGAGATGGGTCCTTGTCTGTTTGGATTGTGCGATTGTTAGGACGGGAGGGAGATCGATGGGTCCTTGGTCTGCAGACC
>JACDQI010000070.1 GCA_015657675.1 Devosia sp.
CTCTCGACCTCTCCCTTACCAAGGGAGTGCTCTACCACTGAGCTACTGCAGCATGCCGGAGCGGGGTCGCGCGGGGCGCCCTGCAATGGAGGCGTCTACTGCCATAGGGGCATGCTCGACGCAAGGCCAAAAAGCGCTTACCAAGGCGCGCGCCATCGCCCTCGTTTGGTTAACGCTTTCATGTCAAAATCCGATGAAGCCAAGCTGCGCGAGCAACGGCTGGCCCAAAAGCTCCGCGAAAACCTGAAGCGCCGCAAGGCGCAGGTGCGGGCCCGGCCCAGAGCGACGCGCGCGCCCCCGGCGAGCCGGCCAAGCCGACCCGCGACCAGAAAGACTGAAGGCCAGAAAGACTGAAGGCCTTGCCGCGCCTTGAACGGCCGGCGATCCGATAGTTGACGTTCACCTCGCCCAGCGCCCCCGCGGCGCCAGATTTCCAGGACTTGATATGGATCGCATTCGATTGATCGGCGGCAACCCGTTGCGCGGCGAGATCCCCATTTCCGGCGCCAAGAACGCGGCGCTGCCGTTGATGATCGCTTCGCTGCTCAGCAAAGATCCGCTGGTGCTCGAGAATGTGCCGCGCCTCGCCGACGTCAAGCAGCTCGAAGCCATCCTCGAAAACCACGGCGTCGATATCGCGGTGCACGGCCGCAAGGCTGGCGCCGACATGGCCGGCCAGCGCATGACGCTGACCGCCGGCGAAATCGTCGATACCACCGCGCCCTATGAGCTGGTCTCCACCATGCGCGCTAGCTTCTGGGTCATCGGCCCGCTGCTGGCCCGCGCCCATGAGGCGCGCGTTTCGCTGCCCGGCGGCTGCGCCATCGGCACCCGGCCGGTGGATCTCTTCCTTTATGGCCTCAAGGAACTGGGCGCCAGATCGATATCGACGAGGGCTACGTTGTCGCCAAGGCGCCCAAGGGCGGCCTGCGCGGCGCCCGCATAAACTTCCCCAAGGTGACGGTGGGCGCCACCCACGTCATGATGATGGCCGCCACCCTCGCCAAGGGCACCACGGTCATCGAAAACGCCGCCATGGAGCCCGAAGTCACTGACGTCGCCGAGTGCCTGGTCAAAATGGGCGCCCGCATTTCCGGCATCGGCACGCGGACGCTCACCATCGAGGGCGTCGACGAGCTGCATGGCGCCACCCACGAGGTCGTGCCCGACCGCATCGAGACCGGCACCTATGCCATGGCCGCCGCCATGGCCGGCGGCGACGTGCTGCTGCGCAATGCCCGCCCGCAGCACCTGCAGAGCGCCCTCGATATCCTGGGCGAGGCCGGCGTCAGCGTCAAAGCCGAGGCCGCGGGGCTCCGCATCGGTCGCAATGGCAACGGCATCCGGGCCGTCGACGTCGAAACCGAACCGTTCCCAGGCTTCCCCACTGATCTGCAGGCCCAGTTCATGGCGCTGATGACCATGTCGGGCGGCGTCTCGCAGATCCGCGAGACCATTTTCGAGAACCGTTACATGCATGTCGCCGAGCTCGCCCGCTTCGGCGCCGACATCAAGGTCGACGGCCAGGTGGCGACGGTCACCGGTGTCGCCGCGCTCAAGGGCGCCCAGGTAATGGCCACCGACCTGCGTGCTTCTGTCTCGCTGGTGATCGCGGGTCTCGCGGCGCGCGGCGAAACCATCGTCAACCGCATCTATCACCTCGATCGCGGTTTCGAGCGGCTGGAAGACAAGCTCTCCGGCTGCGGCGCCCAGATCGAACGCCTCACCGGCTGAAAACCCTGCCGCCGGGATGCTGTGTCGCGGCCAACCGAGTTGCTCCGGCCGGCGCAAGCTTGTAGATCGGCCGCCGAGCGCCCATTTCAGGCGGCAAACGCAATAACCTGTCTGGAACCCGCAACCATGACCGATCTCAAGCTGCTGGCGCTCGATGCCGAAGATCTCGACGTGATCTCTGCCACCACCCAGGATGCCATCGTCCGCGTTGGCGACATGGGCTATGCCCAGCGCGACAAGCGCTTTGCCCTTCTCATGAACCGTTATGCCTGGGAGTCCGGCGGCAAGACCGGCCAGCGCAAGCGCACCGCGCTGCATTTTGACCGCGTCCAGTCGGCCCGCACCACCGGCATCAACATGGAATCGGTTGAGGGCGTGCTCGAACTGCTCGCCATTCGCTTCGCCCCCGAGGGCGACGAGCCGTCCGGCGTCATTGAACTGAGTTTTGCCGGCGGTGGCACCGTTCGGCTCGAGGTCGAATGCCTCGAAGCCCGCATGCAGGACCTTGGCGCCGCCTGGGCCGCCAAGCTCAAGCCCGAGCACACCGCCTGATGCCCGTCCGTCTCGATAGCCGCGATCCGGGCTTTGCCGCCGATTTCGAGACCCTGCTTGGGTCCAAGCGCGAAGCCTCCGAGGAGGTCGGCGCCACCGTCGCCGCCATCCTCGCCGATATCCGGGAGCGCGGCGACGAGGCGCTGCTCGCCTATACCGAAAAGTTTGATCAGGTGCCGCTGACTGCAGCAACGCTGGCGTTTTCCGCCGACGAGATCGCCGCTGCGACGGCCCGCATCCCGTCCAACGTGCGCTCGGCGCTCCACGTCGCGCATGATCGCATCAAGGCCCACCACGAAAAGCAGCGGCCGCTCGACCACGTCTACCAGGATCATCTGGGCATCACCCTGGGCACGCTCTGGACCGCCGTCGATGCCGTCGGCATCTACGTGCCGGGTGGCCTCGCCGCCTATCCCAGTTCCGTGCTGATGAACGCCGTGCCGGCCAAGGTCGCCGGCTGCGCCCGCATCGCCATGGTCGTGCCCACCCCGCGTGGCGAGGTCAACGACGCCGTTCTGGCCGCCGCGCATATCGCCGGCGTCACCGAAATCTACCGCGTCGGCGGCGCCCAGGCGGTCGGCGCGCTGGCTTATGGCACCAAGACGATTGCGCCGGTGGCCAAGATCGTCGGTCCCGGCAACGCCTATGTGGCGGCCGCCAAGCGCCAGGTGTTCGGCACCGTCGGCATCGACATGATCGCCGGCCCGTCCGAAGTGTTGGTGATTGCCGACAAGTCCGCCAATCCCTCCTGGGTGGCGGCCGATCTCCTGGCCCAAGCCGAACATGGCGGCGGCGCGCAGTCGATCCTCGTCACCGACGATGAGGCACTGGCGGATTCGGTCTATATCGAAGTCGAGCGCCAGCTCGCTCTTCTGCCGCGCGAAGAGATCGCCCGCGCCGGCTGGGAAGAGTTCGGCGCCATCATCACTGTCGCCTCCATGGCCGAGGCGGTCGAGCTCGCCAACCGCATCGCCTCCGAGCATGTCGAGCTCGCAATCGACGAGCCGCGCGCGCTGCTGGGCAAGATCCGCAATGCCGGCGCCATCTTTCTCGGCCACCACACGCCCGAGGCCATCGGCGACTATGTCGGCGGTTCCAACCACGTGCTGCCCACCGCCCGCTCGGCCCGCTTTGCCTCGGGCTTGGGCGTCCTCGACTTCATGAAGCGCACCAGCATCCTCGGCTGCGACCCGTCCTCGCTCTCCGAGCTTTCCGAGGCCGCCATCACGCTGGCAGCCACCGAAGGCCTCGATGCGCATGGACGCTCGATTTCGATCCGGCTAAACAGGTAGGCGCGGCAGTCGCGGACGTGCCGCCCACCTGACGAGGGACCATGGCGCTCACTCCCCGCGAGTTCGATCCCAAGACCGACCGGATCGTCGCGGTCACCCTCGACCCCAACACCATCACCTCGATCAACCCTGACGAAGTGCATGAGTGGCGGATCGCCATCTATGACCTGGTGGAATCCAACAAGTTCCACCCGGCCCGCGTCGCCGCCAAAGGTCCCTACGCACTGCACGTCTCGATCGTCGCCAACTACATCGTGCTCGACGTCCGGCACCCAGAGACCTACGAGCCGATTGCCGCACATTACCTTTCGCTCACCCCGTTCCGGCGGCTGATCCGCGACTATTTCCGCATCCGCGACAGCTATTACGAGGCCATCAAGACCTCCTCGCCCTTCCAGATCGAGGCTGTCGACATGGCGCGCCGCGGCCTCCACAACGAGGCGGCGGAGCTGTTGCGCACCCGCCTCGACAACAAGCTGGAGATGGATCTCAACACCGCGCGTCGGCTCTTCACCCTGATCTGCGCCGTGCAACCCTTTGCCAGCCGCATCGACGAGCGCGAGAGCGACCTGCCGACCGTGCTCTTCGTCTGCTCGATGAACTCGGTACGCTCGCCCATCGCCGCCGCCCTGGCGCGAAAATTCTTTCCCGGCCGGCTGATCGTCCGCTCGGCCGGCGTCCGCTCCGGCAAGGGCGATGGCTTCGTCCACGAGGTGATGGAAGAGGTCGGTATCGACATGTCGGTGCACACACCCCACACCATGGACGAACTGGCCGCCAATCACTTCGATCTCGTCGTCACCCTCTCGGCCGATGCGCAGGAAGCAGTGGCGCGCCGCGGCTTCGAAATGGGCGCCCTCGAGCACTGGCCGATGCCAGATCCGACCCTCGTCGAAGGCAACCGCGAGGCGGTGCTTTCCGCCTATCGGACCCTCCGCGACACCCTGCAAAAGAAGGTGCGCGAACGGCTCGAACAGCTTGTGGCCTCAGCCGGGGCAGGGAGTTCACAAAAGCGGGCAAGTCCAGTATAGCTTCCCGCCACTGCGGCCCCCGAACCCCTTTGCCAACGTCCGGGAGTCATCTCAGGAGACAGAATGGCTAAGGAAGAAGTGCTCGAGTTCCCGGGCGTGGTGACCGAACTGCTGCCCAACGCCACCTTCCGCGTCAAACTCGAGAACGACCACGAAATCATCGCCCATACTGCCGGGCGCATGCGCAAGAACCGCATCCGCGTCCTGGCGGGCGATAAGGTGCTCTGCGAAATGACACCTTACGACCTGACCAAGGGTCGTATCACGTACCGCTTCAAATAGGGGCAGGCATGGCCGCGCGTCCGGAACTGATTCTCGCTTCGGCGTCGCCGCGGCGCCTCGCGCTCCTCAACCAGATCGGCATCGAGCCCGAGCATCTGGTGCCGGCCCATATCGACGAGACGCCCGAAAAGGGCGAGCTGCCGCGCAAGCTGGCGCAGCGCCTCGCCGACGAAAAGGCCATCGCCGCCCAGCATAAGGCCAAGACCACCGGCATCGCCGACAACGCCATCGTGCTCTCGGCCGATACCGTGGTCGCCGTCGGCCGCCGCATCCTGCCCAAGGCCGAGATGATGGAAGAGGCCAGCATGTGCCTCAAGCTGCTCTCCGGCCGCTCGCATCGCGTCTATACCGCCGTCACCATGCTCACCACCTCCGGCGCCCTGCGGCGCCGGCTGGTCGAGACCCGGCTGCGCTTCAAGCGACTTTCGACCCGCGAAATCGAAAGCTACCTTGCCAGCGCCGAATGGCGCGACAAGGCCGGCGGCTATGCCATCCAGGGCATTGCCGGGGCCTTCGTGGTCAAGATGCAGGGGTCCTACACCGCCGTCGTCGGCCTGCCGCTGCACGAGACCGTCTCGCTTCTCGCCGGCGAGGGCTACCCCGTGCATTTCAACTGGCTGAACCAGTCGACCCTCTCGGGCGTCTGAGATGGCCGACAACGTCGTCAAGCTCAAGCCGACGCGGCCCTGTCCGGTCTGCGGCAAACCCTCGACCCAGGCGCACCATCCGTTCTGCTCGGGCCGCTGCGCCGATATCGACCTCAACCGCTGGTTATCCGGGGCTTACGTCATCCCCGCTGGCCCCGTCGCCGAGGACGATGACGACGCTTTGCCCACTGCGGATTCGGCCGACGAAGAGGAGTAACGCACAGGCGCCAATTCCCGCTTGCGCGTCCAAAGTCTTACCCCTATAAACCGCCAACCTTTCAACGCGCCTCCGGGCCGCGTGCGATGCCCGGGTAGCTCAGTTGGTAGAGCAGCGGATTGAAAATCCGCGTGTCACTGGTTCGATTCCGGTCCCGGGCACCACTTTTCCTCGAAGGACCTGAATGCTCCTTCCCGGCCTCCTGCTTGTGGTGCTGTCCGCCCTTGTCTCGCTCGCCGTGACCTTCGTGGTCATGCGCAATGCCGAGTACCTGCAGGTCATGGCCAATCCCAATGCCCGCTCCTCGCATGTCCGGCCCACCCCCAGTGGCGGTGGCCTCGGCATCGTTGCCGGCGGCGGGCTGGCTGCCCTCTCGACGTCCCTCAGCACACCCTGGCCGACCCTTCTTGTGCTGGCCGCCGGCCTCGTCATGGCCGCCATCGGCTTTCTTGACGACCGCAAGCCCGTACCCGCCACCTATCGGCTGGCGGCACAGTTGGGGCTCGCCGGCATCCTTGCCGCCCTCTGCGTCCCCATCGGCCAGCTCACGGCGGGCATCGGCCTGCCGTTGCCCGGCTTTGTCGTCCTGATGCTCTGCGTCTTCGGCACCGTTTACTGGGTCAATATCTTCAACTTCATGGACGGCATCGACGGCATTGCGGCGTCCGAAGCCGCTTTCATGCTCGGCGGCGCGGCCCTTCTCGCCGTCGTCTCCCATCCGGTCCTTGTCGAACAGCCCGTCTTCTGGTGGTTGGCGGCCACTGCGGCCGCCGCTGCGGCGTTCCTCGTGCTCAACTGGGCCCCGGCAAAGATTTTCATGGGCGATGCCGGCAGTACCTTCCTTGGCTTCATCATCGCCTTTTTCGCCCTCGCCACCGTGGCGCTGGGTTGGCTGAGCCTCTGGCAATGGCTGATCCTGGGCGCCCTGTTCGCCGCCGATGCCACGGTCACGCTGCTGCGCCGGCTGCGGCTGGGGGAAAAACTGTTCGAGGCGCATCGCCGCCACGCCTATCAGCGCCTGTCGCGGCGCTGGCGCTCACATGCGCGCGCCACCGGGCTTTATATCGCCATCAATCTGGTCTGGTTGCTGCCGCTCGCGGCGCTGGCCGGCGATCGGCTCTTCGGCGTGCTCGTGGCGATTGTCGCCTATACGCCGGTGGTGGTCTTCATGCTGCGGACCGGGGCAGGGCGCCCCGAGGAGACACAGCGTTAGAACTGCTCTAGACCCAGAGCGACATAAACAGCGCTGCCACCGCGATAATGCTCATCGAGGCTATGACGCTGGCGACCAGCATGTGCTTGGCGCGGCTGACATGGAGCGCCACCTCCTCGGCCGTAATGGCGCGGATATTGACGTGGTCGCTGTCCATTTCGAGATGTGTCATCACTCAAGCCCCTCAGCTTTACATCTGCCGGGAGGCTGCGCCGAACCTGAGTTCTGCGCCAGCAAAGCCTGGAATCAGGCTTAATTTTCATCAAATGCAATGGACCCGGCGCCGGCCAGCTGAACCCTCGGCTCGCCCCAGCATTGCTCCGCCTCAACTTCGGCACGAAGCCGGTGCGTATCTCGCCATTCCGGCCTGTTCCCGGTTTGTGGCCTGCGCTAGGCTGAACACCAATTCCTGCGAGACTTTACATGCCTGGCCTGTCCCGTCGTTCCTTCGTTCTGCTTGCCTCTGCGCTCTTGCTCTCGGGATGTTCGGTCGCCATGGCGCCCGCGCCGGCTCCCGCCACCACGCCGGGCCAGCTGAGCCAATCGGCCATCGTTTCTGCGATCAACAGTGTCCGTGCGCAAAACGGGCGCCCACCGCTGCTCTATAACAGCAAGCTCGAGGCAGCAGCGCGGTCGCAGGCCAACCTGATGGCGCGCAAGGACATGCTCTCGCACAATCTGGGCGTCACGCTGCGCCAGCGCGTCAGTGAGGCCGGTTACGAAGGCGCCGTCGGCGAGAACGTCGCCGGCGGCCAGAAGACTCTCGCGCAGGCCATCCAAGGTTGGCTGGATTCCCCGGCCCACCGCAACACGCTGCTCTCGACCCGCTTTACCGAGTTCGGCCTCGCCTATGCCGCGGTCGGCCCCGGCCGCAAGAGCCGCTACGGCACCTATTGGGCCTTCATTGCCGGCGGCAGCTTCGAAGCCTGGAAGAACTAGGCGGCGCGGCGCCGCTGCGGTGCCGCATCGACCTTGAACACCTCGACCAGTCGGTCGAGCTCTGAGGCCTGTGCTTCGGTCTGCTCGATGGCTGCATTGGTCTCTTCGACCAGCGCCGCATTGTGTTGGGTCATCTCGTCCATGATGCGCACCGCGGCGTTGACCTCCTCGATCGATCCGGCCTGCGCCCGGCTTTCGCGGGCTATGGTTTCCATCAGGTCGTTCGAAGACCGCGCAGCCGCAACCATGGACCCGAGCTTGGTTGCAGCCTCGGCCACCAGTTCCGAGCCGCCCCGCACTTCGGTCGCGCTCTGTTCGATCAACGCCTTCACATCTGCCGACGCGCTGGCCGCCGACTGGGCGAGCCGCCGAACTTCGACGGCAACCACCGCAAAGCCCTTGCCGGCGTCTCCGGCGCGGGCTGCTTCGACCGAGGCATTCAGCGCCAGGAGGTTGGTCTGGAAAGCGATGTCGTCGATCAACCCGATGATGTTGGAAATCTTGCCCGACGAGCTGGTGATCCGCTCCATCGCGTGGGTGGCCTCGGTCATCACCTGCCCGCCTTCTTCGGCCGTGCGGGTCACCGTCGCTGCCACGACGCTGGCTTCCTTGGCGCGATCGGCATTCTGCACCACGGTCGCGGCCAGCTGCTCCATGGTCGCCGAGGTCTCTTCGATCGTCGCTGCCTGCTTGGTGGTGCGTTCGGAAAGATCGTTGGCTCCGGAGAGAATTTCGCTCGTCGCCGTCTTCAGTGCCCGCGATGTTTCGCGGAGGCGCCCGACGACATCCGACAGCGTATCCGCCACAGCGTTCGTGTCGGTCTTGAGCTGCGCAAAGGCGCCCTGGTAGCTGCCGTTCATGCGCTGCGTCAGGTCGGTCTTGGCCAATGCCGAAAGCACGCTGCCGGTTTCGGCAATGCCACGGTCCACCGTCGCGACGAGATCGTTGATCCCCGAGCGATCGCATTGAGTTCGGCGTCCGGGAACTTGACCTCGACCCGGCGGCTGAAGTCGCCGGCCACTGCCGCGCTGACGACAGCGCCAAAGGCGTTGGTGAGCTGCGCCATGGTCTGGGCGCGTTCCTCGAGATGGCGGGTCTGCGACTGCTCGATGTCGCGCGTCAGGCCCTGCGCCTGGGCCGCCAGCTCGTGCGCCTGCACCGACTGGTCCTGCGACACCGCAAAGAGCTTTTGCGTGTTGTAGGTCATCCAGACGAGGCCGACCGCTTCGATCACCAGGATCACGGCGTGCAGCGCCACGCGGAGGAAGCCACCGCCATTGAAGAAGATGAGGTCGGGCAGCGCCATGCCGAGCAGCAGGTGATGCACCGCCACCAGCACGGTGCCGAGGAGGATCGCCTTGATGTCATAGAGCAGGGCAGTCACCGCCAGCGCTGCGAAGAACGCCATATGCAGGTCTGTCTGCCAGGTCTGGCCATTGGCTGCAACCAGCGCCGCCATGATCTGCGCCATCAGCACCGAGACCGCCAGGTAGCGGAACGCTGCCGATTGCCGCGCCACCGCGAGCGTCACGAGCAGGCTCAGCGCACCTGCGGCCGCCAGGGCAGAGACCAATCCGAAGCCACCAGTACTGAAAAACTCGATGCCGGCGGCGGACAGGGCAAAAACGATCGCAAGCGCACTGACGAAGAGCGTTGCAGTCTGGCGGATCTTGTCGATGGTCATGGCATTAGTCCTCATTGGCGGAGGGCGCACACAACCCCTCCGCAGCGAACAGAAAGAGCGCGCCCAGCGACTGGACGCGCGATTGAAAAGTCTCGTCGGGCGCATAGGCAACCACGACATTTGGAAGCTGGGTTGGCGCGACGATCAGTCCACCGGCCTGCCGCACGAGGGCCCAGGCCGTTAGCTCCGAGGTCATCGGCGGAAACACTACGGCCATCTGGCCCTTGGCCGGCGCGGCCATGGCGGCGACAAGCACTGTCGAAACGGCAAGCAGCGCAAAAAGCGCTGCCGGCACGAAGTCGGCTAACCGCGCGGAGTCTGGCTGAGTGATTCGACGCACTGTGGATAATTCCTGCTCAGGCCAACAGTGCGGCCTAAACAATAATTATCCACTTACTTAGCGAACGGTTTCCGTCAGCGTGCGCTTTACCGCCTGTCGCCAGCCCTTGAGCTTGGCCTTGCGGGTCTTGTCGTCCATGTGCGGATTGAACTGGCGGTCGAGCGCCCATCGCTTGGCAAAGCCCGCCATGTCCTGCCACACCCCGGCCTTCCAGCCGGCCAGCCACGCCGCGCCGAGCGCCGTCGTCTCAAGAATGGTCGGCCGATCGACCGGCGCGTTCAAGATGTCGGCAAGGAACTGCATGGTGTAGTCGGATGCAACCATGCCGCCATCGACGCGCAGAACGGTGTCGGTGGCGCCCTTCCAGTCCTTGCGCATAGCGTCGACGAGATCGGCGGTCTGGTAGGTCACCGATTCCAGCGCCGCGCGTGCCAGCTCCGAGCGGCCGGTATTGCGGCTGAGGCCATAGATGGCCCCGCGTGCCTCCGCATCCCACCACGGGGCCCCCAGACCGACAAAGGCCGGGACCAGATAGACGTTCTGGTTGGGGTCGGCGGCACGCGCCAGCGTTCCGGTCTCGGCCGAATCCTCGATGATCCGCAAACCGTCGCGCAGCCACTGCACCGACGCGCCGGCCATGAAGATGGCGCCTTCGAGCGCGTAGGTCGTCTTGCCGTCGAGCCGATAGGCGATGGTGGTCAGCAGCCGGTTCTTCGAGCGGACAAGGTCCGTGCCGGTATTGAGCAGCGCAAAGCAGCCCGTGCCGTAGGTCGATTTGAGCATGCCTGGTTCGAAGCAGGCCTGACCGATGGTCGCCGCCTGCTGGTCACCCGCCGCACCGCGGATCGGGATGGCCGCGCCAAAATGCTCTGCCTCCGCGATCCCGAAGTCGGCCGCATTGTCGAGCACCTGAGGCAGCATGGCGCGCGGCACGTCGAGCATGTCGAGCAGCTCGTCGTCCCACTGGTTGGTCTCGATATTGTAGAGCAGCGTGCGGCAGGCGTTGGTCGCGTCGGTGGCGTGCACCTTGCCGCCGGTCAGCCGCCAGATCAGGTAGCTGTCCACTGTGCCGAAGGCCAGTTCGCCTTTTTTGGCGCGGGCCGCGCGCCCGGCACCTTGTCGAGGATCCACTTGATCTTGGGACCGGAGAAATAGGGGTCGAGGAGCAGCCCGGTCTTGCGCGCCACCATCTTCTCATAGCCCTGCTTGACCAGCCGCGCGCAGATCGTCGCGCAGCGGCGGTCCTGCCAGACGATGGCATTGTGGATCGCCTTGCCGGTCGCCCGATCCCAGACGAGCGTCGTTTCGCGCTGGTTGGTAATGCCGATCGCGGCGATCTCGCTGGCCGTGATCCCCGCCTTGCGCAGCGCCGTCTTCACCGACCACAGGCACGTCGCCCAGATCTCGTCGGGGACGTGCTCGACCCATCCCGAAGCCGGGAAGTGCTGGGTGAACTCCATCTTCCCCATGCCCACGATCTGCTGCTTGTCGTCAAAAACGATCGCCCGGCTCGAGGTGGTCCCCTGATCTATGGCCAGTACATATCCGCTCATGCTCGTCCTCCCTCAGCGTCGCGCTGCCAGATAGGCGGCGAGACGGTCGATATCGGCCTGGCTGACGCGCAGACCCAGCTTGGTGCGGCGCCACAGCACGTCTTCGGCCGTGTGCGCCCATTCTTCTCTCGTCAGGTAGTCGACTTCGCGCGCAAAGAGGTCTGCGCCAAAATTCTCTCCCAGATCCGCCACGCTGCTCGCCTCCCCGAGCAGCACGGCCGCCCGCGTTCCGTAAAGCCGAGTCAGCCGCCGGGCAAGCTTGGCATCGAGCCAGGGGTAGCGGCCAGCAAGCTTGCGCACCTCGGCCTCAAACCCCGTCGTCTCAAACTCTCCGCCCGGCAACTTGGCGCCGTGGGTCCAGCGCGGACCCTTCTTGCCGATCAGCTTGGCAAAGCCGTCGACCACTTCTTCGCTCAGGTGCCGCGACGTCGTCAGCTTGCCGCCGAACACGTTGATCAGCGCTCCATCCGGCTCCGCCTCGGTGCGGATCACATAGTCGCGCGTCGCCTCCTGAGCCGCCGTCGCGCCATCGTCGAACAGCGGCCGGACGCCCGAATAGGTCCAGACGATCTGATCCCGCGTCACCGGCTTGGCAAAATACTCGCTCGCCGCCGAGAGCAGGTAGTCGGTCTCCTCGGCGCTGATCTCCACCTTCCCCCAGTTCACCGGCAAAGTCCTGGTCTGTGGTGCCGATCAGCGTGAAATCCTGCTCATAGGGAATGGCAAAGATGATGCGGTTGTCGGCGTTCTGGAAGATGTAGCAGCGGTCGTGGTCGAAGAGCTTTTTGACCACGATATGGCTGCCCTTGACCATGCGCACATTGCGCGCGTCGTTGCGGCCAAGCGCCCGGTTGATCACCTGGTCCACCCACGGCCCGCCGGCATTGACCAGCAGCTTGGCAGTGACCGTCTCTGCGCCGTTCGGCCCCTCGAGCTGGATCTGCCAGCCACCCACGCTGCGCTGCGCCCCGACCACCTTGGTGCGGGTCGCAATCCGCGCCCCGTGCCCCTCGGCATCCTTGGCGTAAAGCGTCACCAGCCGCGCATCGTCCACCCAGCAGTCCGAATACTCGAACCCGGTGGAGTAACCCGGCTTCAGCGGCTTGCCGGTCACGTCCTTGCGCAGGTCGAGCGTCTTGGTCGCCGGCAGCAGCTTGCGGCCGCCCAGATAGTCGTAGACCACCAGCCCCAGCCGCAGGAACCAGGCCGGCCGTAAGCCCTTGTGATGCGGCAGCACGAAACGCAGCGGCCAGATGATGTGCGGCGCCGCCGCCCACAGCACCTCGCGCTCGATGAGCGCCTCGCGCACCAGCTTGAACTCGTAGTGCTCGAGATAGCGCAACCCGCCATGCACCAACTTGGTCGCCGCCGACGAGGTGCCTGACGCGAGATCGTTCATCTCGGCCAGCATCACCGAATAGCCACGCCCCGCCGCATCGCGCGCAATGCCCGTGCCGTTGACGCCACCGCCGATCACGAAGACGTCGTAGGAGTTCGAGGCTGTGGTCACGGCAAAACACTCGCTGCTGGGGTTGCGATCTGGATCTGCACGCCGGCGGCGGCGCAGATCGAAACGATAGGGTCGGGGGGCGACATGTCGGTGACGAGCACATCGATCTGCTCGAGGTGGCCGATCCGCACCGGCGCGGTGCGGCTGAACTTCATGTTGTCGCAAACGAGGATGGTTTTGCGCGCTGTTTCGATGATCGCCTGCGCCACCTTCACCTCGCGGAAATCATAGTCGAGCAGCGTGCCGTCGGCATCGATGGCCGAGACCCCGATCACCGCGTAGTCGACGCGGAATTGTCGGATGAAATCCACCGCCGCCTCGCCCACCACCCCGCCATCGGCATGCCGCACCACGCCCCCGGCGATCACCACTTCGATCTCCGGCGTCGCCCGCAGGATATTGGCGACATTGATGTTGTTGGTGACCACCAGGATGCCGCGATGCCGTCGCAACGCCATCGCCACCTGCTCGGTCGTGGTGCCGATATTGACGATGATCGAGGCTTCGTCGGGGATCAGCGCGGCCGCCGCCTCGCCGATCGCCTTCTTGCCGTCCGCCGCCTGCTGGCGCCGCGACTCGTAGGCAAAGTTCACCACGCCCGAGGGCAGGTTGGCGCCGCCATGCTGGCGCTCCAGGAGACCGAGGTCGCAAAGCTCGTTGACGTCCTTGCGGACTGTCTGTGGCGTCACGTGGAAAAGGACGGAAAGTTCGTCGACCTGCACGTGTCCGTGCTGTCGGGCCAGAGCCATGATCTCGGACTGACGCGCGCTGAGCTGGGACAATCGTTCCTCCAATCCCTCTGTACAAAGAAGTGAAGGTTCGCATCAAGTGAAATGCGTTCGTTTCGCGTTCATTTCCTTTCGTTTTATCGTCCTCCGATCGGAGCATTGACCCGCCGCTGGCCAGGGTGCACTAGGAAAACTCCTTCCCGCACCGGCGCGCCATGCTCTCCATCCTCAACGTCATCCTGCCGGTCTTTGCGCTCATGATGCTGGGCAATCTGGCTGTGCGCTTCAAGCTCTTCCCCACCGAGGGGGTGCGTGGGTTGGTGATGTTCGTCAACAACTTCGCCACCCCGTGCCTGCTGTTCCAGGCGCTGGCGACCGCCGACTTCTCCGCGACCTTCAACTTCTCCGTCATTGGCCCGTTCTATGTCGGCGCGGTCTCGGTGTTCACCATTGGCGCTATCCTTGCGGTCAAACTCTTCGGCAATCGCCCCGGCGAAGGCGTCTCTTCCGGCTTTGCCGCCATGTTCACCAACACCGTGCTGATCGGCATTCCGATCATGACCCGCGCCTATGGCCCCGAGGCGCTGCCGACGACCTTTTCCATCATCGCCTTCCACGCCTCAGTGCTGATCACCATGGGCATGCTGGTGATGGAACTGGTGCGTCGCGACGGCGCGCCGCTGCACAAGGCGCTCTGGGTCGCCCTTATCCGTATCGTCTCCAACCCGCTGCTCTGGGGCATCGTGCTCGGCGCCGCGGTCAACATTTCGGGCCTGAAACTGGTCGAGCCGGTCGAAGCCTTCATCGCCATGATGGCGGCAGCGGTGACGCCTGCGGCCCTCTTCGGCCTCGGCGGCGCGCTCAATGAATACAAGCTCTCGGAGAACTGGGCCCAGTCGCTGACCATGTCGGCGCTCAAACTCATCGTGCAGCCCCTGATCGCCTACGTGATCATGGTTCCCATCATGCAGGTCGATCACGAGTTCGCCCGCTACGGCGTGCTGCTCGCTGCCATGCCATCGGGCATCAATGCCTATGTGTTTGCCAGCTACTACAATCGCGGCATCAACGTTGCCACCAACACGGTGCTGATCTCGACCGTGCTCTCGGTGCTTACGGTCAGCGCCTGGCTCTACATTCTCGGGCTATAGCAAGGCCTACTGGCCGGCCACGCTGAAGTCGGTGACCTGCGGCGTCCCCACCACCGGCACCGATCGCACCGGCGCGGCCGATACCGCATCGAGCCCCGAGGCGACGCGCACATGCCGCTCGCTCGGGCAGAGATTGAGCATGGCATCAAAGCCGATCCACCCCAGGCCCTCGTCCCAGGCCTCCGCCCAGGCATGGAACCCGGGGCTGTCGCTGTCGTCTGTCACGAGGTAGCCGCTGACATAGCGCGCCGGAATGGCCAGCGATCGTGCCGCGCCAATGAACGCATGCGCAAAGTCCGCCGCCACCGGCGCTGCCTTTTCGGTCGTCGACCCCTGGCTCTGGCTCTGCCCGTTGCCGTCCTGGCTTTGACTCTGGCTTTGCGAAGGCTCGCCTCGCGTCAGCACCTCGCCCACCCGCTCCATCAGCCCATGCAGCAGCGGGATGCGATCCTTGCCGGTCGAGGGCGCCGAACGGAAGCGGCTGACGATGGTGCCGATCGGCTTGACCGCTGGCGTCATGCGCTTGAACAGCACCGGCACCGGATCGCCGGTGAGCTTGCCAACCACGCCGGCCCGGTCATGTGTTTCCACCATGCCCGAGACGGAGATGACCAGTTCGGCTGGCGGCCGGGTCTGGCTGGCCAGGTGCGCCCGGTTGCCATAGGCGTCGCGGAAGCCGGTCGGGTCGTCGAGCCCGTCGACCTCCAGTCGCCACTCGCGCACCGTCTGCACGCTGCTGGTCTGTGGCGTCAGCAAAAGGTGCTGGATGGCGCGGGCAACGCCCTCGCCAAGGCCGAGACGGATCTGGTGTTTGATGGCGATCTGCATCAGTAGAAATTATAGCTTTCGCTCAGCGTCTCGGTGACGCGGTTGTTGCGGGCGATGAACTCGGTCAGGAACTCGTGCAGGCCATGGGCAAAGATCTTGTCCATGTTGTTGCCCTCGAGCATGGATTGCGCATCGGCCGCCGCCTCGTGGCAGGGCAGGCGCGCGCCATACATCCCCTCGAGCATGTCGAGGGTGCGGGTGATGTGGGAAAAGCAGAAGGTCAGCGAGCGCGGCATTTCCGGCCTGAGGATCAGGTAGTCGGCAATGTTCCGCGCCCGGAACCGGTCATGGTAGACGTGCCGGTAGCTGCGGTGCGCCGATGCCGCGCGCAGGATCAAGGTCCATTGCTGGATATCGACATCCCCGCCCACCAGCGTCGCCCGCGGCAGCAGCACATAGTACTTCATGTCGAGAATGCGTGCCGTGTTGTCGGCCCGCTCGACATAGCCGCCAATGGTCGAAAAGGCATAGCCGTCGTCGCGCAGGATGGTCGAGAGCAGGGCGCCCCTGAACTGTTGGCTGACATTCTTGACCCAGTTGAGCAGTTCCTGCAGCCGCCCGCCATGCACGTCACGCGGCCGGATCTGCGAGAACTCGAGCCATGCCGAGTTGATGGTTTCCCACACTTCGCTGGTCAGCGCCGTGCGCACCGATCGGGCATTGGTGCGCGCCGCCAGGAGGCATGAGCGCACTGAGGACATGTTGGATTCGTCGAACATCATGAAGTGGCTGACCGACGCCACGTCGGCGACGTCATGAGCCTTGGCGAATTCCTCGTCGACTTCTGCCGCCTGCATCATGGAAACCAGATGCTCGCTCGCCCCGCCTTCGCGCCGCGAGGTCAGGCTCATACGGTAGCCGACTTCCAAGAGACGGGCCATGTTCTCGGCCCGCTCCACATAGCGGCTGAGCCAGAAGAGGTTCTGTGCGGTCCTACCGAGCATGGCGCACTCCCACGCGGGATGCCGCAGTCAGGTCACCCTCCCCCTTGCGGGGAGGGGACAGGGGAGGGGGTACGAGAGCCGGCGACGTTGCGGCAGGGTCAGAGGGCCGCCCCAGCGTCCGCAGCTCTCCCACCCCCCACCCAGCCTCCCCCGCAAGGGGGGAGGTGTGGGCCGGTGAAACTGTCCCGATCGTGCCCATCATCATTCTTCC
>JACDQI010000071.1 GCA_015657675.1 Devosia sp.
CCGATGATGTTGGAGATCTTGCCCGACGACGTCGTGATGCGCTGCATGGCTTCCGTCGCCTGCTGCATCACATGACCGCCTTCTTCAGCGGTATTGGAGACACCCGCCGCGTTCACGCTAGCCTCTTCGGCACGCTTGGCGTTCTCGATCACGGTGGCCGCCAGCTGCTCCATGGTCGCCGAGGTCTCTTCGATCGTCGCCGCCTGCTTGGTGGTGCGTTCCGAGAGATCGTTGGCGCCCGACAGGATCTCACCGGTCGCCGTCTTCAGCGAACGCGAGGTCTCCTGCAGGTCATGACCACCTGGGTCAGCTCATCGCCCACCGCATTGGTATCGTCCTTGAGGCGCTTGAGCGCACCATCATAGTCGCCGTGCATGCGCATGGTGAGGTCGAGCTTGGAGAGCGCCGACAGCACCTGGCCGGTCTCGGAGATCGAGCCGTCCACGGTCTTCATCAGGTCGTTGATGTTGGTCGCAAGGCTGTTGAGCTCGGCATCGGCAAACTGCTTGTCGATACGGCGCGAGAAGTCGCCCTTGAGCGCCGCCCCCACCACGTCGCCAAACGCTTCCTGCAGCGAGCGCATCATGTCGCTGCGATCGCGCTGGCGCCGCACTTCGGCAGCCTTTTCCTCTTCCGTCATCGACGCGATCCGCATCCCGTTCTCACGGAACACTTCCACCGCACGCGCCATGTTGCCGATCTCGTCGGGGCGCTTCATGCCGGTCGGCACGACGTCGTAATTCGCATTGGCGATCTCGCCCATGTCACCGGTGAGCTTGGTGATCGGCTTGGAGATCGACTGGACGATGAAGAATCCGAGTGTCAGCAGCACCAGCACGATCGCGGCCGAAATGCCGGCGCTCGTTATTGCTGACTCCATGAAGATCGAGTTCACCGTCGTGAACAGCACGCCGGATGCGACGGTCCACTCCCAAGGCGCGAAGGCCTGCGCATAGCTGATCTTGTCGAAGAACTGCCCCTCAGGGCTCTTCCAGGCGTAGGTCACATAGTGCGAGCCGTTGGCCTTGGTCATGTCGACCAATTCCTTCATGTACAGCTTGCCGTTCGGATCCTTGATCTCCTCGCGGTCGCTGCCTTCCTTTTCGGGCTGCAGCGAGTGCATCACGTTGACGTAGTTGTAGTTGTCGATGAACAGATATTCGTTCCCCTGGTAGCGGATGGCGCGTACCGCGTTCATCGCTTCCGTCTGTGCCTGCTCGACAGTCATTTCGCCGCTGGCAGCCCGCGCTTCAAAGCTGGCGATGATCGACACAGCTGACTGCACGACGCTCTGCAGCTCGGTCTTCTTGAAGTCCTCCAGATTGGTCCGAAGGTTCATGAGCTGGTAGGTCACGATCCCGGCAAAGCCGAGGGCGAACAGGATCAGCACGCCGAACAGGCGAAAACCGATCTTTGAGTTGAGCAGGCGCAGCATGTGTTCTCCATTCAGCCGGCAGAGATGTCTGGCCAGGGAATGCCAGAACGCCGCGATGTGGGGCAGATGGTCCCGGTAACGATGTCATTTTCGCTACCAACTACCTTCTCGAGAAGGCCGGAGACGCGCTGAGCACGATTCCGTCTTTCCGGAAACAATTATGGCCAGAATGGCTTTATGAGCCCTTAATCTGGTCCAAATTTGCTCGTGGTTTTGCTGGGTAACGTCGCCCGGAAGCAGCCGGTCGCGTGTATCTACTCAGGTTCATCAAGACATAAGGGGCGTCACGTGACGCCCCCTGTAACCACCGACTGCAGCCAGCGTCAGGCCGCATTGCCTCGACGCAGCAAGGCCTGGGCCGCACTCTTGATCCGGTCCTGCACACCCCGGATACCGCTCCGCGGCGCATCGCTGGCGCTGTGCGTGACCTTGAACACTTCGACGATCTTGTCGAGATCAGCAGCCTGCGCTTCGGTCTGCTCGATGGCCGCATTGGTCTCTTCCACCAGCGCGGCATTGTGCTGGATCATCTCATCCATCTGCCGCACCGCCGAATTGACCTCTTCGATGGCGGTCGCCTGCGCCCGGCTGTCGCGCATGATGCCCGTCATCAGCTCGCTGGAGGAGCGGGCTGCCATCAGCATGGACTCGATCTTGGTGGCCGCTTCTGCGACCAGCCGCGATCCCCCCGCGACTTCAGTGCCCGATTGCTCGATCAGCGCCTTCACCTCGGCCGAGGCTTCCGCTGCCGACTGCGCCAGACGGCGGACTTCCACGGCAACCACGGCAAAACCCTTGCCGGCTTCACCGGCGCGAGCCGCTTCCACCGAGGCGTTGAGCGCCAGGAGATTGGTCTGGAAGGCGATGTCGTCGATCAACCCGATAATGTTGGAGATCTTGGCCGACGAGGAGGTGATGCGTTCCATCGCCTCGGTCGCCTTGTGCATCACCTGGCCACTGTCTTCAGCGGTCTTGGTCACGGTCCCCGCAACACTTGCCGCTTCTTCGGCCTTTTGCGCATTCGAGAGCACGGTGGTGGCGAGCTGTTCCATCGCTGCCGACGTCTCTTCGATCGTTGCCGCCTGCTTGGTGGTGCGTTCCGAAAGATCGTTGGCGCCCGACAGGATCTCTCCCGTCGCAGTTCGCAGCGAGCCGGACGTTTCGCGCAACTGGCTGACGATTTCACCCAGTCGCTCGGCCACCGCATTGGTGTCCTCTTTGAGCCGTTGGAAGGCGCCGGAATACTCGCCGGAGACGCGCTGCGTCAGGTCGGTCTGCGCCAGTGCAGCCAGCACGTCGCCCGTCTCGGAGACGCCCCGATCCACGGTCGCCACCAACTCGTTGACGCTGCGTGCCAGGGTGTTGAGTTCGTCGTCCGGGAACTGCGCCTCAACCCGCTGCGAGAAGTCGCCGCCGATGGCTGCATCGACCACCTTGCCGAACGCCCGCTGCAGGTCCTGCATCATCTTGGCGCGGTCGGCGCGTCGCTGGTCGGACGCAGCCCGCTCGCCTTCGGTCATCTCGGTGACCTGGATTGCGTTCTGCTTGAACACTTCGACAGCCCGGGCCATCGCGCCAAGCTCGTCCGCACGTTTGGCGCCCACCACTTCGGCCGCTAGGTTTCCCGACGCCAGCTGCGACATGACGTCGGTGAGCCGCCCGATCGGCTTGGTGATGCTGCGCGAAATCAGCACGCCGGCCACCGCCGCAATCGCCAGCAGCAATCCGGCGACGCCCAGCATGGCATTGCGGATGTTGGTGACGGGCAGCTGCGCCTCGTTGAGCTCCTGTTCGGCCATGATGGCCCAATCGAGCCCATGCAGGTCGACGGGCTCACCCACCAGGATAGTCGGGTCGCCCTGTTCATTGGTGCCCATGCCAATCGGTTTCTGCCCGGCCAGGGCCTGGGCGACCAGCGGGCTGTCGAACTTGACTTTCAGGGTGTCGTTTTCCTGCGAGTGGCGGCTGTCATTACGGCGCAACCCGTCGGACCCGACCAGAAAGACCTCGCCGGTCTCACCCACGCCGCGCGTTTCATCCAGGATCGAGTTGAACTTGTCGATCGGCAGTTGGTAAGCGACGACGCCGAACTTCTTGCCGCGCGTATCGAATACCGGCGTCGCCGCAAAGAATGCAGGGACGCCATTGCTGGGCGCATAGCCCTCGAGGTCGGAGACTACGGTCTCACCCGGTGTCTCCATTGCCGCAGCGGCACGGAACACACGACCCAGGCCCGTATCGGCATACGGCCCGCCGCCCTCGGCGAAGTTGTTGCCGAAATCGTCTTCCTTGAACGCCGTGTAGAGCAGGTTGCCTTTGAGATCGAAGAGAAACACGTCGTAGTAGCCGCGCTGCTCGATCAGCATCCGGTAGCCCGGGTGGATCTTGCCGTGCGTGAAGTTGTAGTTGAACTTGCCCTCGGCGGCGTCGAGCTTGATGCGCTCGCCGGCCGGAAACGGATTGTCGGTCACATAGGCCTGGCGCAGCAGCGTGGCCGGATCGCCTTCCTTGATCTGCCCCCAGTTGATGCCGAAATCGCGAATGGCAACGGCGGCGCTCTCGCCCGCATGCGCAAGCAAGTCGTCCTCGATCGTCTCCAGGTAGGTGCGCAACTCCGCCGCCCGCTCGTCAGCCGCACTGACCAGTCGGTCTTGGGTCAACGATATCACGGTGTCACTGGCAATCATGTAGCTGGCAAGACCAACGCCACCACTGGCGAGTGCGGCTGACAGCACCAGGATGAGCGGCAGCTTTAGGGCAAGGTGAAGTTGCGGGAAGACCTTCAAGACCTAACTCCTCCAGTCAGGGTCGTCCGTACCGGGGCTGATGTGCAGCGGAGGGACACGCAATGGATAACCGGAGTGTGAATTGAGCCGATTACTTTCCCGTTAAGCACAATCTGGCCCCGACTACACAGACGTTCTTCAAATAGGCTGAAAACTATTCAGTATCAAAAGGATGGCTGGATCTGCCGTGACCAGAAAAAGACAACGGCACCGAACCGATTGGTTCGATGCCGCCACACCAGCCGTCAGAGTTTAGAGTGCGCTAGCTCAGCGCTCCGATCACGGCTTCGATTCGCTTCTTCATCGTCGACGCATCAAACGGCTTGATGATGTAGTTGTTGACGCCGCAAGAGATCGCCTCTTTGACCTGCTCCTTGTCGGAGCGGCCCGTGGCCATGATGAATGGCATCGCCTGGGTCTTGGGATGCTTGCGGATGACCTTGAGCAGCGTAAGTCCGTCGATATCGTCCATGTTCCAGTCGGAAATGATCAGATCGACATTGCTCTTTTCCAGCTTACCCAACGCATCACGACCGCTCTTGGCCTCGATGATATTGGTGAAGCCAAGCTGCGTAAGGATGTATTTGCAGATGCCCCGCATCGACTGCTGGTCATCGACAATCAGGACATTGACTGCACTTGCCTTCGGCATAGTTATTCTTCGCCTTCTAGCTGCCCGACAAAACGAGGGTCGCGCACAAGATACGACCCTAGGCAAAAACCGTTACGAATCTATCAATCATGCCGCGCTTTACGCGGCACTCTTGATCCGGGTGAGGGCGTTGGCGAGCCGTGCGGTGATCTGTTCGACCGGCGCCTGCTCGATCACAGCCCCGATTTCGAACGCCACACGCGGCATGCCATAGACCAGCGCCGACGACTGGCTCTGCCCCACCGTATAGGCACCGGCCTCACGCATCATCTTGAGGCCGCGCGCGCCATCCTTGCCCATGCCCGTCAGGATCGCGCCAACAGCCATCGGACCGACCTGCTTGGCCACCGACTCGAACAGCACGTCCACGCTCGGACGATGGCCCGAAGTCAGCTCGTCCTGCGTCAGCCGGCACTTGAGCTGGCCCGAGCTGCGCTCGACACGCAGATGGTAATCACCCTTGGCGACATAGGCGTGACCGTTCTCGAGCACCATGCGGTCCTCGGCTTCCAGCACCTTGAGTTCAATGGTGTCGTTGAGCCGCTGCGCAAAGCGCGACGTAAAGCCTTCCGGCATGTGCTGGGCAATCACGATCGGCGGGCAATCGAGCGGCATGGTCGAGAGCACGACGCGGATGGCTTCGACGCCACCGGTCGATGCACCGATCGCAATCAGCGAGCCACGCGGCGCGGCGGCGGTGCGCACGGCAACCACCGGAGCCGTCGCCCGCATCGAGCGCGACTTGACGTCCGAATTTGCCGCAGCCCGCACCTTCTGGCGCAGGTTCTCGCCGAACGCCTCGAGCCCACCCGAGAGCGTCGCGCTCGGCTTGGCCACGAAGTCGACCGCACCCAGTTCGAGAGCCAGCAGCGTTTCGCTGGCGCCCTTGGTGGTCAGGGTCGAGACCATCACCACCGGCAGCGGATGCAGGCGCATCAGCTTTTCCAGGAACTGCAGCCCGTTCATGTTGGGCATTTCGATGTCGAGGGTCACGACGTCGGGGTTGAGAGTTTTGACTTTCTCACGCGCCTCGAGCGGATCCTCGGCAGTGCCGACGACCAGGATGTCCCCATCCTTGCCGAGCGTGCGCGAAAGCACCTCGCGGATGAGTGCGGAATCGTCAACGATCAGGACCTTGATCATGCGGCGTCTCTCGTCTTCTGGGTCAATTTGGTTTGGTAGATGGTCTTGCCGACCAGTCGGAAGCCTTCGCCACCGCTGCCGACATTCTCCGAGTGGCCGATGTAGAGGAACCCGTCGGGTACCAGCATCTTGCCCAGCTTGCTGAACAGCTCGCCCTGGGTCGGTTTGTCGAAATAGATCGCCACGTTGCGGCAGAAGATGGCGTCGAACGGGCCCTTGAACGGCCAGGTCGGCAACATCAGGTTGAGCGGCTTGAACGAGATCAGCGAGCGTACCGGCATCGGGATGCGGATTTCACCGCCGGCGACGCGTTCAAAGACGCGCGCCCGTTCCGGGCTGAGATCACCTAGCTCGCTTTCGGGATAGACTCCGGTCGCGGCCTTGGCCAGCACGTTGGTGTCGATATCGGTCGCCAGGATCTTGAAGTCCCAGCGCTTGAGATCAGGGTGTGCCTGCAGCAGGCACATGCCGATAGTGTATGGCTCCTGCCCGGTCGAGCAGCCCGCCGACCAGATGCGCAACTTGGGCTTGCCATCCGGGCCAACCCGCGGCCGGCGCTCCATCAACTGACCGACATAGCTGATCAGATGATCGAAGTGATGATCCTCGCGATAGAACCGCGTCAGGTTGGTCGTCAGCGAATTGACGAAATCCTGCGAGTCCTTCTCCGAACCGCCCCGCTCCAGATAATCGATATAGGCGTCGAACGAGTCGAGCCGCAGTTGCCGAACGACCTTGGAGAGCCGCGACACCACCAGTGTGCGCTTGGCGTCGCTCAGTGAGATGCCGGCCTGCGCATAGACGCGCGCCTTGACCCGGGCGAACTCACGATCGCTGAGGGCAATTTCGCCCTGTTCCATTCTTGCTACCCCGTTTGCCGTCTCCGGCCGAGCGGGATGCTCAGGCCGATCTTCTGCGCACCGGAAGCAACAAAGCTCGCTCTGCCTCATGTCCCAGGGCATCGACATCGGTGTCGAGCCGGGTGATGGCGCCGCTGCCTTCGTCCAGTGCACCTGCGATCATGTCGGTTTCATTGCTTAGATTCTCTAAATGATCGCCCAAATCTGAGAGAATTTTTTTAAGCTTGTCCGACTCCGCCAGGCTGGTGACCGATTGATTGCGGCTGGAGGTCACCAACTGTCTGATTTCCCTTGCAGTCTTCTGGGTTGTTTGCGCCAGGGTGCGCACTTCGTCGGCCACCACCGCAAAGCCCGCCCCCTTCTCGCCAGCCCGCGCGGCTTCCACTGCGGCATTTAGCGCAAGCAGATTGGTCCGGAAGCTGACGTCCTCGATGGCCGCCATCATCTTGTCGATCTGCGTGGTGGTCGAATCCACCTCCTCGACCGCCATCTCGGTGCGACGCGCCGCCAACCCAGCATCGGTCGCCATCACCTTCGCCTGTTGCTCGAGATCGCGCACCGCCTTGGCTCGGCCGCGGCCCTTCTCGATCGACTCACTCGCCGCCGCCAGGCCCGCGCGGCTCTTGTCGGCATATTCGGCCATCACCGTCACCGTCTCGCGATACCGATCGATGGCGTTGAGCACGGCCTGCATTTTGGCCGCCAGCCGGTCCCGCTCAGCGGCAAGCTCGTCGCGCTCCTCGAGAATGGCATAGAGCGTGTCGTGCAACTGCCGAACCTGCGGCGCAAAGCCGGTATTGGAGGCCAGATACACCGCATCGACCAGTTCGCCGGCCAGCATCTGTGCCATGGCGCGCGCCCCGGTGTCGAAGCTCTCAAGCCCTCTCTGCAACGCCTGCAGAGGGGCCGATTTCTGCACTGCTCGCGCGTCGAAACGGAACGACGTCTGCCCGCTTTCAAGCGCTGCCGCAAAGGCGTCGAAGTCGTCATCGGCGATGAACTGGCCGGAGGGCGTCAGTTCGAGCAGCATGCGCCCGCCGCCCATGCTCCGCTGCCGCATCACGAAGCGCGTCTCGCCGAGAGTGACGAGGCACTCTTCCGCGAGACCCCCACCATGCAGGAAGTCTGGGCCGAACAGTACGGCCGCCGACTGCCCCTCGAGCGCACGCCCTTCAAACCCCAGCACACCCTGCGTCACCGCGAGGATCTCGCCCTCTGCGGAAAGCAGCAACGCCGGATGCTTGAGCGTGGTGAAGGCGACCTTGAACTGGTTGGCGCGATCGAGCCGCGTGCAGAGATTGCGTACGATCGCTTCAAGGCTGGTCGGTTCGCCGTCGCGCGCCGCACCCACGGCCTGGCCAAGTGTCGCCAGCCGCTTACGCTGCCTTGCTTCAGTGACGAGTCCCAACACCGATGTCATGAGCATAGATGTGGCGAACGCGCCGCCGGCGACAATCATCGCCAGGGGTCCAGCACCCCATGCCCAAAAGCCACCGGCTGCGATCGCGACAGCCGCGATCCAGCAGATATTGGCAAGCAGCGCTAGGCGCGCACGGGACATGGTGGCAGACGTCCAAAGGCAAAGCGACCGGTCATGCACCGGACACTAGACGTTCAATGGTTAACCAAACGTCTACTTGGACCGTCTTTGGTAACAGTTTGCTAACGACCCGGCCGACTGCCCGCCGGTCCAAGCAACCGTCTAGAACAATTCGATATCGTCCACCGGCGGCTTGACCACCGGCTTTGCCACAATGCGCAGCTCTTCCTTCGCCACGTTGGCCCCGGTCGCGTTGTCGAGTCGCTTCACGAAAGCGCGTCCGGTGGCCGGCTTGAACAGCACTCGTCGCGCGAACATGCCACCCAGGTCGGAGCCGTCGAGTGTATAGCCTTCGTCGGCAAGGAAGCTGCGCACGAACTCGATGTTCTTGGCCCCGACATCGTCGAGCGCCGCGTTGATCTTGCCGCCGCCGAACACCTTGATCTCGAGGTTCTGCTTGCGGCCACTGCCCTTGCTGAGCACCTTGTTGATCAACTGTTCCATGGCGAATGCGCCATAGCGTGCCGAGGCGCCGTAGCGATCCTTGGCCGAACCCGACTGCTCCGCCAGAAGGAAGTGGTTCATCCCGCCGATATTGGCAGCGCGGTCGCGCACGCAGGCGGAAATGCAGCTCCCCAGCACCGTCGAGAACGTCAGTTCGGTGTCCCCTGAGACCAGACAATCACCCTGGTGGACTGTCGTGACCACCCCGCGATCGAACTCGGGAGGAAGGGAACTCGGTGTCGCCATTTAGGGAGAAGCCTCTGAGCCTGAAGTGCTCCACCTTAACCATCAAATCGTTAGTGAAGCGCTAACCAAAAGCGCGAAGGTTTATGTCGCCCCTAGGCATGGCAACACGCCATTCAGGATTTGCAGGCTAGGTTTGTCGGGCTTTTTCAGGGGTAGAGTGTCGATGTCACTTCAAAAACTTGCGCGCGAACTTGATGAGACCGCTCGCCAGTCAGCAGAAATGGTTGAAGGAATCACCCTGGCCTTGGAAGTTCTAGCGGACAAGAATCTGTCCTTTGAGGCGGCCAAGAAAGAGGCGGTCTCCATGATCATTTCGTCCCTCCAGGGACAGGATCGAATCGCCCAGCGCTGCCAGAATATGGCGCTTGCGGTGCGCCAGTTTGCCCTGCTCGCCCCCGATGCCCCCAAGGACGTGTGGGACCAGATCTGGGCGTCGCTCGTGCTCGATGAACTGCGTCTCCCGGCACTTTCCGGCTCGGCCGCCCACGGCGTGCACGGCGAAGCCGAGCTGTTCTAGCCAACTCCCCGACGGTCTCGGCCGCGCCCGCAACCCTCGGGTTGCAGCGCGGCTTTTGCACGTGTCCAACACCCTTTCGGGGTGGTCCGGGGCAGCGCAGCCGAGCACCCCGACGAGCGCCCTCTTACCGAGAATTGGAACAAAAAAGGCGCCACAATGGGCGCCTTGTTTCGTCGATGGGATTGCGCGTTAGCTGTCGAGCTTGGCGCCCGCAACCACCGCATAAAGATCGATCAGGCCGACCATCCGGCTCTCATGTGTCACGATACCATTGAGCAGTTCGGTATCGATCGAGTTGCCTCGGCACGTTGTGAATCTCGTCCTTGGAGACGGTCAGAATGTCGCTCACCGCGTCGACCAGGATGCCCACCCACTTGTCGCCCACCGACATCACCACCACGACGTGGTTCTTGGTCGGCGAGGTCACGCCTTCGCCAAAGCGGGCGCGCAGGTCGAAGATCGGCACGATGGTGCCGCGCAGGTTGATCACGCCGCGCACGAACTCGCGCGTATTGGGCAGCGGGGTCGCACCGTTCCAGGCGCGGATTTCGCGCACCGTGGTGATTTCCACGCCATAGGTCTGCTCACCGATCGAGAACGCAATCAGCTGCAGCGAGTTGGCAGCAGCCAGAGCCGCCGCGGAGCCCGAGGTCTCGTCCTTGAAACCGAGGTTTTCCATGAGTGTTACTAGCCTTTCCTACGCCAGACTTTACGCGGCGCTCTTGTGAGCAATCGTCGACTTCAGGCCCTGCACGTCCACGATGAGGGCAACATTGCCGTCTCCGAGAATGGTGCCGCCGGCAATGCCGTCGATCGACTGGAAGTTCTCTTCGAGACTCTTGATGACGACCTGCTGCTGGCCGATGATATCATCCACGATCAGCGCCACCTTCACGCCGCCTTCCGCTTCGCAAAGCACCACGAACCGGCTTTCGTCGGTCGCTTCGGTCTGCATGCGGAAGCGCGAAGCAAGATCCACCACCTGTACGTACTCGCCACGCACCTGCAGCACCTGGTTGCCGGTCGGCATGCGCGAGAAGTTGGCGCGCGAGCACTGGATGGTTTCCACGATCGAGCTGAGCGGAATGACGTAGGGCGAGGCCGCAACCTTGACCAGCATCACGTCGAGCACGGCGAGCGTCAGCGGCAGGCGGAGCGTCATGCGCGTCCCCTTGCCGGTCCAGCTCTTGACGTGCACCGAGCCGCCAATCTTCTTGATGTTGGAAAGCACCACGTCCATGCCGACGCCGCGCCCCGAGATGTCGGAGACTTCCGAGGCCGTCGAAAAGCCCGGCGCGAAGATAAGCTGGTCGATCTGCTCTTCGGTGAGCTGCTGATCGGGGCCAACCACCATACGGTCGCGCGCCACCTGCAACACGCGGTCGCGGTTGATGCCGGCGCCGTCGTCTTCCACGATGATCAGAATATTGCCGCCCGCCTGCTCGGCCGAGAGCCGGATCGTACCGGTCTCGTTCTTGCCCGCGGCACGGCGCTTTTCCGGCGTCTCGATGCCATGGTCAGCCGAGTTGCGGATCATGTGCGTCAGCGGATCGGAGAGCTGCTCGATGATCGTCTTGTCGATTTCGGTGTTCTCACCGATCGTCTCGAGCTTGATCTTCTTGCCCGTCTTGGTGGCCAGTTCGCGCATCAGGCGCGGCATGCGGCTGAACACCGACTTGACCGGCTGGGCGCGGATTGCCATCACCGAGTCCTGCAGGCCGCGCGTCGTCTGCGCCAGCACTTCGAGGCCACGCACCAGTTCCTGGTACCGCGCCCGCAGCACTTCATCCATCTGCTGGGTGAGCATGGACTGGGTGATGACCAGTTCGCCCACCATGTTGACCACGCGGTCGATCTTGTCGAGGTCGACGCGGATCGACTGCACGCCGTTGCGGCGATCATCCGGACCCGAGCGACGGTCGTCGCCATGGTCGTCATCGGCCGGCACGGCCTTGAGCGCCGGCGGCTTGGGCGCCGCGGCAACCGGAGCCGGACGCGGTGTCGGTACAATCGAGGCAGCGAGGTCGGCAAAGCTCGGCGCGGGCTCTGCATCTTCGGCCGGCTCGGCGGCCTTTGCCGGAGCCGCACCGGCAGCGGCCGGAGTGCTGGTCAGCTGCGCGATCGACAGGTCGCAATTGCCGTCCACGAACTCAAATACCTCAGCGATTGTCGCTTCGGTTACCGTGGGTGACTGCAGGCTGATTTCCCAGGCGCAATAGACGCCGAAGGGCTCGAAATCGGCCAGCGGCGGCACATCCTCGAACACCGCGCGCACCTGGATCTCGCCCAGACCGGCGAGTTCGCGGAACAGCAGCAGCGGATCGTTGGCGCGGGCATAGAGTTCGCTATGCGGGGTAAACTTGATTTCCCAGTGGCCTGGCTCGACCACCAGCGGCGCTGCCGCAAAGGAATCATCACCATCGGCGGCCGGGGCCGGCTCGACGTCGTCGGCGATCTTGACCATCACCGGCGTGAAGTCGATGTCGAATTCTTCGATATGCTCGCCGCCCTCTTCGCCTTCGGGCACTTCGCCGCGGGTCAGCGCGTCGAACTGCGCCTTCTCGTCGGCGCCGTAGTCGGGAGCAAGTTCCGTTCCCTCACGAGCCGCCGCGATGAAGTCGGCGACAATGTCGTTGGATTTGATGCAGAGCGCGGTGGTGTGCTCGGACAGTTCCACCCGGCCATCGCGAACGTGGTCGAGCAACGTCTCGTAAGCATGCGCAAAGCCCACCAGAGACTGGAATCCAAACGCGCCACCACCACCCTTGATCGAGTGGATGGCACGGAACACCGCATTGAGGCGGTCACTGGAGCGATCGCCATCCTCGATGGCGGCAAACTGTTCTTCGAGCTCGAGCAGAAGTTCGGAACACTCGTCGAAGTAGGTAGCTTTGAAGTCGTCGAGATCGCTCATGGTGCCGCTCGGGCTGACCCTTCTGGGGAAGTTAGTGGACGACGCGGTGGATGACGCTGATCAGCTTTTCCGGGTCGAACGGCTTGACGATCCAGCCGGTCCCGCCGGCCGAACGTCCCTGGTCGCGCTTGTCCTGGCTGGTCTCGGTGGTCAGGATCAGGATCGGCAGGCTGTTGTAGAGCCCCGAAGCGCGGACATTCTTGATGAACTCGATGCCGTCCATGACCGGCATGTTGATGTCGGTAATCACCACGTCCACGCTCTCGGTCTTGAGAACATCGAGGCCCTTCTGGCCATCCTCGGCCTGCAGCACCTCGAACCCGGCGTTGCTGAGGGTATGGTGCAGCATCGCGAGGATAGTGCGGGAATCGTCGACAGTCAGAACGCGCATCTTTGTCTTATCCTTTCATCATGCCGGAAAAGCTTGAGCCAAAGCCCAACCGGTCGATGGCCGAAAGCATGGGCTGGCTTGCCCCGGCGAGGTGAAATTCGAAATTGTTGCGGCGGGCGGTTTCACCGGCGCTGATCAACATGACGAGCGCATTGGTGGACACTCTCTCGACGCCACTGGCATCGACCTCGATGGGGCCGCTTTCGACCGCATCGATGAGTTTGTCCCGCACCGTGTCGAGAGCGTCGAGATCTACAATCGCCGGTAGGGCGATGGTTGTGCTACGCGTTTCGGCCATGAAATGGCTGCCCCTTGGGAAGGTTTCCCGACAGGCAGTTTCCACAGGAACGGTTTAAGAAGTACTAATTGGGACAAAATGTGAGCGCTTCAAACTGCAATCGCGCTGGCAATTTCTTGTTTGGGTACTTGCAAATGCCACTTGGGCTTGTGGTCTTTATCGACCAGCACCGCCCGCACTCCTTCGGCGAAATCAGGCTGCCTGATCAGAAGATGGGACAATTTGAGGTCCATCTGCAGCACATCGTCGATTGAAGCCGCACGACGCGCCGCCAAATGACTGCGCAGGATCGCTTCCTGGCTGGTGGGCGAGCGCGACCGCAGCACGCTGAGCAGCTCTGCCGCCAGCCCTGATTCTTCGATTGCTGCCGCAATATCGCTGACCTCATGCCGCGCCAGCGCTCCCTCGAGCCGATCGGCGAGATCGCAGAACGTCCGTTCTCCGGCCTGAATGGATTCGGCCTCCATGATGCCGGTCAGCGCCGCATCCACATTCGAACTGTCGGCTGCCCCTACGATCAGCCGGCGCACCTCCGCCAGCCGTTCCGGCAGAATGGCGCAATCGGTCAGCCCCAGCGCCAGCGCATCAGCCGCCCCCACGGGCACGCCGCTGAGTTCGAACAGCAGCGCCCGATGCAGCGGCGAGCGGCTGAGGATCGCATTCACCCCGACATCGCAGAAAAAGCCGATTGCCGCCTCCGGCATGGCAAACCGCGCCTCCGGCGTCGTGAACCGGTAGCGGGCGTGCCCGGCAATCCCCAGCCCGCCGCCCATTACCACCCCATGGGTGATTGCCACCACCGGCTTGGGGTAACAGGCAATCTGCCCGTTCATCGCATACTCGCTCACAAAGAACGCGTCGGCCCCGGCGTGGTTGTCGCTCAGGACCGCTGCCCGCACCGCCCGCACGTCGCCGCCGGCGCAAAACCCCTTGCTGCCACGCCCTTCGAACAGCACCGCCTTGATCGCGCCATCCTCGGCCCAAAGCGTCAACCTCGCCCGGATCGCCTCGATCATTTCGAGGTTCAGCGCATTGATCGCCTCGGGCCGGTTGAGCGCGATCACCCCCATCCGGCCTTCGATACTGATCTGGACTTGTTCGCTCATATGCCCTCCACTCGGTCACCGAGCCCCCAACACAATCACCCCGAGCCGGTTCCCAAGGCAAGGCGGTGATGCTAGAGCAGCCGCATGAAAACCCTCGTCCCCGCCAGCCCGCTGACCAATGTCCACCTGACCGGAATCGCCCGAGATCTGGCCGCTCGCGCTGAATCCGGCAAGCCGATCCGCGTTGGCGTCATCGGTTCGGGCGAAATGGGCACCGACCTCGTCACCCAAGGCGCCCTGATGCGCGGCATCGAGATTGTCGCTGTCGCTACGCGCCGTCCGCAGACCGTGCGCGACGCGCTGACCATCGCCTATGGCGACGATAGTCGCGCCGCCGAAGCCGATACGCCCTCGAAGGTCTCTGCCGCGCTCGAACTGGGCAAGCTCGCCATCTGTTCGGCTGAAACCCTGGTCACCACCCCGCAGATCGATGTCGTCATCGATGCTACCGGCAAGCCGGGCGTCGCCGCCGACTTTGACCTGATGGCCATGGAGCATGGCAAGCACCTAGTGATGATGAACGTCGAGGCAGACGTCACCATCGGCCCCTATCTCAAGCGCCAGGCCGACCGCCTTGGCGTCGTCTATTCGGTAGGCGCCGGTGACGAACCCTCGAGCTGCATGGAACTGATCGAGTTCGCCTCGGCGCTTGGCTACCGCATCGTTTCGGCCGGCAAAGGCAAGAATAACCCGCTCAACCACTACGCCGTGCCCGACGACTACCGCGAGGAAGCCATTCGCCGGAACATGAACCCGCGCATGCTGGTCGAGTTCGTCGATGGCTCCAAGACCATGGTCGAGATGGCCTGCATCGCCAATGCCACCGGGCTCATCCCCGATGTCCCCGGCATGCACGGCCCCAAGGCTGACCGCGACGACATGGTCAAGGTGCTGATCCCCAAGGCCGACGGCGGCATTCTGAACCGCAAGGGCGTCGTCGATTTCACCGTCGGCAAGGGCGTGGCGCCGGGCGTCTTCGTCATTGTCGAGGCCGAACATCCGCGCATCATCGAGCGCATGGACGACCTTCATGTCGGTGTCGGGCCCTACTACGCCTTCTTCCGCCCCTACCACCTGACCTCGCTCGAAGTGCCGCTGACCGCCGCACGCATCATGCTCTACGGCAAGCCCGACATGGTGCCGCTGGATAATCCCGTGGCCGAAGTCTGCGCCGTCGCCAAGCGCGATCTCGCCGTCGGCGAAACCTTCGATGCCATCGGCGAGACCTGCTACCGCAGCTACATCATGCAGGTCGGCGACGCCCGCGCTGCCGGTGCCGTGCCGGTCGGCCTGCTCGAAGGCGGCCGCGTCGTCGCGCCGGTGAAAAAGGGCGAACTGCTCACCCGCACCAACGCCGCGCCCGACGCCACCACTCGTCTCCACGCCCTGCGCCTGCTGCAGGACCAGATGCTAGGACTGACCCCATGACGGTTATCATCCTCGGCTCCATGGGCAATATCGGTCGCCGGCTGATGCCGGTGTTCCCCGGCGCTATTGGCATCGACCGCGTTCCCGGCGCCGACATCGTCACGTCGCTCTCCGACATCGACTATGACGCTCCCGACGTCCGTGCCGCCTTCGAAAAGGCCGATGGCGTCATCCACGTTGCCACCAGCGCCAATGTCGGCGATCCCGACGCCGTGCACTGGCAGGCCGTCGTCGACACCGCCCGCCTGCTGGCCGCCTGCGACCGCTTCGGCATCCGCCGCGTCGTCATTCCCTCGTCCGACTGGGCCGACCCTTACACCCGTTGGTCCGACCAGAACCCCAACGTCTATGGCCGCTCCAAGGCGGTGTTCGAGGCCATGGCAGACATGTTCAACCAGACGCCCGGTCGCCACTGCGTGGCGCTCCGCATCGGCTGGGTCGCACCCGACAAAGCCACCGCCGACGCTGCCGCGCCCTGGCTGCGCGCCAACTACTGGGACACCGAAAAGCTCGTCCTCCAGATGCAGGCCGCGCTAGGCAACTGATCCGAACGAATTGAGCGCTGGCTCCTCATCACCTCCCCCCCTTGCGGGGGAGGGGCAGGGTGGGGGGTAGGAGAGCCCAGGACCGTGCCTCTGAACATCCTGGCCGACGGAACTCCGCATCTTGAGCGCGCCTTAAGGTGCCCGTTCGTCAGTCCAGTGTCTGCCGGTAGCGCAGCATCGCTACTCCGGCGATCACCACCAGAATGATGCCAAGTGCCACGAACTCGCCGCTGACATCGGCGACATCCCCGCCTTTGAGCATCACCGCCCGCACCACCCGCAGGAAATGCGTCGCCGGCACGCCCGTGCCCAGGACCTGCGCCCAGCCCGGCATGCCGGCGAACGGGAACATGAAGCCCGAGAGCAGGATCGAGGGCAGGATGGTGAAGAATGACAGCTGCATCGCCTGCATCTGGCTGCGCGCCAGCGTCGAGATCAGGAATCCCAGCGCCAGATTGACCACGATGTAGAGGTTGAAGCCGAGGAAAAAGGCCAGCCAGCTGCCTTCGAAAGGCACCTTGAAGATGATCGACGCCGCCAGCAGGAACACCACCGCCTGCACATAGCCGACGAACACATAGGGCAGGATCTTGCCCGCCATCACTTCCAGTGGCCGTACCGGCGTGGCGATCAGCATTTCCATGGTGCCGCGCTCGCTCTCCTTGACGATGGCCACCGCCGTGATCATCACCATCGTCATCGAGAGGATGATGGCCAGGAGCCCCGGCACGATATTGGTCGAGGTCCGCCCCTCCGGATTGTACGCCCGCTGCACCACCACCGAGAACGGCGCCGCATTGCCGGCACTTGTCCGCAGCGGCCCCTGGAGCGTCTCGGTGATCGCCACCTGCACGATGCCGGACAGCGCACTGGCCGCCCCGCCGACCGCCGATGGATCGGAGGCATCGGCTGCCAAGAGGATCTCCGGATGCCGGCCGCGCACCACGTCGCGCTCGAAATCGGGCGGGATGACCACCACGAAATTCGCCTCGCCCCGCCTCAGCGCCGCCTCACCCTCGGCGATCCCCGACACGGAGCCTCGAAAATCGAAATAGCCCGACTGCGCCATCGCGGAGATCACCGCCCGCGTCAGCGGCCGTCATCACCCATCTCCACCAGCGTCGGCAGGTGCCGCGGATCGGCATTGATGGCAAAGCCGAACAGCATCAGTTGCACGATCGGCAGGCCGATCATCATCGCGAAGGTGACGCGGTCGCGCCGCATCTGGATGAATTCCTTGGCGAGCACCGCAAAGAAGCGCCCGAACGAAAAGCCCCTCATGCCGCCACCTGCGCGGCGCCGGCAAAATTGTCCCGTGCCCCTGCCATCAGGTAGATGAACGCCTCTTCCAGGCCCGCCGGCAGCCGCGTCCAGCGATGCGGCCCAGCAGCGGCAAGACGCTCCGCTGTCGCATCCAGTGCCGCCGTATCAATCCCTGAAACATGCAGCGACGCCCCGAACCGCGCCACCTGCACCACCCCCGGCTCTCCCTTGAGCCGCGCCTCCAGCAGACCCAGCTCCGGCCCCTCGACCCGCCAGGTCGATAGTCCGACGAGAGCCGGAATCTCCGCCGACGGCCCGTCGATCAGCTTCTTGCCGTAGGCGATGTAGGTGATGAAGTCGCACTGCACCGCTTCGTCCATGTAGTGGGTTGAGACCAGCACGGTCACGCCCTTGGCCGACAGTCGACGGATCTCATCCCAGAAGTCGCGCCGGGCCTTGGGGTCCACCCCGGCCGTGGGCTCATCGAGCAGCAACAGTTTCGGCTCATGCAGTAGGCACGCCGCCAGCGCCAACCGCTGCTTCCAGCCGCCCGAGAGCGATCCGGCCAGCTGCTTCTGCCGGTCGAACAGTCCCAGGTCGCGCAGCGCCGCATCCACCCGCTCACGCCGCCGGTCGAGCCGGTACATGCGTGCCACGAAATCGAGATTTTCGCGGATCGACAGGTCCTCGTAATACGAGAACTTCTGCGTCATGTAGCCAACCTCTTCCTTGATCCGGTCGGCCTCGGTGCGGACGTTGAACCCCAGGCACGTCCCCTCGCCGGCATCCGCCGTCAGCAGGCCGCAAAGCATCCGGATGATCGTGGTCTTGCCCGACCCATTGGGGCCGAGAAACCCATAGATCGCGCCCTTCGGTACAGTGATGTCGAACCTGTCGACCACCAGCTTGTCGCCAAAGCGCTTGCTGAGTCCGCGCACCGCAATGACCGGCGGCCCACTCACTTTGCCACCGTCACCGGCTGCCCCGGCGGCAGGCTTTCGCCATCGCTCAGCGTCGCCTCGGCCAGAAAGCTCAACCGCGTCCGCTCCTCGCGGCTATAGATCACCGGCGGCGTGAACTGCGGGTCGGAGGCGAGGAAACTCACAGTCGCCGTGACAGCCTCCCCACAACCGTCACACCCGATCTGCACCTCCTGCCCGATCGTCATCGCGCTGCGCTCGGCCTCGGGCAGGTAGAACTTCACCTTCAGCGCCCCCTCAGGCTGCAGCGCCAGCACGGCCGTCCCGGTGGGGACCATCTCGCCGGCATCGAAGTACACCCGCTCGATCCGCCCCGCGACCGGTGCGGTCAGCGTGCGATCCGCCAGATCGGCCCGCGCCTTGTCGGCATCCGCCTCGGCCGCCAGGAGGCTCGCTTCCGCTGCCACCCGCTGCGGATCGCGTGCCGGCAACTCGGCCACCCGCAATTGCGCGCTCAGCTGCGCCACCTGCGCCTCTGCACTCGCCAGACTGGCGCGATCCTGATCGGCCTTCGCCTCCGGGATCAGTCCTTCGGCCAACAGCTTGTCGCTGCGCGCCGACTGCAGCTGCGCCAGCGCCAGATCGGCCTCCGCCTTATCGAGGCTGGCCCGGATCACCGCCACTTCGTCGTCGCGACTACCGGTGGCAAGGTTGGCGACATTGGCCCGCGCCACTTCTACCCGCGCTTCGGCAGCACGAACGAGTGCCCGCTGCTGCGCATCCTCGAGGCGCACCAGCACGGCGCCGGCCTCGACCACTTCACCCTCGCCGCCCGCGACCTCCGCAAGGATGCCGCCGCCCGCCGGCGCCACGTAGACATAGTTGGCCTCGACATAGCCGGCCCAGCTCGGCTCCACCGCCGGCCCCAGACCGGGCACCAATGCCAGCAACCCGGCGAGAAACGCGAAAAAGTCGGACATGTGCAGCCTCCTACCGAGACGCGGGCGACAGGCTGAGCCCGTCAAAAAGAATGGTGATGTGGTTGTCGATGAGCTGCTCCATCGAGACATCCGCGCCGATCGCGAACACCTCCGCCAGCACCACGTGGAGCATCATCGGCCCGATGATGCTCCGGATCGTCAGCCGCGGATCGACCGGCCGGAAATACCCCTCGGCGATCCCCTGAGTGATCAGCCCCTCGATGACCGGCATCACCCGATCCAGCACCTCGCGGCGATACATCTGCGCCAGCTCTGGATAGCCCAGCACCTCGCGCACCACGAGCTTGGGGATGGCGAGCAGCCGTGCGTCAGCAAGGCGTTGCCCGAGCATCTTGAGCACCCCGGTCATGATCGGCCGCGGATCGCCCTCGATCGTTCGCAGGCTGCTCAGCGCACTGTTGGCAATCGGCAGGATGGCGCGCTGCACCAGCCCTTCGAGGATTTTTTCCTTGGACGGAAAGTAGAGGTACACGGCCCCCTTCGAGATTCCGGCCCGAGCCGCGATATCCTCGACCCGCGTCGCCGCAAACCCTTTCTCGATGAAGAGGTCCAGCGCCGCATCCAGCACTTCGTCCGGCCGCGCCTCAGCCCGCCGCCTGAACTTGGGCTTCCGCCCATCTTCCATCTCTGCCACCGCGAAATCCTGCCAACGCCATCCTGAAGCCTTTGCTAACTGACTGGTCAGTTAGTTACAAGATGTATCTGCAATCGGTCCGGGCCGTCGAGCGGCGCAGGGTCTTTCGCGTTCATCTCACGTTTGGGCTTCGTTCATCATTGTGGCGAGGCGCACCCCCGAAACGCCTTGGCGGCGTGGACGGGCTAGTCCGCATCGGCTAGCCTTGCGGCAACGGGGGAGAACGACATGACGGATTCGCGCAAAGTACGCTGGGGCATCCTGTCCACGGCGAACATCGGCCTGCAAAAGGTCATCCCGGCGATCCTCAAATCTCCCCATTCCGAAGTCGTCGCCATCGCCTCGCGCGACCTCGGCCGCGCCCATACCGCCATCGGCCATCTGGGCCTGCGCAGCCATGCCCGCGCCTATGGCAGCTACGAAGAACTCTTCGCCGACCCCAATGTCGACGCCATCTACAACCCGCTGCCCAACCACCTCCACGTCCCTATGACGGTGGCGGCGGCCAAGGCCGGCAAACACGTGCTCTGCGAAAAGCCCATCGCCCTCAATGCCAAGGAAGCCGAGGGCCTGCGCGAATGCCCCAAGGATCGCATCGTCATGGAAGCCTTCATGGTGCGCTTCCACCCGCAATGGCAGCGCGCCCGCGAGATCGCCCGCTCCGGCGAACTGGGTGAGCTGCGCGCCATCCGCGCCGCCTTCTGCTACTTCAACGACGACGCCGACAACGTCCGCAACCAAGCCGATATCGGCGGCGGCGGCATTATGGATATCGGCTGCTACCCTATCACCGCCGCGCGCTATCTCTTTGAATCCGAACCGCTCCGCGTCGTCTCGCTGGTCGACCGCGACCCCGATTTCAAGACCGATCGCCTGGCCAGCGTGCTCGCCGATTTCGGCTACGGCCGGCAGCTGAGCTTCACCTGCTCGACCCAGGCCGTGCCGCACCAGACCATCGAACTCATCGGCACCAAGGGCCGCGTCGAGATCGTCATCCCCTTCAACGCCCCGCCCGATTCACCCACCGCCCTGATCGTCGACAACGGCGTTGCGCTCGACTCGAGCCTGGCCCGCCGCGAAATCATCCGCCCGGTCGACCAGTACACCGAACAGGCCGAGGCCTTTGCCCTCGCTGTCCTCGGCGACAAGCCCCTGCCCTACGGCATCGACGATTCCATCCTCAACATGCGCGTCATCGACGCCGTCTTCGAAAGCGAAAAAACTGGCGGCTGGTCAAAGGTTTAGCCCCAGGCTCAACCAGTAGACCTCATCGTGAGCCTGTCGAAGGACGAGGTCGTGGCACTCACCGTCAGTGCGCGCGACCTCGCGGTTCGACCGAGATTCCTACCGACCCGGCAGTTCTGGCCCCACCAACCGCTCCACCAGCACCCGCACCGCCGGCCCGATCTCCGCCACCGTCGTTGCCTTGCGGCACACCCCATAAGCCGCCGCCAGCACCATCTGCGCCAGCGGTCTCGCCCGCTGCACCCCGGCATCGGCCAGCACCCGCGTCACCTCTGCCTCGACGTGAGTCTCCAGCCCAGCAAACGCGGCGCCGCTGCGTTGGTGCTCGTCATAAAGCTCACCCGCATGCGGCGATCCCTGTAGCAGCCGGTTGATGGTCTTGTACTTGCCCACGATCGCCGCCGCGATCCGCGCCTCCGGCGCTTCGGTGCTGGCCAACCCGGCGTCGAATGCCTGGCCGATCTCCCCCGACAGTTCGGCCAGCAGCGCCCCGAAGACAGCCTCCTTGTCGGGAAAATACCCATAGAGCGTCGGCTTGGCGATCTGCGCCGCCTTGGCGATCGCCTCCATTGTGGCGGCCCGTAACCCCACGGCAAGGATCAGCCCGCGTGCAGCATCGAGGATGCGCGCACGCCGCTCGGGCGACAGTTTTCGGGGCGAAGGCGAAACGGAAAGAGTCATCTTGAACGGATTGAACGAATACCATACATTTCGTTCAGTTGCACTATGGAGATCTCGCTCATGTCCGATCGCGTCCTCGTCACCGGAATTTCCGGCTTCCTTGGCGGCCACGTCGCCCTGCAACTGCTCGAAGCAGGCTTTACGGTACGCGGGAGCGTGCGCAACCTCAACAAGGCTGACAAGGTCCGCGCCACCCTGCAGAAGGCCGGTGCTGACACCGCGCGGCTCGAATTCGTCGCCCTCGACCTGATGAACGATGCGGGTTGGGCCGAGGCCATGGCCGATGTGCGCTACCTCCAGCACGTCGCCTCGCCCTTCGTCATTTCCATGCCGAACGACAAAATGGAACTGATCACCCCCGCTGTGGAAGGCACCCGCCGCGCCCTCGAGGCCGCCTTCGCCGCCCAGATCGAGCGCGTTGTCCTTACCTCGTCGATCGCCGCGATCCAGTACGGCCACGACAAGAGCCACACAGCTCCCTTCACAGCTGCGGACTGGACCAACCTAGGGGGCCGCGGCGTCAATGCCTATGTAGAGAGCAAGACCCGCGCCGAACAGGAAGCCTGGGCCATCACCAAGCGTCTCGGACGGACCAGCGATCTCGCAGTCGTCAACCCTGCGGCCATCCTTGGCACGCTGCTCGATGAGGATCCGGGCACCTCGGCGGCGCTCGTCGTCCGCATGCTCAATGGCAGCCTGCCGATGCTGCCCAACATGTATCTCTCCATCATCGATGTCCGCGACGTGGCCGCCGCGCAGGTCGCCGCCATGACTTCCCCCGATGCCGGCGGCCAGCGCTTCCCGACAGCTGGACCGACTCACAGCTTCTCCGAGCTCGCAGAAATGCTCCGCCCGCGCCTCTCGGCAGAGCATGTCCGCAAGTTGCCCCGTGCTCGGGCACCGGATTGGCTGGTGCGCCTGATGGGCCTTTTCGACCGGGATATCCGAAGCAATCTCGACGAACTGGGCGTCATCAAACGCGTTGACGGCAGCGCCGGCGAACGGCTGATCGGCCGCCGCTACATCACCGTCGGCGATGCCCTGGTGGCTACCGCTGACAGTATCATCGCCCACAAGCTGATCTGAAAAAAGGGACTAGGCCAACGCCGCGCGATTGGCTAAACACGCTTCCACTGGAACGGGGCTGTAGCTCAGTTGGGAGAGCGCGTCGTTCGCAATGACGAGGTCAGCGGTTCGATCCCGCTCAGCTCCACCATTCCAGTTCCTCAATGTGACGCGTTGAACGCCTTCAGCGCCGCATAGAGCTCCCGGTACTTTCCGAACTTGTCGCCATAGTACCCGGCTCGTGCCAGGTCGGGTTCAAACGTGCGGTCAAACTGCACCAGCTGGTCCGCCGCCTCGGTGAGACTGGACATCGTGCCACTGCCAAGTCCCGCAAGGATCGCCGCACCAATTGCCGCCGTCTCCGGCGCTGCGGCGCGCTTGAGGGTCATGCCCAGCGCATCGGCCCGGATCTGGCACCAGGCATCCGATCGAGCCCCGCCGCCCCCGATATGCGCCACGCCGATGCTCTGGCCGGCCGACTTTTCCAGCGCCTCGAACGCCCAGCACACTGAGAACGCCACGCCTTCCATGACGCTGCGCGCCATCTCAGCCGGACCCGCCCGCGGATCGAGCCGCGCAAAGACACCGCGCGAAACACTGTCCCAGAGCGGCGCCCGCTCGCCCTGCAGATGCGGCAGGAACAGCGGCACCGCGTCCGACGCCCCGATCGATCCCGCCAGCTCCGAAAGCTCCGCCGGGCTCTTCCCCAGCACCGTCGAAAGCCAGCCCAGCGCCGCGCCACCGGTCTGCGTCGGCGCCGCGTGCATCACCAACCCCTCATAGGGCGGGAACAGGATCACTCCCGGCGTCGGCACCACCTGCGACGAGATCACGCCCGGGATCTCGCTGGTACCGCTCTGGTACATGGCGTCGCCATCGCGCACCACGCCGACCCCGAACATACCACCCCAGGCGTCCATCGCGCCCACCACCACCGGCACCCCGGCGCAGGGCAAACCCGGCTTCACCCGCCCGGCGACATGACTGAACCCGAACAGGGGCGGCAGTCGCTCCGCCGCCCCCGGCACCAGGTCGAGCAGCGGCCCGATATAGCCGGCGCCATTCACCAGCCCCACCGCCGAGATCGGGTCGCTCCCCACCGCCCCGGTGAGCTGCTGCACCACGAAATCCTTGGGCAGCAGCACATGCCGGGTCCGCGTATAAACCTCCGGCGCCGTACGACGGACATGCGCCATCCGGCTCAGCGCGTGGCTGGCATCGATCGGCATCGGTCCGCCGAACCATTCGAGCTTCTGCTCGGGGGTCACCTGCGCATCCAGCCCCGCTGCATCGGCAGCCGCCCGCGTATCCTGCCAGACAATCGCCGGCCGCAGCGCCGCCCCGGCATCGTCCACAAACACATGCGTATTGACCTGCGAACAGATGCCGATCCCCGCCAATCCCGAGAGATCATGCCGCTCGGCAAACTGCGTCAGCGCCGCCAGCACCGCATCCATCCAGTCCGCCGGGTCCTGCTCTGCCATGCCGGGAGCCGGCCGCGAGATCGGATAGGGCCGGGTGAACGCATCCAGCCGCGTCCCCCTGACATCGATAAGGATCGCCTTGAGCGCCGTCGTCCCCACATCGATGCCGATCAGGCTCGGTCCTGCCAATTGCCTCTCCAAATCTCATGGCGGCCAGCCGCCGCGCCCCTTATAGTGCCCGGAGGCGTAAGGAAAACAACCGTCTGCGCAGAGCAGTGCAGGCGGCAGGGCGGACAGCGTCGCCCCTTCGCCCCCCGGAGGACGTATCGTCAAAATGCTCAGCACTCTGTCAAAATCACTTCGCGGCGTCGCCTTTGCCGCTGCCGCAGTATTCGCCGGCTCGACCGGCGCCACCCTGGCCCAGTCCAAGGTCGCCGTCATCACCCCCTACCTGTCGCAGCCCGGCACCCAGTTCTATGTCGAGGCCTTCCAGGCCGTCGCCAAGGAAAAGGGCTGGGACGTCAACGTCATCGACACCTCCGGTGACGTCGCCGCCGTCATCAGCCGCATCGAGGACGTGGTGAACCAGGGCGTCAACGCCATTGTCATCAACGTCGACCCGAGCCAGGTCGCCGCCGGCCTGCAGACCGCCAAGGACGCCGGCATCCCGGTGGTCGGCATGGACGCCGGCAGCGATCCACTGCTCGCCACCAACGTCACCTCCGACGGCGTCGCCATGGCCGAAACGACCGCCAATTTCGTGGTCGACCGCATCAAGGCCAAGGGGAACGTCGTGATGTTCGTCTTCGACGCCTTCCCGCCGGTACAGATCCGCGGCGCCAAGGCCGACGAAATCTTCGCCGCCAACGCCGACATCAAGGTGCTCGACCGGATCACCCCCGACGTCGCTGACGGCGGCATCGCCGACTCGCGCGCCAAGATGGAAGCCGTGCTCGCCGCCAACCCCGAGCCGGGCAGCATCAGTGCTGTCTGGGCCGCATGGGACCAGCCGGCACTCGGCGCCCTGCAGGCCATCGAGGCCGCCGGTCGCCAGGGTGAAGGCATCGTGATCACCGGCATCGACGCCAACCCGCAGGCCCGCGAAGAAGTCGCCAAGGGCGGCAACTTCGAAGCCACCGTCGCCCAGGACTTCACCGGCATCGGCACTGCCACGGCCGAGGCCGTCGCCAAGCTGCTCGCCGGCGAAACCCTCGCCGACGCCGTCATCTTCGTGCCGACCAAGCTCGTCACCAAGGACAACGCCGCGCAGTAAGCGACGCTCTCTACCACCAGCCTCTACCCTCCCTCCCCCTTGTGGGGAGGGGGGACCCGCGCAGCGGGTGGGTGGGGGTAGCAGCA
>JACDQI010000072.1 GCA_015657675.1 Devosia sp.
CCGAACGGCCGATGTTCCCACGCACCGTCATGTTCGGAGTAGAGAGCGTAGGACTGGAACACCATGGGCGATGTTCGCGGTTTGGAGGGGTGTAGCCCTGCCGACCGACCGGCCGGCGATCTGGATTTCGCCCGACGTGATGCTCTCGAGCCCAGCAATGGTGTTGAGCAGGGTGGATTTGCCACAACCGGACGGGCCGACCAGCACGAGGAAGCCGCCCTCCTCGATCTCGAGGTTGATGTCCTTGAGGATGGAGACAGTGCCGTAGGACTTGTAGAGGTTCTTCATGGAGAGGAAGGACATGGCAGTCATCCTTTGACCGCACCCGACATCAGCCCGCGCACGAAGTAGCGGCCTGAGACCAGGTAGACGATGAGGGTGGGGAGGGCGGCGAGGATCGCGCCGGCAAAGTGCACGTTGTATTCCTTGACGCCCGTGGACGAGCTGACGAGGTTGTTGAGCGCCACGGTCATCGGCGTCGAGGTGACGTCTGAAAAGGCGGCACCGAACAGGAAGTCGTTCCAGATATTGGTGAACTGCCAGATGACCGAGACCACGATGATCGGCCCGGAAGAGGGCAGCATGATGCGCCGAAATATCTGGAAGAACCCTGCCCCATCGATCTGCGCCGCCCGCACCAGTTCGGTCGGGAAGGCCTCATAGTAGTTGCGGAAATAGAGCGTGGTGAAACCCAGGCCATAGACCACGTGCACCAGGACAAGCCCCGCGGTGGTGCCAGCCAGGTTCAGCATGCCCAGAACACGGGCCATGGGGATGAGCACGATCTGGAATGGGATGAAGCAGGCCAGCAGCAGCATGCCGAACACGATCTGGTGTCCCGGGAAGCGCCACTTGGTCAGCACATAGCCGTTGAGCGACCCCAGGATCGTCGAGATAAAGACGGCCGGCACCACCATCAGGATGGAGTTGAAGAAATAGGGCATCAGGCCCGTCGGCTGCACGCCGATCTGGGCGGTTGACCAGGCCGACAGCCATGGCTCGATGGTCCAGACCTGCGGCAGATTGAGCATGCCGCCTTGCCGGATCTCTTCGAGTGGCTTCAGCGAATTGACCACCATGACGTAGAGCGGCAGCAGATAGAAGGCGGCGAAGAACAGGAGTGCTGCGTAGATCAGGCCGCGTGTGAGGCGATTATGACTGATCGCGTTGGCTGGGCTGGGCTGGCTCATCAGCGCTTCTCCCCGCGCAGTTCGGAATAGAGATAGGGCACGATGATCGAGAAGATCATGACCAGCATGATGATGGCCGAGCTGGCGCCGATGCCCATCAGATTCCGGGTGAAGGTGTAGGAATACATGAAGGTGGCCGGGAGCTGCGTGGCTTGGCCGGGACCGCCGCCGGTGAGCGCGATGACCAGGTCATAGGCTTTGATGGCGAGGTGCGCGAGCACCACGAAAGCCGACAAGAACACCGGTCGCATCAGCGGAATGATGATCCGCCGATAGATGGTACCGGTCGAAGCGCCATCCATCTGGGCAGCCTTGATCACTTCATTGTCCACGCCGCGCAGCCCGGCCAGGAACATAGCCATGACGAAGCCGGATGACTGCCAGACTGCCGCCAGCACGACGCAGTAGATCGCAAGGTTGGAATCCTTGATCCAGGTGAACGAGAAATCCGTCCAGCCCCAGAGCTGCACTGTGTTCTGCAGGCCGATGCCGGGATCAAGGAACCACTTCCAGGCGGTGCCGGTCACGATGAACGACAGGGCCATCGGATAAAGATAGATCGGCCGCAGCACACCCTCGGCACGGATCTTCTGGTCTAGCAGGATGGCGAGGCCCAGCCCCAGCACCGACGAAATGACGATATAGAGTCCGGCAAAAATGCCCAGATTGGCCAGCGACTTGTGCCAATGCGGCAGTGCCCAGAGCTTCTGGTAGTTTTCCAGCCCGACAAAGCCATAGGATGGCAGCATCTTGCTGTCGGTCAACGACAGGTAGCCCGTGTACAGGATGAACCCGTAGACGAACACCAGCACGAGAACGGCGCTGGGGCTGATGACCAGCCGCGGCAGCCAGGCCTGCGCTTGTTCCTTGATGTTCACCGCTGTTTCTCCCTAATAGAATTTCACGGAACCCATCCCCCAGCGATTGCAGTCGGGCGAGGGGATGGGCCCGGGAGGCGCGGGGCGACCGTTCTGGTCGTCCCGCGTTGGAGGACTACTGAACGGCGGCTACTGCAGCGACCAGTTCGGTCACAGCGTCTTCTGAAGATAGCTCACCGTTGAAGTGGCGCGTCACCACGTCGTAGAGGGCGTTTTTGATCGCGGCAGGCTGGGCATGGCCCTGCGCCATGGAGCCGAACAGGGTGCCGGCCGTATTGGCCGCAGCGAGATCGGCGATGGCCTTCTTGCCGCAGGCGTCGAAGGCCTCATCCGAAACGTCGGTGCGGGCTGGGGCGGAGCCCTTCACCACATTGAACGCCGACTGAAAGGCCGGGTCCATAATCGCTGCAGCCATGGCCATCTGCGATACGCGACGTTCTTCGCTGACGTTGAACATTGCGAACTGGTCGGAGTTAAAGGTCACCGACCCCTGCGTGCCCGGGAAGCGCATGCAGACGAAATCAGTGCCGGGTACCTTGCCGGCCTTGATGAACTCGCCCTTGGCCCAGTCGCCCATGATCTGGACGCCAGCTTCGCCGTTGATCACCATGGCCGAGGCCAGGTTCCAGTCACGACCCGAGAAATTATCGTCCACGAAGGTGCGCAACGTAGTCATGCGATCGAAGGCTTCCTTCATCTGCTCGCCGCCCAGCGCTGCCGGGTCGAGGTCGATGAAGGCGGCCTTGTAGAAGTCGTTGCCGAGCGATAGCACGACACCGTCGAAGATGGTGGCTTCCTGCCAGGCCTGGCCGCCATGGGCGAGCGGCGTGATGCCCTGCGCCTTGAAGGCTTCGAGCAGGGCGACAAACTCTTCCCAGTTCGTGGGTTCGGCGCCGCCGGCAGCGTCGAGCGCCGCCTTGTTGATCCACAGCCAGTTGGTGGAGTGAACATTGACTGGGGCGGCGATCCAGTTGCCTTCATACTTGGAAAACTGCTGCAGCGCGGTCGGCACCACGGCATCCCAGCCCTGCGCAGAAGCCACGTCGTTGAGATTGCCCAACGTACCCTGCTGAGCCCAGTCAAGAATGTCGAAACCCAGCATCTGTACGGCAGTCGGAGGATTGCCAGCGGTGACGCGAGCGCGCAGCACCGTCATGGCATCGCCACCGCCACCACCGGCGACTGGCATGTCTTCCCAGTTGATGGCCTGGTCATTGAACAGGCCATCCTTGAGCACCTGCAGCGCGGCGGCTTCGCCGCCCGAGGTCCACCAGTGCAGCACTTCCACGCCCTGGTCCTGGGCATGGGCGGGGACGCCCGTAGTAATCCCCATCAGAACGGCAATCGCCGTGGTCGTCATAAACCTACGCATCTCTTCTTCTCCCTGTGCAGGCATTAATCAGGCCAGAAAGCCTGCGCTCCTCCCTCTGCCGGAGTGCCCGGCAGGGATTGCTTTGGCGCTAGCCGCGCGGCACCCACCAATTGGTGCGGGCGCCGATATGCAGGCTCAGCGTCTTGGTTTCGGTGTAGTCCTCGACGGCGTGTCGCCCCAGTTCGCGGCCCAAACCCGACTGGCGGTAGCCACCAAACGGCAGCTCTGATGCGCCGTCCATGAAGGTGTTGATCCAGACCGTTCCAGCCCGCACGCGGCGCCCGATGGCCAGGCATGTGTCGATGTCGCGGCTCCAGACTGAAGCCGAGAGGCCGTAGTCGATCGCATTGGCGATACCGATCGCTTCCTCGGTGGTGCGGAACGTGAGAACCGAAAGCACTGGCCCGAACACTTCCTCGCGGGCCACCGCCATGTCGGGCGTGACTCCGGTAAGAATGGTGGGGGCCATGAATTGCCCAGCACCGAGCTCCAGCGGGCCACCACCCATCGAAACCGTCGCACCGTCGCGCGTGGCACCGGCGACATAGCCCGCGATCTTGTCGAGATGCTCCGTCGAGATGATGGCTCCCAACTTGGTGGTCGGATCGAGCGGATCGCCCACCGGCACCTTCCGCGACAGCTCGGCAATGCGCGACACCACCTCGTCGGCGATGTCGGCATGCAGGATCAGCCGTGAGCCTGCATTGCAGCATTCGCCAGCATTGAAATAGGCCCCGAACACAGCCGCATCGACGGACGCGTCGAGGTCGGCATCAGGGAAGACGATCTGCGGGTTCTTGCCGCCAAGTTCGAGCGATACCTTTTTGAGCGTTGCGGCCGCATTGCTCATGGTGAGCTTGCCGATCCCGGTCGAACCGGTGAAGGACACCATGTCCACATCAGGGTGGCTGGTCAGCGGCGCACCCGCCTCGGCTCCGGTGCCCGCAATGATGTTGACGACCCCGGCCGGTAGGCCGCTTCGGCCAGGATTCCGCCCAGCATCAAGGTTGAGCCTGAAGTCAATTCGCTCGGCTTAACGACGCAGGTACAGCCAGCCGCGAGGGCAAAGGGCAGCTTCTGGGACACAATGAGGAATGGGAAGTTCCACGGCGTTATGACCGAGACCACCCCAATCGCTTCGCGCAGTACGACACCCAGCGTGCCGTCGCCCAGCGTGTTGTAGCTCTCGCCATGCAGGTCCCGCGCCAGCGCGGCGGCATAGCGCCAGATGTCGACGGCGCCGGCGATCTCGCCCCTGGCCTGGGAAATCGGCTTGCCCGACTCCAGCGTGTCGAGCAGCGCGATCTCGTCGGCGCGGGCCTCGATGATTGCGGCAGCGCGCAACAATACGCCGGAGCGATCAGACGCGGTGCGGCGCGGCCAGTCACCTTCGTCGAAGGCTCGACGAGCAGCGAGGATGGCGCGCTCAGCATCCTTGGTCGAGGCCACATGGTAGCGCGAGACAACGACCCCATGGGCCGGCCCGACGCGATCGATGGTCCTGCCGTCGGTCCCTGACACATGTTGCCCATCGATGAACATCTTGAACTCGCGGACTGTGTGATCGGCCAGCGGGCGGGGGCGCAGGTGGACGGTCATGACCAGTCTCCCTTGAAATCGGGTTGGCGTTTTTCGGCGAAGGCGGCGACCCCCTCGGAGCGGTCCGCGGTCTTGGCGACCAGGATGGAAGCCAGTGTCTCGGCGGCGCCTTCGCCGCCTTCGCCCTCGGCCAGCGCCAGCAGAAGCTTGGCGGCCTGCACGGCGGCGCCCCCACGCCGGGCGATGCCGGCGGCATAGTCTTGCGCGAAAGCCAGCGCGGCGCCGGTGTCCACCACGTGGTCCACCACGCCCAGGGACAGGGCTTCGTCGGCGGTCAACATCTCGCCACCCAGCACCATGCGGCGCACCACTTGGGTGCCGAAACGCCGTGCCAGCCGCTGCGTGCCGGACCAGCCGGGGACCATGCCCAGGCCCGTTTCCGGCAGGCCGATCTTGATATGCCGTTCGGCGATGCGGATGTCCGCCGCCCCGGCCAGTTCAAGTCCGCCACCCAAAGCGTGGCCGTTCAGCGCTGCAATGACCGGCAGCCGCAGGCCCGCCAGGCGGTCGAAGACACGATGGCCGAAGCGCACCCACTCAAACCCGAACGCCACAGGCGACATGGCGCCCCAGGCCTTGATGTCACCACCAGCCGAAAAGGCCTTGCCGGCGCCCGTGAGGATAACCGCGCGGATCGTCAGGAGGGCATCGAGGCGGTCGCAGGCGCCGGCAAGCTCGCGCAGCATGTCGAGGTCGAAAGCATTGAGCTTGTCCGGCCGGTCCACCGTCAGGGTGGCCACGGCATTCTCGACCGCCAGGGTAATGCGCTCAGACATGGACTAGCCTCGCGGGTTTGGTTGGCAGGCTGAGCCCGATGGGCTCCTCGCTGAAGAGGTTGGCATCCATGATCTTGAGGTCGGCCGAGACGAAAAGCGGAAACTCGGCCTGCGCCAGCACGTCTCGCTCCAGGTCCACGCCTGGCGCAATCTCGGTGAGCATTATGCCCTCGGGGCGCAGCACCATCACGCAGCGCTCGGTCACGTAGGTAATGTCCTGCCCCTGCTCGATAGCGCGACCGCCCGAGAAGGTGACGTGTTCAACCTGGTTGACGAGCTTTTTGAGCTTGCCTTCCTTCTCGATGACCAGCTTGCCATCGGCCATGCCAAGCTTGGCGCCAGCATTGAGCATGCCTGAGAAGACGATCTTCCTGGCCCGGGCGGTGATATCGACGAAGCCCCCGGCCCCCGCCGTCACATGCGGACGGGAGCTCAGGCGCGAGACGTTGACCGAGCCGGTACGGTCTATTTCAAGGAAACTCAGCAGCGAAGCATCGAAGCCCGCGCCCTGGAAATAGGTGAACTGGTGTGGCGAGGGCACATAGGCCTCCGCATTGGCGGCGCAGCCAAAGGCAAAGTCGAGCAGCGGCACGCCGCCCACCGGGCCTTGTTCGATGACCCAGGTCACCGCGCCATGCAGCCCCTCTTCGAGCAGGATGCGCGGCACATTGGCCGAGATGCCGAAGCCCAGGTTGACGGCACTGCCTGCCTCAAGCTCCTGCGCCACGCGGCGGGCGATCACTTTCTGGATGCTGAGTTCGGGCAGGCGGAAGCTGTCGAGCGGGCGGATAATCTCGCCCGAAATGGCCGGGTCATAGAGCGTCTGGGTGGTCTGCTTCTGGTCGGGATCGACCACGACATAATCCACCAGAATGCCCGGGACGCGTACGTCATGTGGCCGCAGCGAACCGTCCTTGGTGATGCGCTTGACCTGCGCGATGACCACGCCCCCATTGTTGCGGACGGCCAGGGCCTGGTCGAAGCCGCCCAGATAGGCACCCTCATGCTCGTAGGTCAGGTTGCCGCGCTCATCAGCGGTGGTGGCGCGGATGATCGCCACATGCGGAATGATTGGCTTGAAGAACAGCCAGGTCTGATCATCAAACTCAACACGCCGCACCACTGGCGTGGCGCCGGCCGCCGCGTTCATCGCACAGCCCTGCTGCTGCGGATCGACAAAGGTATCAAGCCCAACCTTGGTAAAGACACCGGGGCGCTTGGCTGCCGCCTCTCGATGCATGTCAAAGAGAATGCCCGAGGGAATATTGTAGGCCTCAACGTCGTTATTCGCGATCATCTGCCAGATCAGCGGCGGCTCGGCACTGGATGGACCTGATGGATACGACCCCGCGATGATCGTCTTAAGCAGGCCCTTGCGGGCGATGTGGTCGATGCCCCTGATGCCGCTCATGTCCCCCGCAGCGATCGGATGCAGCGTGGTCAGGTTTTGCGGATGGCCGGTCGCCTCGAAGCGGTCGCCAATGGCCTGCAGGGTCCGGTCCGGACATCCCAGCCCCGATGATGATGACACCGTCACCACCGCACCATCGGGAATAAGCTCTGCCGCCGCCTGAACTGAAATGACCTTGCTCATATCGCGCTACACAACGGCCAAGTGAGCGTTCGCGTCCGCAACGGCAGGTCGGGGAGCGAGAGCACGATTCTGGGGATCGGGTTGCCGGCCAGGATAGAGGCACGCCATGCGCCGTGAATTCGCAGCGGCGCCAGCGCAATTTCTATGGACGACCCTCACCCCAAACGCCTGCATGCAAATATCCGCGCCTTCCCGTTCGATTGTTCGAACTCTTGTTGTTGGATCGTTCTATTGGATCGTTCCAAATTTGTCAACGCATCGTGCCGACGAGTCGATAGGCTCCATTGGAAGCTCTATCTATCTATCTGATATTGCTGATTGTAGCGTCTTTCGACGCGACCCGTCGCCTACCACAGAGCGGCGGCCGCACAAGCGATCTCGATGGATCGTTCCAGAGCTCTCCCTGGCAAGATCGGCGTCAGACCGTGTCCGACACTCTGGCCCGAGTCGTGTCGCGAACCACAAGGCGCACAGGGGTACGGAAGGTGTCGACTTGGATTCGCTGCGCCGTGATCTGCCGGAGCAGCAGGCCCACAGCCCGCTGGCCGATCAGTTGCGGATCCACCGCGATGGTGGTCAGCTTCGGAATGGAGGAAACGGCCTCGATCACGTCGTCAAATCCGACCACGCAGAAGTCCGCGCCGGGCTCCAGGCGCCGGGCGCGCAACGCATCCATGGCACCGAAGGCCACCGCATCATTGAAACACTGGGCCGCGGTCGCCCTGCCGCTGCCCACGGCGAACAGCTTGTCGATCGCCGCGATACCCCCCGCCCGAGAGGGTGCCGACGGCACGACCAAGGAGGGATCGACATCAATGCCTACTGCTGAAAGGGCATCGAGATATCCTTGCCGGCGCTCTTCGAACACCTGGATGTCTGGGAAGCCGCCCAGAAAGGCTATGCGCCGGTGCCCGAGGCCGATCAGATGCTCCACCCCCATGCGCGCGCCGGCATAGTTGTCAGAAAGCACCGACGACACCTTGGCGCCCGGCACCCCGCGGATAGCAACCACGACAGGTATGCCATGGCTGATGATCGGCTTGAGGTCCGCGATCGTGGTCCCCCGTGCCGGCGAGATGATCATGCCGGCAATGCCATGTTCCCGCATCGAGGCCATGACCTCACGCTGCCGTGCGACATCCTCTCCAGTATGGGCGAGCAGTTGAACATAGCCTGCCGACTGCAGGACATAATCCATGCCCACGGCGAGTTCGGCGAAGAAGCTGTTGGTCAGGTCATTGACCACAATGCCGATGATCTTCGAATTCGGCATGCGCAGTATTGGCGGCGCGCGATTGTAGACATAACCGAGCCGCTCGATGGCATTGCGCACCTTTTCGCGGGTCGCCTCGTGGACCACCGGATTGCCCTGGAGCACCAGCGAAACGGTCGACTTGGAGACACCGGCCGCCTTGGCAACATCTATAACGGTAATGGACTTTTTGGTTGTCACCGGTGATGCACCCAGCCTTTCTTCGGCCCCAGAAATCCGCCGCGCCCGAGGGTCGGTGCACGTGGCCGCCCACACCCTGCACGCCTGACCGTAGCGCACTCGTTCTGCCGCCGGTAGCGTCCGGACACCTGGGCATTTGGCGGCCCGCGGCAGTTGCATGTCGTCCCGACCCTTGGAACGATCCATCTTAACACAACCCGGATAAGGCAACTGTGAAAACTTCTCAAGTAAGGTCCGTGATTTCTCCCCTTAACAATCCGCCACCTATGTCCGGCATCACACTTGACAAATTTGGAACGTTCCAATTATCGTTCCATAACGCCAAATGGGCACGTCTGGCTCCCGGCGCAGCCGCGGCGACCTTCCGCGATCGACGGCAGGAGAATCAGACCGGTACCGACCGCGCCAAAGAACAATGCGGCCGTTGCCTCGGCCAATGGAGGGACGAAAGCATGCCAGAAATCAGGGTCGCGATCCTTGGAGCATCCGGGTGGATGGGGAAGGTTCATGCCATGGCCTTCCAGACCTTTCCGCACTTCTTCGGCACCTCGGACGGCACGGCCCGCGTCGTCGCGCTGGTGGAAGCAAACCCCAGGCATGCGAACGAGCTAGCCAGCCGCGTGCCAGGCGCCAAGGTTCTGCAGGACTGGAAATCGGTCGTCAACGACCCGGATGTCGACCTGATCGACATCTGCCTCCCCGACTCTCTGCACTATGAAGTCGCCAAAGCAGCCCTGCTGGCCGGCAAGCATGTCTATTGTGAAAAGCCACTGGCCAACACCGCAGTAGAGGCGCGCGAACTGGCCGACCTGGCTCGGGCAAAAGGGGTGATCACACGCGTCGGCCACGCCTTCCCCCGCAACCCCGTGCATGATCTGGCCCGGGAAATCATCACTGCCGGTGAGATCGGCGAGATCAAGATGTTCCGCGGTTGCCAGCACATCGACATGTATGGCGATCCCAACGCGCCATTCATATGGCGTGCCGATGGTAAATTGGCCCCCACTGGCATCGTCGGCGACACCGGCTCCCACATCTTCAGCTTCATGTCGTTCCTGGTTGGCAAGGTCAGTGCCCTGGTGGCCGAAAACTTCATCACCACGCCCAGGCGTCCGGTGGTCGAGGGTTCCGCCCTGGGCGCACAGCCAGCGCTCACCGGCAACGAGATCTGGGCGGATGTCACCAACCCTGACGCGACCAACCTAATCTGCCGTTTCGAGAACGGCGCCCGCGGCATCGTCGATTTCAGCAGAGTCGCGACGGGCCGCAAGTTCATGCAGACCTACGAGGTCTATGGCACCAAGGGCAGCATTGCCTACACCTATGACGAGATCAACCGGCTGCGGTTCTATTCCAGCGCGGACCCATCAGGTCGCGCCGGCTTCCGTGAGATCGATGTCGGACCCGAAAACGCCAACTACCGCGCCTTCCTGCCCTTGCCAAACTTTGGTCTCGGCTACAACGAGACCAAGATCATTGAGGCAGCGGAAGTGATCCGCTCAATCGTTCACAAGACCCCGATGTGGCCCACATTCGATACCGGCCACCACATCTGCCAGATCGTCGACGCCTGCATGGAATCCAGTCGTCAGCAACGCTGGGTCGATATTCCGACCGTCTAGAGCAACTTCTCCCAGATTTCCAAGGCCTGCCCCGCGATGACCATGGACGTACCGCAGCACATCCTCGATGCCCTGACCGACGTCGAGATGCCCCGCCTGCCGCCGGAGGCTGCTGCCTCCGGTACGGTCCATATAGCGGGTCTCGATGTCCCGCTCTATCGCAGCGAGTGTGTCATAGTTGGATCTGGCGCGGCGGGCCTACGTGCCGCCGTCGAACTCAGGCGTCGTGGTCGTGACGTCGTGGTTGTCAGCCAAAGTGCCTGGGGCGGCACATCGGCCTGCTCGGGTTCCGACAAGCAAACCCTGCACACGGCCAATACCGCCGACCGGGGTGACGATTACCGAGCCATGGCGCATGCCATCCGCGCCGGCGGCGCCATGGATGAGGATATCGCCTATGTCGAGGCGGTCGGTTCGCCCAGGATGATGGCGACCCTGCAATATCTGGGACTGCCGCTCCCTCAGGAACCTCTGGGCGGCACGCTTCGCTACCAGACGGACCATGACGAAGTCGGGCGGGCAACCAGTTGCGGCCCGAGGACGTCCCGGCTCATGGTCCAGGTCCTGGCTGAAGAAACCCTGCGGCTGAACGTCCCGATCTTCAACCACACGACTGCCGTCAGCCTGCTGGTGGACGAGTACGGCCCGGGTCGTCGGATTGTTGGCCTTGTAGCGATGCGCGCTAGCGACCGCTCAGAGGGCAATCCATTCGGCTTGGCAATCTTTGCCTGCAACACACTGGTTCTTGCCGCGGGTGGGCCGGGCGAGCTCTATCGGGACAGCGTCTACCCCAATGGTTGCTTCGGCGCCCTCGGACTGGCACTGGAAGCCGGTATCGAGCTAGTCAACCTCACCGAAAGCCAGTTCGGCATCGGCACCCGTCGGGAGGGCTTCCCCTGGAACCTGTCGGGCACCTATGTGCAGTCCATCCCGCATGTGTATTCGGTGGACGCTGATGGCAATGAGCACCATTTCCTGGCCGACTATTATCGGACGACACAGGAACTGGCCTCGAATCTGTTCCGCAAAGGTTATCAGTGGCCATTCCACGCCACCCGCATGCTGGATTTTGGGTCGAGCCTAGTGGATCTGGCGATCTATCAGGAGTCCGCGGCGGGCCGGCAGGTCTTCATGGATTTCAACCGCAATCCCCTACCCGTCCCTGGCGACCTGCCATTCAGCCTGGAGCGACTGGACCCTGATGTTGCCGACTATCTGGGCAAGGCCGGCGCTCGGCAGGGCCTTCCCATAGCGCGGCTGCAGCACATGAACCCGCTCGCGATCGAGCTATACCGCCGCTACAAGGTGGATATTGCCCGGGACCCGCTGGAATTCGCGGTCAACAACCAGCACATGAATGGCGGCATAATGGTGGATTGCTGGGGCCAAACCAACCTTGGCGGATGCTATGCCATCGGGGAGGCAGCCGGCACGCACGGCGTGACCCGACCTGGCGGCGCCGCACTCAATGCCGGCCAGGTCTTCGGTACGCGGGCTGCCGAGCACATCGCCGGAAGCCGCCCAGCTGGCACCACCACGCCTGGAGACATTGCCCGCATAGCGGAGAACCGCGTCGTGGAGCTTCTGGCATTCCTGCGTGCCGATAGCCCCCATACCGTCAAGTCCGTGCGCACCGAAGTCCAGGCCCGCATGAGCGAGAAGGCAGGTTTGATTTGTGATGCCGAAGGCGTCAGGTTGGCACTGGCGGAAGCTCAGGACCTGGTCCGCAGCATCTCGGCCAAAGGCATCGGCTACTCCCGCCCCGCCGAGGCAGCGCGATCCCTGCAATGGCGGCACATGGCCCTGGCGTCCGAGGCTGTGCTCACCGCCCTAGACCACTATGTCCGCAATGGCGGCGGCAGCCGTGGGGCGAGGGCCATCTGCGATCCGGCGGGAGGGGCGGTGCCATCGAGCATAGACGGGCCTATGGCCGACTATCGCTTTCGCGCCGAGCAGGCAGCACATAGGGACGAACAGATCGTCGTCTGGCGTGAAGGCGATGTCCTTCGCGTCCGGACCCGGCCGAACCGGCAGCTCGACAAGACGGAAAAATCCTTCTTCGAGCGCGACTGGCCAGACTGGCTGACGGGCCGCATCTACGGCGCGTCGCAGGCAGGGACGGCCCGATCGTGATCAGCTTTACCTCGATGCGCGCGGTATCGATCGGCGAGGCCATGGTCGAGCTGGCGCCGGCCGGCCCCGAAATGTTTCGCCGAGGCTTTGCCGGGGACACGTTCAATACGATCTGGCACATCGCGCAGCTCATGGGTCCGACTGCCGATTGCGGTTTCGTGACGCGCGTCGGCAATGACAGTCACTCGGATCGATTCGTGGCCGCAATGGCGGCGGATGGCCTCGACACAACCATTGTATCGCGAGACCCTGACCGTCAGATGGGTCTCTATCTGATCGAACTGGACGGCACTGAGCGGCGATTTCATTACTGGCGGCAGTGCTCCGCTGCCCGGCGACTTGCCGACGACGCTCCCGCGCTGCACAACGCAATCTGCAGGGGTGGATTGATCCACCTGTCTGGCATCACTCTATCCATCCTCTCAGTCGATGCGCGGTCCAGATTGTGGGCGACACTACGTGAAGCCCGTCGAGGCGGGGCAATCGTGTCCTTCGATCCCAATGTCCGTATGCGGCTTTGGACATCACAGGAGGAGGCCCGTGTTGTCATCGACCGCATGCTGGGAATGACGGACATCGCCCTGCCAAGCTATGATGACGAGCGCGCGCTGTGGGGCGATGCCTCTCCCTACGACACGGCGGCCAGAATTGCCTCCTACGGTGTTCAGGAAGTCATCGTGAAGGACGGCGCCAATCCGGCTCATGCCTGGTTAGGCGGCCAGTTCCACACCTTTCCCACCCCCGCAGCCAATCGGGTGCTCGATACCACCGGCGCAGGGGACTCTTTCAATGCAGGATATCTGGCGGGGCGTCTCCTCGGCCTCCTCAACGAGCGCTCGATTCGCCTTGGCCAGCAACTAGCAGATGAAGTGATTAGGACCTATGGCGCGCTTGCGGCGCGGGAACGTGTCGTCGGACTCCGTCCCAAACCCGAGGTCTAGGGGGAGCCATTGCCCCCGAGCGTCCGCATTCAAGCAATCGCCACTGCGTCTTGAACGGCCGAGATGGGGCGCATAGCCGTCACAATCGGTTCACAAAGCGAGGGGCCGCTTTGGGCCAGAAACCGGCCTTTGAGCTAAAATGGTCCGCTCGCGGGAGCGAAGCGTTGGGCGGGGTGGCGAGGATATTGCCATGGACACCGCAGTTCAGATTCGTCGGCCTTGGAACAAAGGGCTCATAGTCGGACAGAAGCGCCCACTCCTTCCAAGACAGGTCTGGTCGATCCGCGTTCGACTAGAGATGTCGGCCTCCGCCCGGGACCTCGCCCTGTTCAACCTAGCTATCGATAGTAAGCTACGAGCGTCGGATCTGGTCCGACTCCGGGTTGAAGACATCTGCTCTGGCACGGTCGTGCGCGACCGTGAGATCGTCATTCAACGCAAGACAGGTGACCTGCCTCCCGTAAATTGGACCATTTTGAGCTGGAATTTTCCATTTATGATCCCCTGGCCGGGAGCAGGAGAGTTCCATGAAGACGTCGAAGTTCACCGAGGGTCAGATCGCCTTTGTGCTTAAGCAGGCTGAGGA
>JACDQI010000073.1 GCA_015657675.1 Devosia sp.
ACCTCGTTGGTGATCTTGGCGAGCGTCGGCCGCGGCGGCGACTTGGCGAGATGGAAGGGCTTGTAGGCGAAGAAGTCGTAGCCAAGCTGCTCGGCCGGGATGTCGCCGGGACCGGTATCGGCACGGTCCGCATGCGGCACGCCCTTGGTGAAGCCACCCGGAGGGGCCGGACGATAGAAGTCCACCTCGGCGCGGCCGCCGATCAGATTGACCTTGCCGTCAACGCCGATGGAAAGCCGGTCGATCTCCTCGAAGCTGCGCGAGCCGTCGGGGAAGAAGCCCTGGCGGGTCTTGTCGCCGAAGGCCTGCGTGGTCTCTTCTTCCCACGGGGAGCCGTCGGCCTGCAGCGCCATGTAGGGTAGCGGGTAGAGGCCGTCGTCGGGCGTCAGTTCGATCTCATAGACCGGCGTGTCAGCGTCGCTGGTCTTGGACTTTGAGAAGCTGCCGTCGGCCTTGATGTAGCCATCGGGCGCGCCGTAGAGCTCGGCAGCATCGACCTCGAGCGGATGGGCCGAGAACTGTTCGACATAGACCTTGACCGGCGCGGCAAGCTTTTGCGCCCGGAGCGGATCGAAGGTCGAAGCATTGCCATTGGCGGCGGTCATCGGCGGCAGGCCGGCCTTGAGGCGCGCCTTGTTGGAGGTGACCAGCGGCGGCGTATTCTGGATGGTGGCGGTCGGCCCGGCGAGATGGGCGATGCGGATCTTGCTCACGGCGAATTCCTCAACGAATGAAGTTCTTTTTTTCCATCATCATGTGGACACCCTTGGAGCCGTTGACGGTCTGCGTGACGTGCAGATCGCCGGCCAGCGAGCAGAGCATGTAGGCCTCAGAGTGGGTGAGTCCGGCCTTCTCGCCGAGCAGCGCAATCATGTCGCGCAGGGCGCGGATGCTGCACTGGTCCAGATCGGGATCCATGCCCATGGTGATGTGATGGGTCTGGGTTTCGGCGCGCGGATAGGTGAAGGTCAGATCATCGCGAACGATGAACTCGAAGGTGCCACGCAGAGCCGTTTCGATGGCGGTGACGCAGACCTCGCCGTCGCCCTGACATCCGTGGCCGTCGCCACAGGAAAAGAGGCCGCCTTCGGTATGAACCGGGAGATACAGCGTGCTGCCGGCGACGAGTTCCTTGTTGTCGAGATTGCCACCGGTCGATTGCGGCGCGATCGAGCTGATGCGACCCCAACCGGGCGGCGGGGCGAGGCCCATGACGCCGAAAAATGGTTTGAGATCAAGCTCTAAACCCCAAGGCATGATGCCGACATTGCGGTCGAGATCGCAGGGGATGTTGACCCGGATCATCTCGTTGTAGTCGTGCGGCAGCGTGCCCATCAGCGGCACGATGATCTGGAAGCCCCAGTCCTGAAGCAGGGAAACTTCCTTGATGCGGACTTCGAGCACATTGCCCGGCTTGGCACCCTCGACATAGACCGGGCCGGTGAGGATGTGTGGCCCCTCGGGTTTAACCTTGGCGTGGATCTCGGTCAGCTCGGGGGGCACGTGGAACTTGGTCGGATCCGGGACGACGTCGGGTGAACCCGTGACTGTATCGATGGTCACCGTATCGCCGCTCTTGACGCGCAGCACCGGAGCTCGCGTCGCGTCGAAATAGCCCCAGTGGACATTGTTGACGTCGGGCTTGAGATGATGGGTTGCCACTGCTGTTCCCCTTGGCGCCGCGGCCGTTCACCGCTCTGGCAGGAGCTTTGCGCAGCTATGCCATATAGTCAATATTTCAATTAATTCTTTTTCAACTAATTTTCTCGGCCACGAGTGTTGCCGCAGCGTTCCGGGCGTTCGAGCGGATGACGTAGAAAGTGGTGGCGACGACAATGGCCATGCCGACAAGCAGCGTCGGTTCGGGGTGCTCCTGGAAGAACACCAGACCGGCGAGCGAGAGCAGCACGAGTCGGAGAAAATCCAGCGGCGCGAGACGTGCCGCCTCGGCATGGCGATAGGCCGCCACGAAGGTCCAGTGGCCGGCGGTGCTGACCAGCCCGATGAGGAGCAGCAGCAGCCATTCGGTCGGTGTCGGCATCTGCCAGGTTAGTAGCATTGGAACGATTAACACGGGTACGACAAGCACGCCTTGATAGGTGAGGACCGTGCCGATGGACTCCGAGGGATGGAAGACCCGGACCGTGAGGATGGTGCCGGCGCTGACGATGGCACCCGCAATGGCGACCAGAATGTAGAAGAGGTCACCGCCTTCGCGCGGGCTCAGCATGATGACCACACCGATGAGGCCGATGATGGTGGCGGCCCAAGTCTTGCCGTCGACCTTTTCCTTGAGGAAGACGGCCGCGCCCATGGTGACGAAAAGCACCGCGGAAAAACTGATCGCGCTGGCCAGTGCCAGCGGCAGGTAGATGAAGCTCACATAGATGCCCAAGGTCGAGCCGAGGGCCAGCGCTGAGCGCCAGAGCTGGAGTTGAAGATTGTTGGTGTGCAGCAATGTGCGGACATGCGGTCCCGTGACCATGAGGATGACGGCCTGCATGATCACCTGACGCACGACGACGACGGTGAACACCGACACACCTTCCCCGACGAGGCGGATAAGGATGAGCAACACGGTAAAGATCAGCACCGAGCCAATCATCAACCACGTCCCCTTGAGCATCGGGGAGCGAGAATTCCAGAACTCGACCATGATGGTGCGCCTAACTCCTCCCGGCGCCCGTCATGCCGGCTCGAGCGCGGTCTCGGGCCGAGCCATGCCTTCGTCGAACATCAGCAAGCCGCCCATGACGCGCACCTTGGAACAGCGCACCATGTGGCCGCGTCCGTCGATCAGCGGATCTGGCATCGCCACCTTGCAGTCCGGGCCGGCATACTTGCAGCGGGGCGCAAAGCTGCAGCCATCCGGGAGCGCCCGCAGGTCGGGCGGCGTGCCAGCGATCGCTTCGAGTGGTTTGCCCTTGTCCTGGTCCTTGACGGTCGAGGACAGCATCGCCTTGGTGTAGGGGTGCTGGGGGTGCATGAGCACATCGCGGGCTTCGCCATACTCGATGATGCGGCCGGCATACATCACCGCCACCTTGTCGGCGATCTGAGCAGCAACGCCTAGATCGTGGGTGACAAAGATCATCGACATGCCCATCTCGCGCTGCAGCTTGCGCAGCAGCACCAGCACCTGGATCTGCACCGACGCGTCGAGTGCTGTGGTGGGCTCGTCCGCTAACAGAATGCTCGGTCGGCAGGAGAGCGCGACGGCGATCATGGCACGCTGCCGGAGGCCGCCTGAGAGCTCGTGCGGAAAGGCCTTTAGGCGCCGCTCCGGTGAGGGCACGCGCACCAGTTCGAGCAGCTCGAGCGCCCGCTTCCAGGCGGCGTCACGATCGATCTTTTCGTGGCGCATCACCGTCTCGGCGATCTGGTCGCCAATGGTGTAGAGCGGGTCGAGCGCCGTCATCGGCTCTTGGAAGATCATCGAGATGGTCGAGCCACGCAGCTCGGACATCTTCTTGTCCGAGACGGAGGTGATCTCGTCGGCACCGACGCGCATCGAGCCTTCGATGACGGTGCGCTTCTTGGGATGGAGGCGCAGCAGCGAGCGCATCATCACCGACTTGCCCGAGCCGGACTCGCCGATGACGCAGAGCACCTGTCCCTTATCGAGATCGAAGGAGACGCCGTTCACGGCTTTGACCGTCGCCTCGCGGCTGACGAAGCGCACGGTCAGGTCCTTGACACGGACATAGGGTTCAACGGTAGCGCCATGTGGTTCGGAGGCAAGCGTGTCGGGGGATCGCATCTCGTTCATCGGGCTTCTCCGTGCCAGACCGGCAGGGCCTGGGATTGCGCATCGGGGGCCTTGGAGTGGCCGGACCCGGCGTGGACCATGTGGCAAGCGGCGAGGTGGGTTTCGGGGTCGGCGCGCAGCACGTCGCCCAGCGCCGGCATCTTGGACATGCAGACGTCCTCGACATAGGGGCAGCGGGTGTGGAAGCGGCAGCCCGAGGGCGGATTGACCGGGTTGGGCGGATCACCGGCAAGCGGGGCGGCCTCGACACGCTCGTCAGGATCCATGCTCAAGCGGCAGGCAAGCAGCGCCTGAGTATAGGGGTGCTTGGGGTCCTCGTAGATCTTTTCGACCGGACCGATCTCGACCACCTGCCCCAGATACATCACCAGCACGCGGTCGGAGATGAAGCGGACGACGTGCAGGTCGTGCGAGATGAAGATGTAGGTGAGGTTGAGCTTTTCCTTGAGTTCCCCGAGGAGGTTCAGGACCTGCGCCTCGACAGACTTGTCGAGGGCGGAGACCGCCTCGTCGAGGATGAGCAGGCGCGGGTCGAGTGCCAGGGCGCGGGCGATGTTGACACGCTGCTTCTGGCCGCCGGACAGTTCGTGCGGGTAGCGCTGACCGAAGCGGTCGGGCATCAGGCCGACCTGGTCGAGCAGCGCCCGCGCCTGTTCCTTGGCGGCCTTCGGCTTGGCGCCCTGCACCTTGGGTCCGTAGGCGATCGACTGTTCGATCGGGAGGCGCGGGTTGAGCGAAGAGTAGCTGTCCTGGAACACCATCTGCAACGAGCGGCGCAGACCTTCCAGTGGCACACCGAGCTTTTCGCCGACCGGATCGCCATCAAGGATGAGGTTACCCTCGTCCTTGTCGATCAGATACATCAGAAGCCGCGCCAGGGTGGACTTGCCGCAGCCGCTTTCGCCCACCACGCCGAGCGTCTCGCCCTTGAGAACGTAGAACGAGATGTCATCGACCGCCTTGACCTCGGCGACCTTGCGGTTGAGCAGGCCGGCGCGGATGGGGAAATACTTCTTGATGTTCTCGACGATCAGCATCGGCTGGGCCGGGCCGCCGCGGTCGCGAGGGTCCGAGCCGCTGGCAGGGGTGGTGGACGTTTCGATCAGGTCGGTCATGGGAGCTTTCCTTCTCAGGTCTTGACGTCCATCGCCTGGCGCAACCCGTCGGAGACGAGGTTGAAGGCGATCGAAGTGATGAGGATGGCGATGCCGGGTAGCGCGGTGACGAGCGGCTGCACGTAGATGGCCTGGCGCAGGGTGGAGAGCATCAAGCCCCAGTCCGCAGTGGGCGGAGAAACGCCAAGGCCGAGGAAGGACAGGCCGGATGCGAGGATGATCGAGATCGACACCAGGGTGGACGAATAGACCAGCACCGGCGAGAGCACGTTGATCAGCACGTGGGTGAAGAGGATCGAGACCGTAGAAGCGCCACTAGCGCGCGCTGCATCGACAAAGTCGAGGGAGCGGACCTGGCTGGTGGCGGTCTCGGCGACGCGACAGATGGGCGGGATCAACACCACGGTGAGGGTCAGCATCTGATTGAAGATGCCGCCGCCGAGGCTGCCGGCAATGGCGACGGCGAGCAGCACCGACGGGAAGGCGAAGAAGATGTCCATGGTGCGCATGATCACCATGTTGACCTTGCCGCCGTAGTAGCCGGCGACGACGCCGAAGGCGCCGCCGATGAGGGTGGCGAACAGCACCGGCAGTATGCCCATCATCAGCGAGATGCGGCCGCCCCAGAGCAGGCGGGAGAGCATGTCGCGACCCTGCTCGTCAGTGCCGAGCAGATACTTCTTGTAGCCGATCGGGCGAAGCCGGTTGGCCATGCTCGACTTTTCGGGATCCATCGGCGCGAGCCACGGCGCAAAGATGGCTGAGAGCACGATGAGGATGATGACCGCGAGGAAGAACAGCGTCACCGGATCGTAGCGGAGGCGGTTCCAGACGCTGCCCCAATAGGAGCGCACCTTGCTGGCAGGCGCGCCCTGGGTGGCGGGAGTGGGGACCGGAATGGCGCCGGCAGGAATGTCGGTCATGGTGGCCTCCGTCAGATGCGTTTGATGCGCGGATCGACCAGCGACTGCAGCAGGTCGACGACGAGATTGATCAGGACGAACACCGTGGCGAGCACCAGGATCGTGCCCTGCAGCAGCGGGATGTCGCGGGTGAGGATGGCCTTGTTGAGCAGGAAGCCGGTGCCTGGCCAGGTAAAGACCGTTTCCACCAGCACCGAGCCGCCGATGAGGTAGCCCAGTTGCAGACCCAGCATGGCGACAGCCCCGGGCATGATGTTGCGCACGGCGTGATGATGATGCTGAATTCGCTCAGGCCCTTGGCGCGGAGGGTCAGGATGAAGTCCTGGTTGAGGATTTCGCTGAGCGCCGATCGGGTGGTGCGCGTCATGATGCCGAGCGGTGGCAGGGCCAGCGCGATGATCGGCATCACGGCGAACTTGAAGTCTTCCCAGTCGAAGTAGTTGAAGTCGTGGGAGCCACCGGAGCCCATGCCTGTCGCGGGCAGCCAATTGATGTTCACGGCAAAGACGATGACGAGGACCACTGCGAGCCAGAAGGTTGGCACCGAGATGCCAAAGACGGCGATAGCGGTGACGAAGCGATCGACGAGACCGCCCTGTCGGGTAGCAGCGATGATGCCGAGCCCCATGGAGGCGAAGAAGGCAAGGACGACCGAGATCAGCGCGATGACGATGGTATTCTGGAAGGCGCGGAGCACTTCACTGGCGACAGGGGCATTGTTGGCGATGGATGTCCCCAGGTCCCCTGACAGCACGCGCCAGAGCCAGACGAAGTACTGGATGACGACGGGTTGATCGAGCCCGTAATAGGCGCGCAGCTTGGCAATGTCCTCGGGCGGGGTTTCGGGCCGAACCAAGTTCTGCACCGGATCGCCCGGGGCGAGCTTGACCAGGGCAAAACAGATGATGGTGACCCCCAACAGGATGGGGATGGTCATCAGCAGGCGGCGAAGCGCATAGAGCCACACGTCGAATTCTCCTCGTCAGGTCGTGGAGGCCGCGGGCACAGGAAGCGCCCGCGGCAGGATCGAGGATTTACGGATTGACCACGATGGGAGTCAGGTCCTGGAACCAGCTCTGGGCCTGCACGAAGCCGGAGAGCTTGGGCGAGAGGGCCCGCGGGTTGAGGTCGTGGACGATGAACAGTTCCGGCGCATCGGCCATCACCATGTTGTTCATCTCGGTCAGGATGGCGTCACGCTTGGCGGTGTCGAACTCGGCCATGGCGGCAAGCGCGAGCTTGTCGACTTCCTCGTTCTTGTAGAAACCCCAGTTGCAGCAGTTGGGCGGGGCCATGTTGCTCCACCATTTGTTGACCACGCCCTGGGACGCATCGATGGGCGCCATCGAGAAGTTGATGCCGTCAAAACCGGAGGCTTCCGAGCCCTGGAAGAAGACGCTGATCAGCGCGTTCCAGTCCATGGGCACCAGTTCGACCTCGAAGCCGGCCTCATCCATCTGCTCCTTGACCAGTTCGTTCATGGGCAGCGGCTGCATCTGGCCCGAGCCGGACGTCGAGATACCGATCTTGACCTTGCACGGCATACAGCCGGCTTCTTCGAGCAGCGCGCGGGCGCCCTCGGGGTCGTATTCATAGATCGGCGGCGTGCCATACCAGGGCTGGCTTTCGATCAGCGTGTTGTAGGCCGGCACTGCGACGCCCTGAAGCATGTCGGCCACGTCCTGGCGGTTGATCGACATGTTGGCGGCCTTGCGGACGCGGATGTCGGAGAACGGACCTTCATCGACGCGGAGCAGATAGTCCCAGTTGTGCGGATAGGGCACGGTGATGATCTGCATGCCGGCGCCCTTGAGGGCCGGGATCGTGTCGGGCGACGGCGCTTCGACGAAGTCGACCTGGCCCGAGAGCAGCGCCGCGGCGCGGGTCGAGGCTTCCGGCATCGGAAGGAGCACCAGACGATCGTGCTTGGGAATGCGGTCCGGGTTCCAGTAGGCGTCGTTCTTGACCAGCTCGAGCCGCTCATGCGGGACCAGCTTGTCGAACTTGTAGGGACCGGTGCCTGCGGGCTTTTCTGCGTACTTGTCGTAGTCGTTGCCGAGCTGCTCAACACCGCAGTTCGAGATCATGTAGAGCATGGCCATGCTGTAGGGCAGCATGGATGCTGGCACGGTCGTCTTCAGCTTGATGGTGTAGTCGTCGACCTTCTCGTAGCCTGCGAGAGCGCCGACCGCCCAGCCCTGCATACCTGCGTGACGCACGTTGTATTGCGGGGAATCCGAGTTCTTGACGCGCTCGAAATTCCAGATGGCGGAGTCGGCGTTCCATGGGCAACCGTCATGGAAGGTGACGCCCTCGCGCAGATGGAAGGTCCATGTCAGCGGATCGGCGGGGTCGATTTCCCAGCTGGTGGCAAGACCCGGGACGATGTCGGCGGCCTTGTCGGAGCTCGACAGGTCCCACAGCGCCAGCGCGTCGTACATGGTATAGCCGGCGAAGCGGTAGCCCTCGTAGCCCTGGTCGGGAGCACCGGTCCAGTCGGGAATGTCGGCCGCGGTCATGGCGACGCGCAGAACGGTTTCCGCCAGCGCGGGAACGGTCGTTCCTGCCAGAGCGGCGAATGCGGCGGCAGACAGTACGCCTCGCATCAGTTTGGATTTCATGATGACTCTCTCCTGCAAGCGGGCGCCCTTTTGCAGGCGCTCCCAGACCATGTTGCAAAGCCCGTGCCAGCAGTGTGCGCAGCGCGCGCATGGCTGACCACCGACAAGCTAAAATATTCAAAATGCTACGACTTTTGGAAAACGTCCGTGACTACTGTCACCGCAGCGAGAAAACTTTCTGCATTTCTGACCAATGAGATACGCTACGTTGCGTCGAAACCACGCGCAAAAATGGGGCAGCTTGCCCATTAATTTATCATTCAATATTATCGTTTTCAATTATCTTTGGGCATAGTATATGGATCGTAGCCCGCGAGCTTCCGATCCGATGCTTCATCGCGAGACGGACGCCCTTGCCGCCAACCGCAAAGGCCTGCCCATGCTTGAAAAGCTCCCCGATAGTCTGGACGATCTGCACTACGCTTCGCTGATGGAGATCTCATCGCTGATCGCCAGCGGTGAGGTGTCTCCCGTGGCGGTCACCGAGATGATGCTCGAGCGCATTGCCAAGGTGGACCCCGGCATCAACTCCTATCTCTCGGTGACCGCCGACAGCGCATTGGCGGATGCCGAGAAGGCGAAGGCCGAGATCGATGCGGGTCGCGACCGCGGACCGCTGCATGGCGTGCCGATTGCCATCAAGGATCTGTTCCATACCAAAGGCGTGCCCTCGACCTTCGGCTCGCTCGCCTACAAGGACTTCGTCTCCGACAAGGACGCGACGATCGTACACCGGCTGAAGATGTCGGGGGCAGTCATCCTGGGACGGCTGCATCTACATGAAGGCGCCTATGGCGAGCACCATCCGGCGCTGCCGCGCTGCAACAATCCCTGGAACAAGGACTATTGGCCGGGCGGCTCGTCCTCGGGCTCCGGTGCGGCGACGGCGGCTGGCCTCTGCTATGGCAGCCTGGGCACAGACACCGGCGGGTCCATCCGCTTTCCGTCAGCGGCCTGCGGCGTTACTGGCCTCAAGGTCACCTGGGGCCGCACCAGCCGCTACGGCGTCTTTGCGCTCGCGGACTCGCTCGATACCATCGGCCCGATGACGCGCGATGCGGCGGATGCGGCGGCGATGCTGAGCGCCTTTGCAGGGTCCGACCCGATGGACCCGACAAGCCTTGCCGCACCAGTCCCCGACTACCTCGCCGGTCTCGACGGGGTGCTGGGCGCGCGGGGATTCCGCATCGGCATCGACGAAGCCTATCTCGAGGATGGAGTCGACAGTGAGACGGTCGCGGCAATCCGCGCCGTCATCGCCACTTTCCGCGATCTGGGTGCCGTGCTGGTGCCGGTGAAGGTGCCGAGCCGTACCGCGGCGACGTCGGCACAGATGGTGATCACTGATACCGAGAGTGCTTACTTCCATAAGTCGGTCTACGCGGCTGACAAGTCACTTTACGGGCCGCAGCTGGCCAAGGCGCAAGAGCGCGGTCTCGCGCAGAACGCGCTGACACTGACCGAGGCCTACATCACGCAGGACCGCTTCAAGGGCGAGCTGGCGCGAATGTTCGACGGCATCGATGCCTTGATCTCACCGGTCTATCCGATGATCGGCGCCCGCTATGACGACATGGACCGGCACCTCGCGGACCTGCAGTCCTTCCTCGGCTTCACCTCGCCCTACAACCTGGCCGGCGTGCCGAGCATCACCTTCCCCTGTGGCCTCGCCAAGGTCGGCATGCCGCTGGGTGTGCAGCTGATCGGGCCACATCTGAGCGAAGGCGCCCTGCTGCGCGCCGCGCATGCCTACCAAATGGCCACCGACTTCCACCTTCAGCACCCGCCGCTCCACTGAACGAGGAGAGCATTATGCTCGATACCAGTACCCTGCCCTATCTGGCCCTGACCGATGTCGCTGCCAGCATCCGCAGCGGCGAACTGTCTCCGGTGACGCTGACCGAAATGCTGCTGGCGCGGATCGCCTCGGTCGACGCGACGCTCCACAGCTACATCGCGGTCACTGGCGAGAGTGCACTGGCGCAAGCGCGGCAGGCCGAGAGCGAGATCCGTTCGGGGCCGCTATCGTGGCCCGCTGCATGGCGTGCCGATTGCCATCAAGGATCTGTTCTTCACCAAGGGCACGCCAGCGACCTTTGGCTCGGGCGCCTACAAGGACTTCATCGCCGACTATTCGGCCACTGTCGTTGATCGACTGGAGGCCGCGGGTGCCATCATCCTGGGGCGGCTGGCGCTGCATGAAGGCGCACTGGCCGAGCATCACCCAGCGTTCGGCGAGGCGCCGCGCCACCCCTATGTTCCGGGTTTCTGGCCAGGCGGGTCATCGTCTGGATCGGGCGTCGCCACGGCGGCCGGGCTCTGCTTTGCCAGCCTTGGCTCGGACACCGGCGGCTCGATCCGTTTCCCATCTGCGATCAATGGCGTGACTGGACTGAAGCCGACCTGGGGACGCGTCAGCCGTTATGGCGTCTTCACGCTGGCGGACTCGCTCGACAGCGTCGGTCCGATGGCGCGAACGGCGGCCGACGCAGCCGCGGTGTTCGACGTGATCGCCGGTCAGGACGACAATGATCCGACGAGCCTTCGAACCCCCGTGCCGAGCTACCTCGCGGCCCTCGAAGGTGGCGTGCTCGGGGCGCGCGACCTCAAGATCGGCGTCGACTGGGACTATATCAGCATCGACACCGATCCGGAGATCGTCAGCTCGATCAAGGCAGCGCTCGAAGTGTTCGAGACGCTCGGCGCCAAGCTGGTGCCGATCAAGATGCCGTCTGTCGCCGATGCGACGCGGTTGCAGTTTGTGATCATGGAAACCGAGTGCGCGCGCTATCACGAGGCGCATTACAAGGCGAACCCGGACGGCTTCGGCCGGTTGCGTGAAACCATCGAGCGCGGCTTTGCCTACAAGCAGACCGAGATCGCCTCGGCCTATATCGAAAAGGACCGCTTCCGGGGCAAGCTGCTCGAAGTGTTCGAAGAGGTCGACGCGATCGCGGCGCCGATCATGCCGTGGGTCGGCGTGCGCTACGAGCAGATGGACCAGATTTTCGAGTCCATCGCCAGCTTCGGTCGCTATGGCGGGCCCTACAATATGGCCGGCGTGCCGACCATCACCTTCCCGGTGGGCAGCAATGCCATCGGCCTGCCGCTCGGCATGCAACTCATCGGCAAGCACCTCAGCGAACTGACCCTGTTCAAGGCGGCGCATGCCTTCCAGCAGGCAACGCCCTGGCACCTCCGCCGCCCTTCCTTCTGATTTTTTCCGGAGCTTTCTTCATGTCCCTGAGCGACATCCATTTCCAGCCGCTGACCAAGGTGGCCAAGCATATCGAGAGCGGCGACATTTCGCCGGTGGAGGTCACCCAAGCGCTGCTCAAGCGGATCGAGACGATCGATCCGGGCCTCAAGAGCTACACCACGGTGACACCGAGCTGGCGCTGGCACAGGCCAAGGTGGCCGAGCGAAATCATGGCCGGGCGCTATCGCGGCGTTATGCACGGCATCCCGATCGCGGTGAAGGACCTCTGCTTCACCAAGGGCATTCCGACCTCAGCGGGGATGAGCATCTATCGCGACTTCAAGCCCGACTATGACGCGACCGTGGTGACCAAGCTCGCCTCGGCCGGCTCGGTGCTGCTGGGCAAGCTACACATGACCGAAGGCGCGACGCTCGAACACCACCCGAGCTTTCCCGAGCCGGTGAACCCGTGGAAGGCTGATCTCTGGACCGGCGTGTCATCCTCGGGCTCGGGCGTGGCTGCGGCAGCGGGCCTCGCTTATGCGACCATTGGTTCGGACACCGGCGGCTCGATCCGTTTTCCATCCGCCAGCAACGCGCTCACCGGGGTGAAGCCGACCTGGGGGCTGATCTCCCGCTACGGCATTTTCGACCTAGCGGCCACCTATGACCACCTGGGTCCGATGGCCCGCTCGGCCGCCGACGCCGCGGCAATGCTGCAGGCTCTGGCGGGCTGGGACCCCAACGACACCACCACACTGCCCGACGCCGTTCCGGATTATCTGGGGGCGCTCGAGGGGGTTTACGGCGCTCGCGGCATTCGCATGGGCGTCGACTGGGACTACATCGCAACCGATGCAGAGCCACAGACGGTGGCGGCGCTCAAGGACGCCATCGCGGTGCTCGAAGGCCTTGGCGCAATCAACCTGCCAGTGAAGTTCCCGTCGCAGGATGCGTTGCTCAAGTACACCATGCCGCTGACCATCGGCGAGTTGCTGGCGGCGCATGTCGCCACCTATCCGGCGCGCGCGACGAGTATGGCCCGGCGATCAAGGAGATGATGAAGGTCGCCGATGTCACCCCGACGCAGACCGGCCAGGGCAATATCGAGCGGCGAAAGTTCCGTGGCGCGGTGGTCAAGCTCTTTAGCGAACTCGATGTGTTCGTGATGCCCGTCTACCGGTTGGGTACGCCCACCTGGGCCGAGATGCGGGCGCAGGTGGCGGTGGACTTCAACAATATCGGCAAGTTCACCTCGCCCTTCAACGCCACCGGCACGCCGACCGTGACGCTGCCCTGTGGCTTTACCTCGGACGGCCGCCCGATTGCCTTCCAGCTGGCCGGTGGTCCCGGCACCGAGGCGACGCTGCTCAAGGTGGCGCATGCTTACCAGCAGGCCACTGACTGGCACACGCGCCGTCCCCCTGGCATCTGATCAGAGCTTCCCGACCCGGCGGTTTGCACTTTGCCACCGGTCACACTGGGCGCCCTCGGGCGCCCTTCTTTTTTGCGACACATAGAGGCAAAGGCACCCGACCGGTCAGGGTCGAGTGCCTTCGAAAGTCGCGGATCTGAAGGTTACTGGATGAGTTCGCGCAGCAGGTTGCGCAGTTCGGCGGCGCGGTCGGATTCGAGCAGTTCGGTGAGCCGCTGTTCCTGCGCCGTAGAGACGCCGCGCAGGCGCTTGAACAGCGCCTTGCCGCCCGGGGCGGTGAGGATCAGCACACGGCGCCGATCATTTGGATCGGGCGCACGATAGACGAGGCCATCGGCCACCATCTTGTCGATGATCTTGGTGAGGGTCGGCGGCTCGATCAGCGACTGCGCAGCGATCTCCCCCATCGCGCACGGTTCGCTGGCATCGAGCACTTCGAGAATGCGGAACTGTTCGATCGGCACGCCACCCGGGCGCAGCCGCTCTTCCAGTTCGTTCTCGAGCTGGCGGTTGACGCTGGCAATCATGTAGGCCAGCTGGTCCTTCATACGCATCGGCGCCATCTTTCCCTCCCTAGCTTCTCGTTTAGTTGCCGTTTCTATCAAATGCCGACGGGATCGATCGGTTCCGGCTGGCAAGCGGTTTGTCCGCCTCTGTCCGACTGAAACAGAATGAGTCCTTGGCGGCGCAGCCGAATCCGGCCGCGCATGTGGTTGCGAATAGCACCACGACTAGAGAATGACAATATTTCATTCTCAAATAACTTTGGCGGGATACGAAGCGCTCAGTGGGAGAGCGCGGTCACGACCTGGAGGGTGACACCGTCGGCCTGGCCAATATAGACGGTCGGTCGTTCGCCGCGGACTTCGTCGAGCAGGAAGCGGGCATAGGTCTGGCGGAGCGGACGTGCGACGCGCTCGGCGAGCACACGGCTATCGCGCGTGCGCACTTCTTCGGCCAATCCGGCTAGCACATGCAGGCCTTCGTAGCAGCCGATGCTGGCGGCCGAGACCGGCGGGGCCAGCGCGCCAAAGGCATCGTGGTAGAGTTCGAGGAAGTGGTCGTTGTAGTTCGAGCGATGCGCGGCGAAATAGTTGGCGGCGGTAAATAGGTTTGTCGAGGCTTCGGCACCGATGCCGCAGATCACCGTCTCGTCGACGATCAGGCCGAAACGCAGCATCTTCTGGTCGAGGCCGGCCGCCGCAAAGGCGCGGTTGAACTCGACGGCGCAGAGCCCGACCAAAGCCAGGATCACCACCTGGGCGCCGCTCTGGGCGATCTGCGCTATGACGCGGGAATGGTCCATGCTGGCGGTCGGCACAAAGGCCTGGCCAACCAGATGCATGCCTTCGCGGCGCAGAATGCGCTGCGTGGTTCCCAGCGCCATGCGCGGCCAGACATAGTCGTTGCCGACAAAGAAGAAGCGATCGGCGTGCTTTTCGGTCTTCAGCCAATGCAGCGCCGGATCGAGCAGTTGGTCGTCGGTGCTGCCGATGGCAACGGTGGACGGTCCGCAGGCCACGCCCTCATATTGCGGCGTGTAGATATAGGGCACGCGGCTCGCGACGCGGCGACTCACGGCATCGCGCACATTGCTGGCATGGCCACCAATGATGGCCTCGACGCCCTCGACTTCAATCAGCGAGTCCACGGTGTGAAGGGCCTCGCCGAGCGAGAAGCCGCAATCGCCAAAGACCAGTTCGATTGGGTCACCAAGGATGCGCGCGGCGCTGTCGTCGTGCGCGCGC
>JACDQI010000074.1 GCA_015657675.1 Devosia sp.
GGACGAGGTCGTGGCACTCAACTGAGCGCCCGCCCGAGCCCTACGCGCATAGCGCTACGGGCGTTCTTCGGCGGCAAAGGTCCACAGGACCTTTTGCGTAGGCGCCTCATCACGGTTCGACAAGCTCACTATGAGGTCTCAGGGGGCGCGATGCTCTCAGATCTCGGCTTCGTCGAAGATCCTGGTGAGGTCGCCGGCCCAGGCGCCGTTGTACCGGTCGAGCCAGCGCTCGGCCGGAGTTTTGCCCAAGGCGAGGGTTTCTTCGAGGGGGGCGAGGTAGATGGTTTCGTCCTTGCCGTTGTCGATCTCGGCGCGGCGGGCGAGGCCGGCTTTGGCGAGGGCGACGACGTCGGTGGCGATCTCGCGCACCGTGCGGTTGTGGCAGGTGGCGGCGAGCGCAGAGCGCGGTACGGCTTCGCGCAGCGCCTGCTGCTCGGCCGGGGTCCAGTCCTTGATCAACTGCCAGGCGCCTTCGAGCGCGGCGTCGTCATAGAGGAGGCCGACCCAGAGGGCGGGGAGAGCGTTGACGTGCGCTTCGTCGCCCATGTCGGTGCCGCGCATTTCGAGGAACTGCTTGAGGCGCACTTCCGGGAAGAGGGTTGAGAGGTGGTCTTCCCAATCCTTGATGGTGGGCTTTTCGCCCGGCAGCTGCGGCAGATTGCCGGCGAGGAAATCGCGGAAGCTCTCACCGGCGCAGTTGATGTAGCGCTTGTTGCGGATGACGAAATACATCGGCACGTCGAGCGCGTGGTCGGCATAGCGCTCAAAGCCCATGCCCTGCTCGAATGCGAAGGGCAGCATACCGGTACGGGCCTTGTCGGTATTGAGCCAGATGTGCGAGCGGAAGCTCAGATAGCCCGAAGGCTTGCCGTCGACGAAGGGGGAATTGGCAAAAAGCGCGGTGACGATGGGCTGCAGCGCCAGTGAAACGCGCAGCTTTTTGACCATGTCGGCTTCGCTGGAGAAGTCGAGATTGGCCTGCACGGTACACGATCGGTACATCATCGAGGTGCCGAGCGTACCGACCTTGTCCATGTATGGCGTCATGATGCCGTAGCGGGACTTTGGCATCGCCGGGATGTCCTTGACGCTCCAGAGCGGGGTCACGCCAAGGCCGAGGAAATGGATGCCGAGGTCGTGGCCGATGGCGTGGCAATCGAGCAGATGCGACTTCAGTTCGGCGGCGGCGCCGTGGATGGTTTCCTGCGGCGCGCCGGAGAGTTCGAACTGCCCGCCGGGCTCAAGCGAGATGCCGCCGACGGCGCCCAGGTTGCGAAGGCCAATCGGGTTTTCGCCGTCATAGAACGGATCCCAGCCGGTGCGGCCCTCGATACCCTTGAGCAGCGCATAAACGCCGTCGTCGCCGGCATAGGCCACGGGGCGCAGCGGCGCCTTGCGATAGACGTGCTTTTCATGCTCGGTGCCGACGCGCCATTCGGAGCGGGGTTTCGCCCCGCGCGCCATGACCTCGATCAGGTCGGCGCGCGTTTCAATCGGGGGCGAAGTGTCGTCACCGGCCATGCAATGTCCTTACTACGTCAGCGACCGGGGTGCCGGTCCGGGCGGACAATAGCCAGCCGCCGGGACAAAGCAATGGCTTTTATCGCCAATCACCGATGGTTGCCTGGACCAGCGCCAAAGCAGCCACCGCGGCGGTATCGGCCCGCAGGATGCGGGGACCTAAACTGATTGCGATGACAAAGGGTTGCGCCAGGAGCAGCTGGCGTTCTTCGTCGGAAAAACCACCCTCAGGGCCGATCAGCAGGCCTACTGGCAGGCCCTCGAGCCAGCCCAGCAGATCGACCGGCGAGGCCGAAACGGCAGCTTCGTCGCAAAAGATCAGGCGCCGCAGACCATGCTGGTCGCGCCAACCGGCGAGGAGTTCGGCAAGGCCGATTTCGGGCTGGAGTTGGGGGACACTGAGGACCTCGCACTGCTCGGCCGCCTCGACGATGTTGGCGGCGAGCTTGTCGGCCTTGAGCTTGCTGACCTGAGTGTAGCGCGTGATCACCGGCTGGATGGCCCCTGCCCCCATTTCGGTGGCCTTCTGTACCAGGTAGTCGAGCCGTCCGGTCTTGAGCGGGGCAAAGCCGAACCAGAGGTCAGCGGCTTCGGTCTGATGGGCGGTCTGTACCACCAGTTCGAGGCGGACGCCCTTGCGGTGCGGATCGGTGACGCGCGCCAGCCAGGCGCCGTCGCGACCGTTAAAGAGGATCACCGAATCTCCCGCCTTCATGCGCAGCACCGAGACCAGATAGTTGGTCTGGTCGGCGTCCAGCGTCAGCTGGGCCTCGGCGCGCAGATCGGCAGCGACATGGAGGCGCGGGAAGGACTTGTGGGTTCGGGGCATCTTGCTTCGAGTGGCACTGCGCGGGATAAGCGGGCATTACCGCACAGGATTGTCACAATGCAAACCCCCGACGCCCGAACCGGCATGGTCGCAGATGCGCAGGCCGGAAACTGGGTCGATCAGTTTGCGCCCGACTGGTTGAAACCCTATGCGCGGCTGGCACGCTGGGACCGGCCGATCGGGTTCTGGCTGCTGTTCTGGCCTGCGCGTTTCGCTGTCGATGGCGGCGGTGGCGCGTCCGGCCGAGGGGTTCAACCTCTGGGCACTGCTGCTCTGCTTTGTCGGCGCTGTGGCGATGCGGGGTGCCGGCTGCACGTTCAACGACATTGTCGACACCCAGATCGACATGAAGGTCGAGCGCACGCGGTCGCGGCCGATTCCCTCCGGGCAGGTGACGCGTCGGCAGGCGCTGATCTTTCTGGCGCTGCAGGCGGCGGTTGGGGCTGTGGTGCTGTTCCAGTTCAACGCGCTGACCATCGGGCTGGGCATTGCGTCGCTGGTGCTGGTGGCGATCTATCCGTTCATGAAGCGGGTGACCTGGTGGCCGCAGCTTTTCCTTGGCCTCGCGTTCTCGTGGGGTGCGCTGATCGGCTGGACGTCGCAGGTGCCGACCATTGGGCCGGTTGCCCTGCTGCTCTATGTCGGCTGCATCCTCTGGACCATTGGCTACGACACCATCTATGCGCTGCAGGATGTCGAGGATGATGCGCTGATCGGGGTTAAGTCCACGGCGCGCCTTTTCGGGGCAAACACGCGGCCGATCGTCGGGCTGTTCTATGTCGCGGCACTGGCCTGTTGGCTGGCAGCGAGCGTCATCTCGGGTGCGAGCTTGCTGTTTGCCGGCTTGCTGATTTTGCCGGCGGCGCTGCTGGGATGGCAGGTGCTGACGCTCAAGACCGAGGATGCCGGCGATGCACTGGCAAAGTTCCGCTCCAACCACTGGGTCGGGCTGGCGCTGACGCTGGTGCTGCTGGCGGCCGCGGTGTCAAAGGGACTTGTGCTGGGCGCCTGACCTTCCCATCTTGGGAAGGTTAAGGGAGATGTTCCATGCAGATCGGTGAAGCCGCGCGCGCCTCGGGCGTTTCGACCAAGATGATCCGCCATTATGAGGCGATCGGCCTGATCCCGGCGGCGGATCGGCGAGACAGCAATTATCGCGACTACTCACACCATGACGTGCATCGGCTGGGCTTCATTCGCCGGGCGCGCGACCTCGGCTTTTCGATGGACGAGATCCGCGACCTGCTGCGGCTGTGGGGTGATGCCGGACGCTCGAGCGCGGAGGTGAAGGCGCTGACGCTCGGCCATGTTGCGGCACTGGAGCAGCGCATTTCGCTGCTGCAGGAGATGCGCGACACGCTGAACCACCTGGCCGAGACCTGCGACGGCAACGACCGGCCGCACTGCCCGATCCTCAAGAGTCTCGAAGGCGGGCTACCGCTGCCCGAAGGCCGCGGTGGCGCGCATCTGCACGACAACCTGGCGCATCGGCACTAGTACCGCGACTCGTTGAGGTCATAGAGCGGGGCGAGGCCATCGCCGTCGGCGACGTAAAGGCCCATCGAAGCGCTCCAGTTGTAGGTCACGCTGAAAGTGTTTTCGAAGCCGGGTTGCGGGACTTCATCGCCGCAATCTTCGGCGGGGTCGGGCTCGGCCTGGCGGTCGGTGATGGTGGCGGTGATCGGCCAATAGCCCGCGCGGCCGGGGAGATATCGAAGGTCAGCGCCTGCTTGCGCTCGTGGCCGCACCAGCGGTCGTCGAGCGTCGCAAAGGTGTCGATGACCTGTAGTTTTCCGTCGCGCACCATGATCAGGCCGTAGGCGCCATAGACCTGGTTGGAATTGCCGTGTTCCGAATAGGTCAGCAGGGCCTGGTCCTTGTCCGAAATCTGCAGCAGTGGCGGAAGGAAGGCGTTGAGCTTGTCCTGACCGACATTGATGACGTCGAGGAGTTTCAGGTCTTCGTCCAGCAAGGCGAGCGCCACGACATTAACGGCCCAGCCGTCTGCGCCGCCGAGGTCGACCAGCATGGTGGTGAAGTTGCGGCCCTCAGCCTTGATCTGCGCGACTTCGATGGACGAGATACTCACCGGCAGTTGAGGCTGCGGCGGCGGGTCGCCGTCGCCCAGATCGACCAGATAGTGCAGGTCGATGACGGTGTTTCCCCGTCCGTCGGCATCCAAATCGGGGACGATGGCGCGCACGATGTCGGCCCAGGTCTTACCCGGACGGCTTGCCACGGGGTCGTCGAGATCGACATAATCGGCCCTGGCGCCCGACAGGGCGGCGAGCAGCAACAGGCTGGTGGTCAGGAATTTGCGGATCATCTGGTCCCCCATTCACTTTCGGCGCGTCGTAGCGGGGGGAATCTGAACCGCAAATGAGCAAAACCGATCCGGGGGGTACGGATCGGTTTTGCGAGACAGCGCTTGGAGGTCGCTAAAGCGCAATCGGGGGAAATTGCGCCGACCGGCGACAGAACGTGTGTGCAGAGTTCGTCGCGGTCAGGAAAAGTAACGGGGCACCCGAGGAAAGGTTGCAGCCGGGGGCAGTGAAAAACGACACGACCGGCTCCGTTCTGGAACCGGCCCTGTCGTTGGCCTTGGAGGGCAGAAGTGGCGCTTGCTGGCGCCCGGAGTTTGCATGTCTCCGGACGCGACGCCGAAATCAGTTGGTGGTGTCGCCGGGCTTGCGGCGATTGAGGAAGCGCGGGCGGCGGCCGGCCTCGACTGCCAGCTTGCGGCGCGAGGTGGTGGCGCCAAGCGCCACGCCGTCGACCTGCTGCGAATAAGGCAGCAGACTGCCGTCGCCAGCCTTGATGAAGAGCGGCAGGCGGAGCTTGCGGCCCCAGTTCTGCCACTCGGCCACGACGTTGGCGTTGCCGATTTCTTCGAACACCCGATAGTTCAGTTCCGGGTCGCCATGCACGAGCTCGATGGCGCTTGCGAGCACGCCTTCTTCGGAAATGCTGGTGGAAACGGCGACACCGACGAATTCATCGACCGGCACCTTGATCTTGATGGCGACGCCGCTCTTTTCGAGCTTCTTGCGCACCGTCACGGTCTTGACCGGCTCTTTGGGCCCGTTGTCGTTTGCTGCACCGAACGGGCGTGCCGCCAGGGGGGCAGCGGCTTCTGCCGCGCCATTCATCCCGAACAGCATGATGACGGAGGACCCTTCGATCCCTACACCACGAACCATTTTCTGCCTCACTGTTAACTTCGAGAGCTTTTTGTTTTTGGTGCTCCCTTATGCCGACAAATCTACGCGAGGCCGTTTCTCCGGCGCTTAAGAAACGGGGTTAAGTTTAGGTTGTTTTGAAAAGGGTTAGCAGTGAGTCACCCGGTGTAAGGAGCGCTTAAGCACGAACGATTCGTTCACCCTGCCCTGCCGCTCGGGCCGCAGGTGCGCTAGCGTCGGGGCGGGCACTGGAGGGCGATTGATGGGGTGGGATCTGCTGGTGGTCGTCGGGTGCGTGGTGGCGATCGGCGTGGCCGTCGCCATGGGGTTCGGACGGCGCGGGGCTTCGGGCGATGGCGGCGTCGGGGGGAGCGACAGGGATGGTGACGGCGGCGGCGATGGCGGCGGCGATGGCGGCGGCGATGGCGGCGACTAGCGAGAAAGAGAGAAGCCGCCACCGGGGACGCAGGGCCTGGGAGGGCGGGGTGCGCTGGCCGGTGGCGGCTTTGCTGTGGGCGCCCGTCAGAAGCGCCGGCGACGTATGTCGCGCTGTGTAGAACGATGCATAGAGCGTGCCAGACCCGATTACGTCGGTTTCATATTACTTGTCAGTGGCTTAGCATCTTGGGTCAGTTGAGCAAGGGATCCGCAGGATCCCAAAACGCCTCATCGGCTACCGTCCTGCCTAAATGCTGAGCAACAAAGGCCTGCCGCCTACTCCCGCGCCAGAGTGATGCCTGCCTCGGCCAGCAGGGCGTCGACATGGATGGTTTCGCCGCGCGCCATGGCGGCGTTGGCGGCGATGCCCGTGAGGATCGACCAGGCGCCTTCCTTATGACTGGAGGCGCGGTTGTAGCGGTCTGGCTCCATGCCGGCGGGGTTGAAGAGGTAACCCAACATGACCGGATCGGCGCCACCATGGTCGCCTTCGCCCTGCCAGACGTCGATGTTGCGCGGGCGTTCCCCGGCCAGATGCAGCGTGGTGGTCATGTTCTCGTGCTGCGACTTGTCGCGCTGGCCGCCGAACACGCCATGCACTTCGATGTGCTTGTGGGTCAGTTCGCCCTTGGTACCGTGGAACTTGATTTCGAGCCCTTCCCACGGGGAATAGGCGCAGAGCGTATAGTTGAGGAACACATCGTTGGCGTAGCGCACCTGCACCTGCATGGTGTCTTCGATGGTGATGTCGTCAGCAAAGACGCACTTGTCGCGCAGGTAGCCGTCATCATCCTCGGCGTCGAGATAGAGTTCACGCAGCGCCGGATCGGCGGCGATATCGAGCCGGTAGTCGCAGCGCTCGAACACCGGGCAACCCTGGCAGCGCTCGCCGTGGTTCTCGAGCCCGAGTTCCTTGGCCATCTGCGGGGTGTAGAACTGCCGCTTGCCGTTGGCGCTGACGGTTTGGGGGGTCGAATCCACCCACCAGTTCATCAGGTCGAAATGGTGCGTCGACTTGTGGACCAATAGGCCGCCGGACTTTTCCTTGTATCGGTGCCAGCGGCGGAAGTAGTCGGCGCCATGCACGCGATCGAGATACCAGCGGAAGTCCACCGCGGTGATGTCGCCGATGATGCCCGACATCAGCATGTCCTTGAGCTGGGTGCGGGCCGGCGTATAGCGGTAATTGAAGGTAACGGTCAGCTTCCGGCCGCTCTGGGCCTGGGCGTCGAGGATTTCCTTGAGCTTGCCGAGGTCCACGGTCATTGGCTTTTCGGTCATCACGTCACGCCCATCGCGCAGAGCGCGCACGATGTACTCGTGATGCAGATAGTCGGGGGTAGTGACGATCACCGTGTCAGGCTGCTGTTCGGCCAGCATGCGCGAGAACTCGGCCGCCTCGTAGGTCGCAATGCCGTTACCGCCCTGGTGGGGGACCTTGCCGGCAGAGAGGGCCAGGCGGGTCGGATTGACGTCGCATAGACCCACCAGATCGTTGCCGGCGGCATGCGGACCGGTGATGGCGGTGCGGAACATGGCGTGGCGCCCACCCGTGCCGACGATTGCATATTTCACGATCCGAAAGTCCTCCTCAGCGACCAGCCCGCCTCCTCCGGCGCACCCTGCCGTCACTAATTCACCGTCTGGTTACTTCCGTCAAGCGGGCGCGACTGTGGCGTCGGCGCCCTTGTGGAAACTACTGAGGAACAAGCCTTGTTGACGTCATTTCTCTCATTGCTTCAACAGCTAGCAACTTCCGCGATACGTTCGATTTAAATGTCGGACAAATTGAAATCCAACGGAGAAACCGCAGCGATCTGGACTTAGGGATTACTTAGTGTCTGCGCCGTAGAATTTTGTCGGTTGTATGCGGGGCATGCGGGGAGCCATGGCGCCGAAGTCCAAGACCATCGGCAAGACAAATGCGCAGAGCGAGCCGCCTCGGCTCGACAGCCTCGATTCGCTGATTGCAGCGCATGACGGGCTGCGGCGCTTTGTCGAGCAGATGGCCAGCAGCCAGACCGAGTGGGACGCGGAGCGGCTCTGGCTGCGCGCCATGATCGACCAGGTTCCGGACTATCTCTTCGCCAAGGATACCGAATGCCGCTTCATCATCGCCAACAAGGCGGTGGCGGCCGATCTCGGCCACGGCGATCCGAGCGCCATCCTGGGCAAGACCGACCTCGACCTCCATCCGGGCGACCTGGCGCGTGAATTCTACGCGGCCGACCGGCGCGTCATGAGTTCGGGCAAACCGCAGCTCGACCACGAGGAATATGTGCGGCTGCCGGACGGTACCAGGCGCTGGCTCTCGACCTCCAAGCTGCCGCTGCGCACGGCGGACGGCACGATCATCGGTCTCGTCGGCATCGGCCGCGACATTACCGAACGCAAGCAGGTGGAAGACCGAATCCACCATCTCGCCTATCACGACGCCCTCACCGGCCTGCCCAACCGCATACAATTCGAACTGCGGCTGCAGTCGGCGCTGGCAGTAGCGCAGCCCGGGCGCGAGACCATGCTCATCCTCGTCGATCTCGACCGGTTCA
>JACDQI010000075.1 GCA_015657675.1 Devosia sp.
ACCAAGCTCTTCGAGGTCGCCTTCCTCGGCATGGCCGCGATGTGGTTGGTCTACCTGATGGCGGCGCTGTTTTTTACTTCGCCGATGCCTTCAACGCTGATCGGCGCAACAATGCGATGCTGTTCTGGAAGTCCATGCCGGTGTCCGACTTCACCGTGCTGGGGACCAAGATGCTCGCCGGCGTCACCATCTTCCCCGCTCTCGTGCTTGTCGCCGCCGCTCTCAACGCAGTGCTGGTGCTGATCTTTGGCTATGTGGCAGTGCTGCGGATGGGCTTCCTGGGGACGCCAGATCTGGCGACGGGTATTGGGTGTGGCCGGCCAGGCGGCGCTCTTTGCCATCCCCGCCATGCTGCTGACGCTGCTCTGGTACGCACCGTTCTTTGCCTGGGTCGGCATGCTCTCGACGCTCGTGGGTCGCTGGAGCATTCCGCTCGCCTTCCTCATCCCGGGCGTCATCGGGCTTTTTGAAAAGCTTATCCTCCGCTTCGAGGGGCCCGATGGCGGCTACTTCCTCGGTTGGCTGAGCAACCGCATGGAAATGGTGGGAGGGCGCTCCGTCATCGAGCCCGAACTGCTGCGGGAGGGCGGCTTCAACGGGCTCAGTGCCCTGACAAGCCTCGTCGCCCAGATCGACTGGACGCAGATGGCCGCAGGGGTTGCCGTCGCGGTGATCTTCGTCGCCCTTGCCGCCGAATACCGGCGCCGCTTTACCATCGCCTGAGCTGTCCAGGCGGTGGCGGGCGCGGTTCCCCGCGAACCGCGCCCAACTTCATTCAGCAGCCGAACTGCTTTTCGACCGCAACGATCCTGGCGACATTGTCGCGCTCGATCTTGCTCATCTTCACCTTGCCCTGGTCCGAGATCCAGCAGCCGTCATTGCCGAAGAAGTTGATCGCCTTCTTGGTCTGGAAGCAGTAGCCGTTCTCCTGGTAGATCGTGTTCCGCACTTCCCAGAGCGCATCGCACGAGAGATCGCGCAGGTCGGACTTGCTGAACGCATCGCTGTCCGTGCAGCCAATATCCTCGTAGCAGGCGGCCAGCGACGGCCCCGCCGAGAGCAGCGCCAGAACAGCTGCAATAGCGATTTTCTTCATTCCCAATACTCCCCTGTGACCAGCGATTAGAACGCTGGCGTGAACGATCCCTTCGGCACAACCAGAATGGTCTTTGCCCGCCGACCTGCCTATATCAGCAGATATGAACGGCGGCTGAGCGTAAAATCGCGCGCCCGGAGACAGATAATGATCGACGTCGAATCCCAGACCAGTGTGCGCACGGCGCCGCTGCTGCCCGTCACCACCACGCTCGGCCCGGTCCGCCTCGCCGTCACCAACCGCGAGCAGGCCCTTGCCATCTGGCAGGACGTGGTCGGTCTCGATCTCCTCCGCGAGGATGCCGAAAAGCTCGAGCTCGGCGTGGCCGGCAAGGTGCTGATCGTCCTCGAACTAGGCGCCCGCCTGCCCGTGGTGGAGCGCACCACCGGCCTCTACCACGTTGCCATCCACGTCCCGACCCGGCTCGATTTCGCGCATTTCCTCGTCCGCGCCCTGCAGCGTCGCGTCCGCGTTTCGCCGACCGATCACCTCGTCTCCGAGGCCATCTACCTCTGGGATTTTGATGGCAACGGCATCGAGATCACCTTTGAGACACCCTGGCGCGGCACGCTCGGCGACCCGGAATCGGGCAACTACGCCACCACCGTCGACGGCAAGAAGCACTCCGGCCGCGAGCCCATCGACGTCGATGGCCTGCTCGCCGAGATCAAGGGCGACGTCAACCAGGTGCCGCCCCGCATGGTGCCCGGCACCCGCATCGGCCACGTGCATGTTCACGTCAATAGCCTCGAAGCCGCCATGCGCTTCTACCGCGATGGCCTCGGCTTCGGTGGGCTTTTCATCATCAAGTCCTTCGGCATGGGGGACGTGACGCTCGACTACACGCCGCACGCCATCGCCTTCAACATCTGGGCCGGCCCGAACGCCAAGCCTGCACCGGAAGGCGCTGCGGGGCTCCGCTGGTTCGGCGTCGTGGTGCCCGACGTCAAGACGCTCAACGAGGTGCGGGCCCGCCTGACCTCGCTGGGGGTTGCTGTTGCGGACACGAATGAAGGCCTGGAGGCCCGTGACCCGTCGCACAATCTGGTGAAGGTGTCGGTGGCCGCTTAAGGGGCGACGCGAGCGGTGTCCCTCGTCTCACCCCAACCACCGTCATCCTCGCGCTTGACGCGAGGACCAATGGTTTCACGCGTGCGGCTCCATCAGCTTCTGCGGAGGAGAGCTGGATCCTCGCGTCGAGCGCGAGGATGACGGCGCGAGGGGAAAGTTGGCGCGATGGAAGGAGAGAGCCCCCCTAAAGCCTCGCCGCGACCTCATCGCTCATCGGGATCGCGGGCTGGGCGCCCGGCTTGAGGCACGCCAGACTCGCTGCCACCGCCGCGCGGCGCATCGCGGCTTCGAGCGCCATGCCGGCATCCAGCCCGGCGCCCAGATAGCCGCAGAATGTATCGCCGGCACCGACCGTATCGACAGGCGTCACCTTCATCGCCGGTACCGAAATCTCAGTTGTCGGGGTGGCCGCGCGGGCGCCGTCCGGCCCAAGGGTGACGATGATGGTGCGGCCATGCGCCTTCGCCCACTCCGCCATCAGCAGCTCGAGCGGCTTGCTGTCACCCGCCAGCAGGGCGAATTCGGTCTCGTTGGCGATGACGATATCGGCCTTGGTGGCGAGCTCCGCCGTTGTCTCGAGGAACGGCGCGGTATTGAGGATGGTGGTGACGCCCTTGGCGGTTGCCAGTTCCAGCGCCCGCGCCGTGGCAGCCTGCGGGATCTCCTGCTGCAGAAGCAGCACGTCGCCCTTCTGCATGCCGGCCAGCGCTGCTTCCGCCTCGGCGACGCCCATGGTGCCATTGGCGCCAGGCAGGATGGCGATGACGTTCTCGCCCTTGGTGTCGACAAAGATCATGGCAACGCCGGTCTTGACCCCCGGCACCGTGCGTACGGCGCTCATGTCGACGCCGCCGCCCCGCAACTCGGCGGTCGCTTCAGCCGCAAAACTGTCGTCGCCCACGGCGGCGAACATCTTGACCGCGGCGCCAGCGCGGCGCGCGGCCAGCGCCTGGTTGGCGCCCTTGCCGCCGGCGGCGGTCGAAAAGCTTTCGCCGGGCACCGTCTCGCCCGGGTGCGGAATGCGGCTGACGGTGCCGATGAGGTCGAGATTGGCAGAGCCCAGAACGGTGATCACGAGAGAACCTTGGGAATGGTGTTCCAGTTGCGCGTGGTGGCAACCGTTCCCTTCTCCAACTGCCGGTCGAACTTGTCCAGCCCCGGCCCGTGCCGGCCGTCCGGCTGACGGTAACCGACGAGGAAGATATCCTTGCCATCCACCCGCGCCACGTCGTAGTCGCCCGCCAGGCCCGTCAGCGTCGTTCCGGCAGGCAGCGGCTTGTCCAGCATCATGACGTAGCGGTGGTAGCCCTCGCTCTCCGGATAGGCGGCGAACGGGTCAGACGCCAGCATGGCCTCAAGATCAGCCTGCGATCGCATGATCGCCTCGCTCACCCAGCCCCAGCGCCTTTCGATCGCCGCCTCCAGCTTGGCCTTCGGATCGGCCTTGGCGGTGAAGCGCACATTGCCGCTGGCGAGGAAGGTCTTCACCTCGCCGTAGCCCAGTTCCTCGCAAAGCGCCTTGAGCTCGGCCATCGGCATCTTGCGCTTGCCGACATTGACGGCACGGAGGAAGGCAATCCAGGTCGTCATTTTTCGACCAACCCTTTGCTGGCGCTTGCTTTCTTTGCACCACTGCCCTGCGGATAAATGGTCTCGCCGCGTTTGAGCATCTCGACGAAGCCGGCGATCTTTTTCGCCCGCGCGGCAGGTGTCTTGAGGCTGGTGGTCCGAAACACCAGCGCGAAGCGGTTCTGCGAGCTCAGGGTCCGGAAGAACTCGGCTGCCGCCGGCTCCGCATCGATGGCGGCCAGCAGATCCTCCGGCACCTCGTTCTTGGAGATCGAATAGGCGGCGTCCCAGCGGCCATCGGCCTTGGCCAGGTCCACCTGCGCCTGGCCAGTGGGCTGCATCAGGCCGGCAGCGATCAGCCGCTCGACATTGTCGCGGTTCACCTGGCTCCAGACGCTGCCCTTACGGCGTGGCGTGTAGCGCTGCAGGAAGCTCTTGTCGTCAAAGCTCTTGCGGATGCCGTCGACCCAGCCCCAGCAGAGTTCTGCATCGATCGCCTCCTTGGGGGTGATCGATGGCAGGCCCGAGCCGACCTTGTGGATCTTGATCCAGACCTCTTCTGCCGTCAGGTGGTTCGCGGCGAGCCAATCGTAGAATTCCTGGAAGGTCTTGAATTCACGAATGTTCTCGGGATTGACCACGACTGGCGCCATCAAGAGGTGCCCTTGGCCAGAACGGTCTCCAGCACCTGGTCCAGCCGTTCGGTCTGCGGCAGAACAATGCCGAAGGCGCCCGAGAGGGCCTCGCGCAACTCGACGAGCGATGTCAGCTCGCGGGTTTCCTCTGGACCCTCAAGAGGATAGACGCGAAAGCGGGTGTCGCGGAGTGCAAGTCGGCGGCCCTTTTCGGCCCGCGCCACATTCAGATGCTCGCTGAAGTGTGGGTCGGCCGAGGTCAGGTCATTCATCGCCTGGTAGTCGGCCAGGGTTCTTTCTTCCAGATCAAAGCGATAGAGCAGTTTCCAGGTCTCGCCGAGCTGCACTTCCAGCCGCCAGTCTGGGGTGCCGCCGACCAGTCGGAAGGTGCCGTGCGGGGTCTGCTGCTCGACATCGGCGCGCAGGCGCAGCGGCGCCGTCAGCGTCATGCCGCCAAAGCCAACGTCGGCCAGGTAGCTGGTGCCCCCGACGTCGACCAGCAGAGCCATATGGCTCAGTGGCCGCTCCTCGGTTTCCTCGTCTCCCCAATAGACACGCGCCGCCAATGCCTTGACGGGAAAATCCAGGCTTTCCAGCAGCGCCTTGAACAGCAGGTTGTGTTCGAAGCAATAGCCGCCACGGCGGTCGAACAGCAGCTTCTGCTCGAGGTTCTTGAGTTCGAGGCGCACCGGCACGCCCAGCAGCGGGTCGAGGTTTTCGAACGGGATGGCCGCCGGATGCAGGGCGTGCAGCTGCTGCAGGGTTTCGAGCGTCGGGGCAATCGATCCCGAGAAAGCGATGCGCTCGAAATAGGCGTCGATGTTGACCTGGCTCATGCCGGGCGTCGATCCGGTTTCATGGGGTCGCGGCTCCCGAAATGGCTAAAGCGCGATAATGGGCAAGCGCGGCGGCTTTGTCACCCGGCGCCTGCAACGCCCTGCAACGCGGGGCTCCCCGGCCGCGTTCCGGCACGAATCAACCGCGGAATCAGTTTGGCTCGGGCGCGCATTTTGTGAGTGGAATATAACTCGCGCGTCGGTTAGGAGTTGAATCATGCCCCGCCCGAAGCTTGTTTCCGATACCGAAATCCTCGATGCCACCCGCCGGGTCATGCTGCGCGACGGGGCAGAGCGCTTTACCCTTGCCGATGTGGCGCGCGAAGTTGGCCTCAGCCGCGCTGCACTGATCCAGCGCTTTGCCAACAAGGCGGGCCTCGAAAAGCAGGTCGCCGCCAGCGGGCTCGACGCGCTGCATGGCCTGATTGCGGCCAGTCCGATTACCAACAAAGGGCCGCGGCAGGTCATCGGTTTTCTCGATAACGTGCTGAAAGGCCTCGAAATTTCTCTTCTGGCTGCGGATGCCGGCTGCGCCGAAGTGCTGCGCCACGGCATCATGGCGCGGCTCGACGAGCCCTCTCGTGTGCGCGGCGGCGAAGTGGCTGACATGCTGATGACCGTCGTGCAGGGTGCGGCCACGCAGGGCGACCGCGATTTCGTCGCCGGCCGGCTGCGCCTGGCGCTGCGGCTCATCTATGCCGGTCGCCCTATCGAAGAGTTTGCCTGATCAGGCCTGTGGGCGTTCCCACAAGCGGTTGAGTTCGGAGAGCAGCGCGAAGGTCGCGCCATTGTCCTCGACCTGGGCGTCCTCGCCGCTGTCATCGAGATCACCATCGCCGTTGCGGATGGCCTCGAACACCGCGGCAATACCGGCCTCGAGACCGTCACCGTCCTCTGCTTCCAGCAGCTGATCGTCGATCCGCTCGCTGTCGTCGCCGAGGGGGTCGGTCTGGCCCCAGTCGTGGTTCTTGCCCATGGCACTCGCCTTCCATTCTGGTCGCGATGGGCAAGCGTTAACCAGAAGGCTGGTCACCAGATGGCGACAATGGGGTCATTTGTGGGCCGGTGACCCGCCTTCAGAACGGCGCTGGGCTGATGAAGGTCATCTCGCGCCCGTCGTCGGGATGGTAGAATGTCAGCTCCTGGGCGTGCAGCTGCAGCCGATCAGCCGCCGCCAGCGCCTCGCCGGTGGCATAGAACTGATCGCCGAGGATCGGGTGGCCGAGCGCCAGCATGTGGACGCGCAACTGGTGTGTCCGCCCGGTCAGCGGGGTCAGATGCAGCCGCGTCGCCTGCGGCTCGCGCTCCAGCACCCGCCATTCCGTCTGGCTGGCGCGACCGCGCTCGTGGTCGACCTGCTGGCGCGGCTTGTTGAGCCAGTCCGTGGCGAGCGGCAGGTCGACAAGGCCGCTGTCGCCTTCCATGGCGCCCCAAACGCGGGCGATGTAGGTCTTTTTCGTGCGGCGCTTTTCGAACTGCTGGCCGAGATCGCCAAGTGCCTTCTTGTCGAGCGCCATCAGCACGATGCCCGAGGTATCCTTGTCGAGCCGGTGGACCATGGTGGCCGTCGGCCAGCGCTCGCGCACCCGCGCCTCGAGGCAATCGGCGAGCGCCGGATCCTTGCCGGGCACCGTCAACAAGCCACTGGGCTTATCGAGCACCAGCATGCGGTCGTCGCTATGCAGCACCGTCAGCCAGGGATCGGTCGGCGGCTCGTAGACATAGGATTTGGGTACGGGAGCAAGCATGCTGGCCCTATAGCAGGCGAAAGTCGCATGACAAACTGATGTGTTACGTACCTCATGGCTCTTGGCGGCAAACCCCTTCGCCTGCCATGATGGCGACGGGAGACATTGGCGCGCCTGTCCGGGCGTCGCTTATCCATTTCGATTCGAGGAGAAGATCATGAGCGCTGCACGGCGTGTGGGCGTCGGTATTATCGGTACCGGCAATATTTCGTCGGCCTATCTGACGGCCATGAAGGGTTTTGATGTCCTCGACATCCGCGGCCTCGCCGACATGAAGCAGGACCTGGCGGCCAAGCGCGCCGCCGAGTTCAACGTGCCGGTCGCCGCCTCGGTCGAGGCGCTGCTCGCCGACCCGAGCGTCGAGATCATCGTCAACCTCACCATTCCGCGCGCCCATGTCGAGGTCGGCCTTCGTGCCGTCGCCGCCGGCAAGCACATCTATGGCGAAAAGCCGCTCGGCATCACCTATGCGGAAGGCAAGAAGCTGGTCGATGCCGCCAAGGCCAAGGGCGTGCGCGTCGGCTCGGCGCCGGACACGTTCCTCGGCGGTGGCCATCAGCAGGCCCGCGCCATCGTCGATAGCGGCGCACTCGGCACCATCGTGGGCGGCTCGGCCTATTTCGCCTGCCCGGGCCACGAATTCTGGCATCCTGATCCGGCCTTCTACTACGACATCGGCGGCGGTCCGGTGCTCGACATGGGCCCCTACTACATCACCCAGCTGGTCAACCTGCTCGGCCCGGTGGCCAAGGTGCAGGCGCTGAGCCTCACCCCGCATGCCGAGCGGCCGATCCGCTCGGAGCCCAAGAAGGGCCAGATGATGCCGGTCAAGGTGGCAACGCATGTCACCGGCACGCTGATCTTTGCCTCGGGCGCGCTGATCCAGGTAACGCTGAGCTTTGACGTGCCGGCGCACAAGCACCTGCCCTACGAACTCTATGGCACCGAAGGCGCCATGCTGGTGCCCGATCCGAACGCCTTTGCCGGCCCGGTGCAGGTCGCCAAGCCGCGCGGTCAGTTCGAGGACGTGCCGGTCACCCTGCCCTATGCGGACGCCAACTATCGCTCGATCGGCGTGGCGGACATGGCCTATGGCATCCTCAACAACCGACCGCACCGCGCCTCGGGCGAACTGGCGCTGCACGTGCTCGAAGTGATGGAAGCTTTCGAAGTGGCCAGCAAGGAAGGGCGGGTGGTCGACATCAAGACTACTGCCGCGCGTCCCGCGCCGATCTCGGAGTCTCTCACGGCCGGCAAGCTCAGCTGAGGCAAACAAAAAGGGGAGGCGTCCAGCGCCTCCCCTTTCAATTTCAGTCCTGCGCCAGGACGATGATCCGGTCACCCGGTTCGTAGGTCAGCATGTCCGACTTCTTGGGGTTGACCACCACACCGCCCATGTTGCGGCTATCCCCTTGGGTGCGGTTGGCGCGGCGGACATGGCCGAGCGGCACCTCGCCGCGGCGGCGGCAGGCGTCGGTGATGGTGTAAAAGCTCACCGGACGCCCGAGGTCGATATAGTGCTCGGCGGGGCGCATGTAGATCTCCGAGCCCTGCTCGTCGAGCAGTTCGTCAAAGATTGCAGCGAGGTTCTCGTTCTCGCTGGCCTGGGCCAGCATCAAGCTCACCAGCTTGTTGGAAACCACGAAGTCGTCGGCCCGGGTGACCTCGGCCAGTTCGCGGTTGCGCACGTCGATCATCTCGGAAACCACGTTGATCTTGACCCCGGCGGTCTCGGCGATCTTGCGCAGGTGCAAGAGCGTCACCAGCGTGCGGGTATCGGTGGGCTGCGGATCGAAATGATCGGAATAGCCCAGCACCAGCACGTGGTCGTAACTCGGGATATCCAGCGTTTCCAGCGTGGCGCGGTGGCTGGTGTCGATGACGCCATATTCGACCCGCAGGTTGTCGCCGGAGATCTTGAGGTTGGCGATCTCTTCCTGCAGTTCCGGCGTGTCGGCCGCGATGGTGAGCAGCGAGCCGGGCGCCACGTAGCGGCTGAGCTCGAAGGCGATCATTGGGCCGCGATGGTTCCAGCCCAGCATCAGCGTGCGCTCGGACTTTGGCGCCTCCGGCTGCGGCGCCACCATGGCACGCGTATCGACCGAGCCGGGTGAGACCAGCTTGATGGCGGCGTCGTCCTCGGCGATGATGATGGCCTTGAAGCCCTCCTGCATGCGCGTTTCCATCGGCGGATTGAGGTAGACGCGCCCCTCATAGTCGCAGATGCCGATCAGGGCCGAGGTGTCATAGGCCATCAGCGCGTCGCCGAAGCTCATGCCGTTGAGGTCGGGCTGGGGCAGCGTGTAGATCTCGCAACCGTCGAAATCGAGCAGCTCGGAATAGACGGCGGACAGCCCCGACTGGCGCGACGAATGCACGACGATACGGGCAATCAGTTCGTCGGCCAGCACCAGTTGCACTTCCTTGCCGCCAACGGTGCGGGCCAGTTCGGCATTCTTGCTGTCGCGCACTTCGGCGGCGATCTGGTAGGGCGCGTCGCGCCGGGCCGGATCGTTGACCAGCGCCAGGATGGTCTTGATCACCTGGCTGTCGGCATCGCTCGAATCCCCGTCTTCGGTTTCGGGCGAGAGCACGATGATCGAGCGGCTCTGCTGCGGGCTGACCAGCGACAGGTCATAGAGATCGGTGGGATCGCCCGAACGGCAGATCACCCGCGTATTGCGCAGATCGGGCACCTTGGCGGCGATCTCATCTTCCATCTCGACCTTGTCGCGATTGGCCATGATGACAATGCGCGGCTTCTTGCGGCTCGAATTGGCAATGGTGAGCTCGGAGATGATGTCGAAGATCGACGGGCTCCAGTTGAGGATCACCGTGTGGTCGGTCTCGAGCACCTGGCTGCGGCCCTTGCGCAGCTCATCGAGCTTGCCCTCGATGCCGGAAGACAGAATACCGATCAGCGTCGACACCACAAAAATGCCGGCAATGGTCACCAGCAGCATGACGAAGCGGAAACCCCAGCCGGAGTCGCCGCCCATGGTGCCGGCGTCGAGGGTGCGCATCAGGCTTGCCCACATCGCCTCGACAAAGCCGAGGCGCTCGGCGCCGTCGGGCGCAATGCCGGTTACCGCCAGCACCAGGCCGGCCACTGCAATCACCACAATCGATAGCACCGCCAGCCACCCGATCAGGGCGATCGGACCGGCGGACATCGACGTGTCAAAGGCATAGCGCAAGCGCGCGCCAAAGTTCGCGCGCTGGTCGCTCTTATTCTTAGTCATTTTCTGTTAACCATCCCAAGTACCTGCCGGACTATTGGCACGCGGGCCGGGGTTTGAAAAGCGCGCCTGCGACGACCGGTCCCACACATTAACAGAGTGTTTCCGGCCGCCGCAGCTTCTGCTAAGAGGGCGTATGAGCAAAACGAGCTCCACAGCGATGATCAAGCTTGCCACCGTGCTTTTCGCCGGGCTGGCCCTCTCGGCCTGTTCGGTGGCGGGACTGCCCTCCTTTGCGCCGCTCAAGGCCAGTTCAAAGCCGGTTCAGGTGGCCCAGGTGCGGCCTGCGCCCAAGCCTGAAACCCAGGCCATGGCCTACGAACCGCTCGCCTTTGCGGCGCCTACTGCGTCGAACTCATCGAACCTGGATGGGCTGATAGCCCAGTATTCGAGCCGTTACGGCGTGCCGGAATCGCTGGTGCACCGCGTCATCAAGCGCGAGAGCAGCTACAACCCCAAGGCGCGCAATGGTCCCTATCTGGGGCTGATGCAGATCCGGCACGATACCGCCCGCTCCATGGGCTATTCGGGCTCGGCCAGCGGGTTGCTCGATGCCGAGACCAACCTGAAGTATGCGGTCAAATACCTCGCCGGCGCCTATCGGGTCGGCGGTCGCGACCCCGATCAGGCGGTGCGCAACTACTCGCGCGGGTACTATTACGACGCCAAGCGGCAGGGTCTGCTTGAGGAAGTCGGCCTCCGCTAGCCTCATCTCCCACTGGCCATATGGCGGTGGGAAACCACCCCTCGGCGTTTCCCCAGGCCTTTGGCTGGGCTAGACTCTCCCAGCAATCTTCTTGGGGGAGAGATCAGATGTTCCGTAAATTATCCGCCGAATTCATCGGCACGTTCTGGCTGGTGTTTGCCGGGTGCGGCAGCGCCGTGCTGGCGGCCGGCGTGCCCGAAGTGGGTATCGGCTTTGTCGGCGTGTCGCTGGCGTTCGGCCTTTCGGTACTCACCATGGCCTATGCGGTCGGCAGCATTTCGGGGGGCCATTTCAATCCGGCGGTGACGCTGGGGCTGGTGCTCGCCGGGCGTGCCGAGGCGCGCGAACTGGTGCCCTACTGGATCGCGCAGCTGCTGGGTGGCGTGGTCGGCGCCGGCATTCTCTACATCATCGCTTCCGGTGTTGCCGGCTACACGCCCGGTGGCTTTGCCTCCAATGGCTATGACACGCTCTCGCCCGGCGGCTATGGCATGCTGGCGGCGCTGGTTGCCGAAGTGGTGCTGACGGCCGTGTTCCTGCTGGTCATCCTCGGCTCCACCAGCAAGGCGGCCCCGGCCGGCTTTGCGCCGATCGCCATCGGTCTCTCGCTGACGCTTATCCACCTGATTTCCATCCCGGTGACCAATACCTCGGTCAATCCGGCCCGCTCGACCGCCGCGGCAATCTTTGCGCAGAACGGCGCTATCGGGCAGCTCTGGCTGTTCTGGCTGGCGCCGCTGGTCGGGGCGGCACTCGGGGCGCTGATCTGGCGCTATATCCTGGCGCCGGGCGAAGCACCGGAAAAAGTCGGCCGGAAGTAAACTGCTTCCCGGGCCCTTCACGGCGCATCACGTCGCAGGGCCCGGGCTTGCGGGTGCGGCACCGGCTTCTTAGTTTTAGGCAATTGTCTCTTGCGGGCAGCTCGGCCCGCGCCAGCAGGATATTGCCATGACTATGGATCCACGCCTCCGCTCCGTCGTCGCCGTGCGGGCGCATGTGCCGGACGAAGCGTTCACCGCCAATACGCTGGGGACGCTGCGTGAGGGCAGCGGCGTGGTGATCCGCGAGACCGGTCTGGTGCTCACCATCGGCTACCTCATCACCGAGGCCGAAGAGGTCTGGCTGACCGCCCATGATGGTCGCGTGGTGGCGGCCCATCCGCTCGCCTATGACCAGGTGACGGGCTTTGGGCTGGTGCAGGCGCTCGGGCCGCTCGACCTGCCGGCGCTGGCCTTCGGTTCGTCGGCCAGTGCCCAGCTGGGCGATCCGGTGATCATCGCCGACGGCATCGGGCAGTCGATCCGCGCCACGATCGTCGCCAAGCAGGAGTTCGCCGGCTACTGGGAATATCTGCTGGACGAGGCGATCTTTACCGCGCCTGCGCATCCCTCCTGGGGCGGCGCGGCGCTGATCGACGCGGAAGGTGATCTGCTCGGCATTGGCTCGCTGCGGCTGCAGATGATGCACAATGACGATGTCGCCGACATCAACATGGTGGTGCCGATCGACCTCTTGCCGCCCATCCTCGAAGACCTCCTTACCCGCGGCGAGGCGGCCCGACCGCCGCGTCCCTGGCTCGGGGTGTTCTCGGCCGAGAACAATGGCGATGTAGTGGTCATGAGCGTTGCCAATGGCAGCCCGGCGGAAAAGGCGGGCCTCAAGCGCGGCGATATCATCTCGGACGTGCGCGACGGCGAGGTCGAAGGCCTTGCCGATTTCTACCGCAAGGTCTGGAACGCCGGTCCGGCCGGGTCGGAACTGCCGATGCGGATCGTCCGCGATGGTCGCGAGAGCTGGCTGCGCATCAAGTCCGCCGACCGCAACAGCTTCCTGCGCCGCCCACTGCTGCAGTAGCGGCGCTTCTACTGCGGTCTCAATCGGTCTAGGTTGCGCGCATGAGCGAACCGATTGCCCTTGCGCGTGGGCTCAGCATCGATGCGTCCGAGCTGAGCCTCAGTTTCATCCGCGCCTCCGGGCCGGGCGGACAGAACGTCAACAAGGTGTCCTCGGCGGTCCAGCTGCGCTTCAACCTTGATGCGTCGCCCTCGCTGCCGGGCCCGGTCAAGGCGCGCGCCCGGGTTCTGGCCGGTAGCCGGCTGACCACCGAAGGCGAAATCGTGCTCACGGCGGACCGCTTCCGCAACCAGCTGCAGAACCGCCAGGATGCCATCGGCCGGCTCGTGGCGCTGCTGTCCGAAGCCGCCATTCCGCCCAAGCCGCGCCGCGCTACTCGGCCCACGCTCGCCTCCAAGCGGCGGCGCATGGATGAGAAATCCAAACGCGGCGGGGTCAAGCAGCTACGGACCAGCAAGCCGTCGTTCGACTAGGAACAGTCTAGAGCCGGGCCACGGACGGAGCCCCGGCGCGCAAACGCGGTTCGATGTCGCGACGCCCATGCTCGAGCCGCAGGCGCTCGAGATGGGACCAACTGCGACTGGTCACCTCGCGCAGCAGCGCAATTTCGTCCTCACTCCAGTCGCGCGGCACGTTGTCTTTGATCGCCATCAGCGACGTCAACCGGCCGTCGCGTGTCAGCGGCATGCAGACGACAGCCCCGATATTGAGGCGGCGATAGGCCGCCGCCATTTCGGCGGGCAGTTCGGAGGCGTCGCGAACCACCAGCGGCAGGCCGGCACGGAGCGCGCCGCCAGCGCCGAAACTCGACAGATGGTGGCGTCCAAGCAGACTTATGGCGCCTGCGGCCCGCCACTCGCCCAACACGGTCAGACCCTCACCGTCGGCATCGACATCGGCATAGTCGCAAACAGTTGCGCCCAGGTACTCACCCAGCATGCGGGTGGTGTCAGCAAGAATGGACCGGGAATCCGTCGCGCCGGCAGTCTCGCGACTCAGCGTGTCGAGGAAGCGGAGGCGGGATTCGCTGGCGCGGAGGCGAGCCTCGGCGCGACGGCGTTCGACGGCGCTGCGCGTACGTTCAGCGACGCGGGTAAGCATGCCGACTTCGTCATCTGTCCACTCGCGTGGCTTGCTGTCCTTGACGAACAGCAGAGCCACCAGTTCGCCTTTTTCCATCACCGGTATGGTCAAGGAGGCGCGGACTTTCAACGACTCCAGCCAGGCAACCGCGGGGCTCGACGCATCGGCAAGGACGAAGGCGTCCGACAACCGTATCGGCTCACCCCGGCGGAGCGTTTCCATCGAAGCGCCCATCAGAGAAAACGGCACTTGGCCGTGCAGGCGTTCCAAACCTGACGCCGCCCAGTCGGGCAGCAGTTGGATCTGCTGGCGCTCCATATCGACGAGGCCAAAGCCGGCGCGGTTGGCACCCACTTCGGCTGCCGCAAACTCAGCCGCCGTAGCGCCCACCTGCGCCATATCGTCGAGATCACTGATCCGCGCCACCAGCCGGTCAAGGGCCTCGGCGCGCCGGCGCTGGCACTCAGCCGCACTGACGTCGAAACCTTCGCAGAAGATGCCATTGATGGTGCCGTCCTCGGCATACATCGGGGCGTGCGTGTAGGTGAGGAAATGGACTTCCTTGGCGAGACCGGGCAGACGTTCGTAACTGACCTCGCCGCCTTGCACAGTGACCGCCTTGCCGGTGGCATAGACATCGTCGAGGATCTTGGAACGGCCAGGCGTCTTCAGGCTCGGCACGGCCTCGGCCAGCGGCTTGCCGACCCAGTCGCTGCTGTTGAACAGCTGGCGATGCACATTATTGACGAACTCGACGATGTGGTTCGGCCCGCGCATGATGATGACGAAACCCGGCGCCTGCTCGAACAGCTGGCGCTGCCTGCTGCGCTCGGCCTCGAGCCGCGCCTCGTTGAGCTTGCGCTGCCGCTCGGCCAGCACGCGGCCGGTGGTCTCGACCACGATCGAAATCACCCCGATCGGCACGCCCGCCGGATCGAGTACCGGCGAATAGTCGAGATTCATCCAGACCTGTTCAGGCACGCCGGAGCGGTTGAGGCGCATTTCCTGATCGCGATAGGAGAGCACGCCGCCCGAGAGCACCATCTTCATGACGCGATCGTTGAAGCCGGCGACTTCGGGCCAGCCCTGCCGCACCGGCTGGCCGAGCAGCCCCGGGTGCGGCCGCCCGCGAGGCGCGAGTAGGCCTCGTTGTAGATCATGATGCCGTCTTCACCCCAGAGCGTGACCATCGGCACGGACGAGTTGAGGACGATCCCCAGCGTGGTCGTCACCGGCGTCGGCCAGTCCTCGAGCGGACCCAGGGTCGTGCCCGACCAGTCGATCGCCTGGATGAGTTTACCTAACTCTCCAGCGCCGTTGAGGAAATTTGCGTTCAAGCCTTCCTCCCAAACCCGGTCTTTTCAATTGACCGTGGTCCTGCTGCACCAGTCCACTACAATCCTTTTGCTTTCGAATCGCCGATTCAAACTAACTCTTCTTTCTGCACTTATCCATATCGAGATATATGTTGAATGCCGAACGCCGTTTACGTATCTCAGCGCAGTTTTTGTGCCCCTGCGCAGGCGGGTGACTTGATGTCGATCGCATTTGTCCTTTTGCACACAAGCGCTTGAGCATTTTTGGTTTCCTGCCCGCCGTAGCGGCAGCGACCACGCGACAGCGCCCTTGTCCAAACTAACATTTGATGTACGCTCATTTTGTCGCACGAACCGGCGGGGGCCGGTTTGCCCGGGGAAGCGTCACTCCGGGACTGTGACCAGGGGTGACTATGACCAAGCGCTTGTTGGGGCTGGCAGCTCTGCTCGCCAGCTGGTGCATGGGCGCAGCAGACGCCAGTGCACAAGACTTCACGCGATTGACGGCGCATCAACCGTTGATCATCAAGGGATCGACCACGACGCCGATCGGCGCCCTGGGATTTTGCAAGGCCCGACCCGCTGATTGCGTCGCCGAAGGTCCGGCCGCACCGGTTGAGCTCACCGCCGCCCGCTGGCGCGAGCTCGAGGACATCAACCGCCAGGTCAACACCGAGGTGGTGCCCGTCACCGACCAGGATTTCTATCATCTCCGCGAAGTCTGGACCTATCCGAACGGCTATGGCGACTGCGAGGATTTCGCGCTCGGCAAGCGGCGGGCCCTGATCGAGCTGGGCTGGCGGCCGGCACCCTCCTGATGGCACTGGTGCGCCAGTCCAATGGCAATGCCCATGCGGTGCTGGTGGCCAGTACCAGCATCGGCGATCTGGTGCTCGACAATCTCGTCGACGAGGTGCGCGGCTGGGACGAGACGGCCTACAAATTCGTCAAGATGCAGACCCCGCACGCCATGGACGCCTGGGTGGATGTCGCGGACGACCGGACCTTGTGGGTGGCCAGCAAGTAGGTCGGCAGCATCTTGCGGGGCGGCGGATTTTGCGCACAAGGTGCGGCGCGCATCCGGCGCCCCCTGAAAGATCGATGACCCGCCTCTTCTGCCGCGCCCTTGGGCGCCTGTTCCTTGTCCTTGCCACGACCTGTCTTGCCTTTCCGGCCGCCGCGCTCGAGCTCAAACTCGGGCTGCAGGCCACCGGCACGGCCCGCTGGGAACTCGCCGCCATGCAGGCCCTCGGCTTCGACCGTAGCCATGACCTCACCATCGAACTGCGTGAAGTCGCCGACAGCCGCGCCGGGCAGATCGCCCTGCAGGCCGGCGAGGTCGACGTCATCCTCTCGGACTTCGTCTGGGTGTCGCTGCAGCGCCATGCCGGAACCAGCACGACGCTGGTGCCGCATTCGCTGAGCGTCGGCGGGCTGATGGTCGATCCGGCCGCCGGCATTGCCGGGCTCGCCGACCTCAAGGGCAAAACCATCGCGGTCTCCGGCAGTCCCGTGGACAAGAGTTTTGTGGTGCTTGCCGCGGCCTATCACCAGGCGACCGGCGGGGTGCTGGCGGACGACGCCGAGTTGCGCTTCGGCGCGCCGCCGCTGGTCAACGAACTGCTGACCACCGGGCAGGCCGCCGCCGCGCTCAATCTCTGGAACTGGAATGTCCGCGCTGCATTGGCTGGCAAGACCGAACTGGTCAGCATCCCGAAGCTCCTTGCCGATCTCGGCCTTTCGGCAACGCCGCCGCTGCTCGGCTGGGCCTTTGCCGAGGACAGTCCGCAGCTCCCCGCCATCACCGCCTTCATCGATGCCTCGTTCGCAACCAAGGCGGCGCTGCTCACCGATGATGCCCTCTGGGAGCAGATCCGTGACGCCATGAATGTGGGCGATGACGACGCGCTGTTCGTGGCTCTGCGCGATGGCTATCGCGCCGGCATCGTCAGTGGCTACGGCCCCGATGACGTCGCCGCTGCTACCGCCTATTTCGCTGTCATTGCCAAGGAGGGCGGTCTCGATGCTGTCGGCGGGGTGGCGGAGCTTTCGCCCGGCACGTTCTGGGCCGGAGGCTTCCGATAGCGCCGCGTCCCGCCAGACTGCAACGGCTGCCGCTCGAACTGTTGAGCGTCGCCGTCGGTCTGCTGACTTGGCAGGCCCTTGCCACGGCCTTTCCCGGTCGGCTGTTTCCGGCGCCGTCCGCCGTGGCACTGGAGATCTGGCGTCTCGCCACCACCGGGCCGCTGCTGGCAGACCTCGGCAAGACGCTCACCCGCGTCGCCATCGGCTTTGTCGTCGCCATGCTGCTCGGCACGGCGCTTGGCCTGGCGCTCGGGCGCAATCGTACCCTCGACCGCCTCGCCGCCCCCTGGCTGGTGGTGGGACTCAACCTGCCGGCCATCGTCCTCGCCATCGCCCTTTACATCTGGCTGGGGCTCAGCGAGTTCGCGCTGATCCTCGCAGTCGTGCTCAACAAGCTGCCGCTGGTCGCCACCACGTTGCGCGAAGGGGTGCGCAATCTCGACCCGCGCTACGATGAACTGGCGCAAGCGCATCGGCTCTCTCCCGGCCGCCGGCTGCGGCTGGTGGTGCTGCCGCAACTCCTCCCCTTCCTCGTCGCTGCCGCCCGCACCGGGCTGGCGCTGATCTGGAAGATCGTCCTCGTCTTCGAGGTACTGGGCAGCGATGGCGGCGTCGGCTTTCGCATCAACGTCATGTTCCAGTTCTTCGACATTACCGGCATCCTCGCCATGACCGCCAGCTTCGTGGCGGTGGTGATCGCCTTTGACGGCCTCGTGCTGCGCCCCCTCGACCAACGGATGGACAGATGGCGGCCGGCCCGGACCTGAGCATCGAGTTCACAAAGCAGTTTGCCGAAGCGGCCACGCCGCTCTTCGCCGACTTCCGCCTCACGGTGGCTGGCGGCACGGTGCTCGCCATTGTCGGCCCCTCGGGCATCGGCAAGTCGAGCCTCCTCCGGATGATCGCCGGCATCGACAAGGACTTTATCGGCAGCATCCGCATCGGTGGCGTTGCCGCGTCGGATGCGCCGGCACCGGGGATAGTGTTCCAGGATGCGCGTCTGCTGCCCTGGCTCACGGTGCGCGACAACCTCACTGCCCTCATTCCGGGCCTCAGTCTCGCGACAGCAAACGCACGGCTCGCGCAGGTGGGTCTCGCCGCCGAGTCGGCGCTCTACCCGTTCCAACTCTCGGGCGGCATGCAGCGGCGGGTGGCGCTGGCGCGTGCGCTCGCCGCCAATCCGCGCCTGCTCCTGCTCGACGAGCCCTTCGTTTCGCTTGAACCGGCGCTCGCCGACGAGATGCGCGGGCTGGTGCAGCGCCTCGTGGCCGAGAGCAGAGCGACGGTCGTTCTCGTCACTCACGCCGCCGAAGACGCGGCGGCGCTGGCCCATCGCGTGCTGGTGCTCGGTGGCCGTCCGGCACGCATCATGGCCGATCTCGACTTTGCCACGCCGCCGCGGCGCGCGCCAGCCGCACGCCGCGCCGCACGCTGCATCGCCGACAGGCTTGCCCCGCGACAGGCCGAAAACAGGCTGCCGCACGACGA
>JACDQI010000076.1 GCA_015657675.1 Devosia sp.
CCCACCGTCATCCCCGGGCTTGACCCGGGGACCCATCTCTCACCCCCACCCAGGCGAACAATTGTGCTCGTCGGCCCTAGGTCCCCGGATCAAGTCCGGGGATGACGGTGTGGGGGAGTTAGAGGCGTCCAACTCCGACCAAGCGGTGGGATGATAGGTAAGCCTTACCGCGTCCGCCCAAACAACCGTTCGATGTCGCTTTTCTTGAGCTCCACGTAAGTCGGTCGGCCATGGATGCACTGGCCGGAATGCGGCGTGGCTTCCATGTCGCGCAAGAGCGCATTCATCTCGTCGAGCCGCAGCCGGCGGCCCGACCGGACCGAACCGTGACAGGCAATGCGGGCGATGATGGCGTCGAGCCGGTCGCCCAGCGCCGCCGAACTGTCCCATTCGGCGAGCCCGTCGGCGATGTCCTGGATCAGCCCGTGTATGTCCGTTTGCCCGAGCAGCCCCGGCGTCTCGCGCACCGCAATGGCCCGCGGCCCGAAGCGTTCGAGATAGAGCCCCAACCGTTCGAGCGCCGGTGCCGCCTCTTCCAGCCGGCTGCAATCCTCCTCGGGCAGTTCGATCACCACCGGGATCAGCTGCGCCTGGCTCGGCACCGGTCCATCGGCGAGCTGCGCCTTGAACCGCTCGTAGACCAGCCGCTCATGCGCCGCGTGCTGGTCCACCAGCAGCAGCGCATCGCCGTTCTGGGCCACGATGAAATTGTCGAACATATGCGCCCGCGCCGTGCCCAGCGGATACTCGGTCGGTACCGCTTCAGGCGCCGGCTCATAGCGCGCGCTGGGCTCGGCAAATCCGGCAAACCCTGACGGAGCTGGTGCCGGCTCGTAGCGGGCGCTCGGCTGACGGTCATAGACCGGCGGAGTTGCCGTGGTCTCCGGTGCCCGGAACGCCGCCATCACGTCGTCGGCCACCGTGGTCGAGGCGCGATAGCCCGCCGCTTCCAGTGCCTCGCCGATGGCGCGGATCACCGCACTGCGCACCCCGCCCGCATCGCGAAACCGCAGCTCCGCCTTGGCCGGATGCACATTGACGTCCACCTCGGCCGGATCGACCGCAAGGAACAGCGCAATCGCCGGAAAACGGTCGCGGAAAATGAAGTCGGCATAAGCCGCCCGCACCGCGCCGAGCAGCACCTTGTCGCGCACTGAGCGGCCGTTGACGAAGTAGAACTGGCTCAGCGTATTGGCGCGCGAATAGGTTGGCAGCCCCGCCAGCCCCGCCACCACCACGCCATGCCGGGCGCTGCCCAGTTGCACGGCATTGCCGGTGAAATCCTCCCCCATCACCTGCGCCAGCCGCGCCGCCAGTGCCCCCTCGCCCTGCTGCGCCGGCCAGTTGGCGGGCGAACGGTCGGCGCCATCGAGCACGAAATGCACCTCCGGATTGGCCATGGCGAGACGCTTGACCACATCGGTGATCGCCCCCGCCTCGGCCCGATCCGACTTCAGGAACTTCAATCTCGCCGGCACCGCCGCAAAGAGATTGCGCACCTCCACGATGGTGCCCCGGTTCATCGCCTGCGGCACGATCGGGCGCTTCATCGACCGGTTGACCTCGAGCCGCAATCCCGACGGCGCGCCCTCCGGCCGCGAGGCGATCGAGAGGTCCGAGACCGAACCTATCGAGGCCAGTGCTTCGCCGCGAAATCCCAGCGTACGGATGTCGTCGAGATCGTCCTCGCCCAGCTTGCTGGTGGCGTGGCGCTCCACCGAGAGCTCGAGATCGGCCCGGTCCATGCCGATGCCGTCATCCTCGATGCGGATCAGTGCCTTGCCACCGCCCGCCGTGCTGACCACGATCCGGCTGGCCCCGGCGTCGATGGCGTTCTCGACCAGTTCCTTGACCACGCTGGCCGGCCGCTCCACCACTTCGCCGGCGGCGATGCGGTTGATCAGGTCTTCGGGCAACTGGCGGATGGGCACGAGCGATTCTCCTTGGCCCGAGACTATAGGGCGTCCCGCCACCCCGCTGCACCCCCTTGTGGCCGAGGTAGGTTGCGGCGTACGGGAAAGTCATGCTGCACCCGTCGCCGACATCGCCGATGACGCTGGCCCTAAAACTGGCCGAGGAAGCCGCCGCTGCCGGCGAGGCACCGGTTGGCGCCGTGATCGTCGAGAATGGGCAAGTGCTGGCCGCCGAGCGCAACCGCATGAAGGCCTCTGGCGATCCCACTGCCCACGCCGAAATGCTGGCCATCCGTGCCGCACTCGCCAAACGCGGCACCGGCCGGCTCGACGGCTGCGATCTCTATGTAACGCTCGAACCCTGCGCCATGTGCGCCGGCGCCATCGCCCACGCCCGCCTGCGGCGGCTCTATTTCGGCGCCGAAGACACCAAGGCCGGCGCCGTCGAAAACGGCATCCGCCTCTTCGAGCAGCCCAGCTGCCACCACGCCCCGGAAGTCGTCGGCGGCATCGGCGACCGCCAGTCCGCCGACCTGCTCAAGGCCTTCTTCGCCGCACGAAGAGGCTGAATACCCGAACCACGAGGGGGGTACCCTGCCTCAGTCCTCGGCCCGCGTCGTCAGCTCGGTATGGGTGATGAACGCTTCCACCTTGCGCTCGAGATGGCGCTTGAAGTTGTCCTTGTCCTTTTCGACATGCGCGATGATCTCGCGCACCCGCCAGAACTCCAGCGCCCCAAATGGCATGACATGCGGGCGCACATAGACGTCGGGCGGGTAGGCGGCCATCATGTGCGCGGTCAGCGAGTGCATCATGATCTGCGCCGAGCCGAACCACACGTCGATGGCGCTGTGGCTGGTGCGCTTGATGACTTCGGATGGATCGCCGTTGACGTCGATGGCGACCAGGATGTCGGTGTCGATCGAAGCCTGGTCGAGCGGCAGCGGATTGACCACGCCGCCATCCACCAGCACGTGATTGGCAAACATCACCGGCTTGAAGAGGCTGGGGATCGAGATTGAACCGGCGATTGCCTCCCGCAGCGGTCCCTCGGAAAACACCGCCTGATGCCAGGACTGGAAGTCGTGGCCACCACATAGAGCGGGATTTTGAGATCCTTGAATTCTGTCGGGAACGGCTGGGGCAGAAAGGCGTCGACAATGCGCATGGCGTCGAGCTGCACGTTAAAGCCATTGGCAAAGAACTTGCCCAGGTTGCGCACCTGCGCGCCCCAGAGCCGGCTGGCAATGGTGCGCATGGTGCCCAGCGCCGCAAAGGAATGGTCGCGCAGCTCCGCTCCGCTCATGCCGCTGGCCCAGCCGGCCCCGATCAGCGCACCGATCGAGGTGCCGGCGATGACGCTGGGTGTGAGCCCCATCTCGTCCATGGCTTCGATATAGGGAATGTGCGTGAGGCCGCGGGCCGAACCGCCGCCCAGCGCCACCCCGATCCTGGGCATCGGTCCCAGATGCGGTCGGTCGCTGATTTCGCCCCGCAGCCGGCCAACGATCTCCTGCCCCCGAACGAGGATGGGAAGCTTACCGTCGGTGTCCTTCAGGTGCGTGCTCACTGTAACAAGCTAGGCTACGCGCACGAAGTTTATAAGAGGTTCAGGCCTTTTCGCGGGCAATCGCCCGCCAGCCGATGTCGCGGCGGCAAAAGCCCTCGGGCCAGTCGACCTTGTCGACGGCCGCATAGGCCCGCGCCTGGGCCTCGGCGACGCTGGCCCCCAGCGCCGTGACATTGAGCACCCGCCCGCCATTGGCCACGAGCTGCGTGCCATTCCGCGCCGTGCCGGCATGGAAGATGCGCAACGTCGCGCTGTCCTGGTCCTCGGCGCCGGCAATGACGCTGCCTTTTTCGGCGCTGACCGGGTAGCCCTTGGTGGCCAGCACCACGGTGAGCGCCACCTCGTCCGACCATTCCGGCACCACGCCAGCCAGCTTTCCGCGCGCCGTCGCTTCCAGCAGGTCGACGATGTCGGTCTTCAATCTCATCATCAGCACCTGGCATTCCGGGTCGCCGAAGCGGACATTGTATTCGATGAGTTTTGGACCGGTGTCGGTGACCATCAGCCCGGCAAACAGCACGCCGGTAAAGGGCGTGCCGCGCTCGGTCATGCGGCGCACTGTTGGTTCGATGATCTCGGCCCGGGTGCGGGCCATCATCGCGTCGGTCATCACCGGGGCAGGGGAATAGGCGCCCATGCCGCCGGTATTGGGGCCGCGGTCGCCGTCCCAGACCCGCTTGTGGTCCTGCGCACTCGCCAGCATGACGATGTTCTGCCCGTCGCAGAGCGCAAAGACGCTGGCCTCTTCGCCGACCAGAAACTCTTCGATCACCACCGATGACCCGGATTCGCCAAAGGCGCCCGAAAAACAGTCGCGCACCGCGTCCTCAGCCTCGGGAAGGGTCATGGCGACGGTGACGCCCTTGCCGGCGGCAAGTCCATCGGCCTTCACCACGATCGGCGCCCCATGCTTGCGCACATAGGCCAGCGCCGGTTCCTCGCTGTCGAAGCGACCATAGGCGGCCGTCGGAATGTCCGCTTCGTCGCAGATCTGCTTGGTAAAGCCCTTCGAGCCTTCCAGTTGCGCCGCCGCTTTGGAAGGGCCGAAACAGAGGATGCCTGCAGCGCGCACATCGTCGCCGAGACCGGCAACGGCCGGCGCATCCGGCCCGATCACCACGAAATCGATGGCGTTCGCCGCGATGAATGCCAGCACCGCGTCATGCCGGGTAATGTCGATCGGCGCGTTCTCTGCAATCGCCGCCGTACCGCCATTGCCCGGCGCCACGAACAGCTTGGTCACGCGCGGCGATTTCGAGATCGCCCAGCTGAGGGCATGCTCGCGACCACCCGAGCCGATGACCAGAACGCGCATGTCGAGATTCCCTCTGTGGCAGGCGCGCCCCCTCTAGCATGAGCGGCGCGAGCCTTGCCAGTCTTGCCGCACCCTTGCCAGCCTTGACGGACTCGCTGCCATGCCGCACCTCTGCGCTATGGCCGACGCTCTGACCAATGCCGCCGAATTCACCGTTTCCGAGATCGCTCAGGCGGTCAAACGCACCGTCGAGGACGAGTTCGGCCATGTGCGCGTCCGCGGCGAAATCTCCGGCTTCCGCGGCCAGCATTCCTCCGGCCACGCCTATTTTACCCTCAAGGACGAGAACGCCTCGATCGACGCAGTGGTCTGGAAGGGCAGTTGGGCCCGCCTGCTGTTCAAGCCCGAGGAGGGGCTCGAGGTCATCGCCACCGGGCGGCTCACCACCTTCCCGCGCTCGTCAAAATACCAGATCGTCATCGACCAGATCGAACCGGCGCGCGCGCGTGATGGCGCTGCTCGAGGATCGCCGCAAAAAACTCGCCGCCGAGGGGCTCTTCGCCAAGGAACGCAAGCGCCCGCTGCCCTATCTGCCGCGGGTCATCGGCGTCGTCACCTCGCCCACCGGCGCGGTGATCCGCGATATCCTCCATCGGCTGGAAGATCGCTTCCCCAGCCACGTCATCGTCTGGCCTGTGCGCGTCCAGGGCGATACCTGCGCGCCCGAAGTCGTCGCTGCCATCGAGGGCTTCAACCGCTTCCGCCCCGATGGTCCCATCCCGCGTCCCGACCTGCTGATCGTCGCCCGCGGCGGCGGCTCGATCGAGGATCTCTGGGGCTTTAACGAGGAATCGGTAGTCCGCGCCGTCGCCGCGAGCACGATTCCCGTCATCTCGGCCGTCGGCCACGAGACCGACACCACGCTGATCGACTACGTCTCCGACATGCGGGCGCCGACCCCTACGGCCGCCGCCGAAGCCGCTGTGCCGGTGCGCGCCGAACTCATCGCCTATGTCGACGATCTCGGCCAGCGCATCCGCAACAGCACCCGCCGCCAGTTGAGCAACGACCGCGACCGGCTGCGCGCCGCCGCCGCCAGCCTGCCGCGTCCGCTCGACCTCTTGGCAACAGCTCGCCAGCGCGTCGATCACGCTGCCTCCAACCTCGGCTCGGCTTTGCGCAATTCGGTGCACCTGAAACGCGGTAGCTTCAGCCGCACCGCGCCCCGCCTCGCGGTGCGCCTCCTCGCGCATCGCACTGAGCAACTGCACACCCGGCTGGCCGAACTAGGCCGCCGCAGCACCGCCGGCATGGCACTCGGCATCGAGCGCCGCCGCGTCCGCCTGCAGGCCACCGCCGTCAAGGTGACGCCCGCTGCCCTCCAGACCGAACTGCGGCTTGCCCGCAACCAGCTGACCCCGCTGGCCCAGCGCCTGGCCCCGAGCTTTGCCAGGCTGGTCACGGCCGTACGCAGCGCCTCGTCGCGCTCGACAAGCTGCTGACAGTCCTCAGCTATAAGAACG
>JACDQI010000006.1 GCA_015657675.1 Devosia sp.
CCGAATTCACCGGCGCCGCCCGAAACGCCGCGCATCGCCTGCCCCCCCAGAGACGATGGCGCCGCCGACGCCCAGATCGAGGGTATAAACGATGAAATCCTCGTAGCCCTTGGCAGCGCCCCAGGTCATTTCTGCGATCGCCGAACAATTGCTTTCGTTGTCGCAAAAGATCGGCACGTCTGGAAACAGCTCGCCGAAAAGTTCACGCATGTCGACGCCGGCCCAGCGCGGCATGCCGCCGGCCCGCAGCATCTGTCCGCTCTTGGGGTTAACGGGACCACCGGCCGCGATACCGACGCCGAGCAGGCCCTTCTTTGACCAGCGTCCGCTCTCGGCCTCGATGAGCTCACGGACCTTCTGCACGCCAGTCTCCGGGCTGTAGTCGACTTCGAGATCGATTACTCGATCACTGAGTACGTTGTGCGCCACGTCCGCGACGATCACCTGAATTTCGGTCTGCCCGACAAGAATGCCGATGCACCTGCCGGCCTTGGGATTGAGGGTCAGTGCGGTCGCCGGTCGACCCACGCCTCCCGCGGCGTCCGTTCCGACTTCCACCACCATGTCGGTGCGGCGCAGTTCAGCCAATGTCGTAGACACCGTCGACTTGGCAAGGCCGGTGAGGCGCGAAATCTGTGCCGCACTCAATGCGCCGCGCTCCGAGAGCGCGCGCACAATCCGACTGGTCGGCGTGCCGACAGAGCGGTCTGACAGCAGCGACCTCAGCTCTATCTTGTTCACATCGATCGCCCCAAGCGCGTTGACATTGCTAAAATGTTCGCCGTAGAACTAATGCCAGCATTGCTCAAGAGCATGAGCACTGCACAGGAGAAAGCGCAAGGGGCCCGCATACGACCGCAAGAGTCGATGGGGCGGCCGAAGCGCAGGGAGAGGACAACAATGACCTTCAAGTGGAAGGCCGCTACTGCTGCGGCCACGATGATGACGGCTGCCTTGCTTTCGGGCACCGCGATGGCCGAACCCAAGGTGCTCATGCTGCACCAGTGGGCTTCCGGCAACGACGCCGCCTCGATCGCCAAGCTCGGTGAAATGTTCACCGCCAAGGGCGGCACCTGGGAGCAGACCGCTATTGCCGGTCACACTGCCAATACGCTTGCAAAGCTCCGCGCCGACGTCGTCGCCGGCAATGCTCCTGCTGCAGTGCAGCTCAAGGGCCCGGAAATCGCTGAGTGGAACGCCACCGGTGGTACCGCCGACATGGACGAACTGGCCACCGCTGAAGGTTGGGACGCTGTCGTGGCTCCCGAGCTGCTGCCGGTCATGAAGCCGGAAGGCAAGTGGGTCGCCGCGCCGATGAACATCCATCGGATCAACTGGATGTGGGGCAACAAGGCCGCCATGGAAGCAGCCGGCGTGACCGAACTGCCCAAGACCTGGGCCGACTTCAACGCCGCCTGTGAAAAGGCCATCGCTGCCGGCAAGGTCTGCCTGGCTCACTTCAGCGCTGACTGGTCCGACGCCACGACTTTCGAAACCGTCGTCTATGGTCAGGACATCGATCTCTACCGCAAGGCCTTCGTTGAAGGCGACGTCGAAGCCCTGCGTTCGCCGGGCATGATCAAGGCCTTCGAGCAGATGAAGCTGATGGTCTCCAAGTACATGGATCCGGCGATCGCTGGCCGTGACTACGACACCGGCGCGAACATGATGGCCAACGGCGATGCGCTGTTCTTCATCATGGGCGACTGGGAACTCGGCCGTCTCGTTTCCATCGGCAAGACCCCCGGCACCGACATCCTCTGCGGCCAGTCTCCGACCGATTGGGCCGGCAATGGCTTCATCCTCAACTCGGACTCGGTTGTGTTCTTCAAGCAGAACGACCCCGACTTCCAGGAAGGCCAGAAGCTCCTCGCCTCGACCATCCTGAGCCCAGAGTTCCAGAGCGTCTTCAACATTGCCAAGGGCTCGATCCCGGCACGTCTGGACGTCGATCTGACCAAGGGCTTTAACGCCTGCCAGCAGCAGAGCCAGGCCGAGCTGAAGGGCTCGATCGAAGGCGGCACGCTGGTCCGCTCGATGGCCCACAACATGACCGTGCTGCAGAAGTATCGTGGCGCCATGATGGACACCATCACGGAGTTTGTGAACGCCCCCGAGATGACCTCGGAAGAAGCGGCCAACCTGATGGCTGACGCCGTCGAAGCCCAGATGTAACGACCCCCGTTTCGATCGGTCGCGGCCCATGCCGCGACCGATCTTCTTTGTTTACTCGGGAGGGGGAGCCTTTGAGCACCGCCACATATTCTACTGCAGTTGCAGGCAGCACCAGCTTTGCCGAAAAGCTGAAAAAGTGGGTGCCGATCTTCGTGATTGCACCCTCCATTCTTGCCTCGTTCATTTATGTTTTCGTCTTTGCCGGGTGGACCTTTTACATCTCGCTGAGCGACTCCACGCTGCTGCCGACCTATGGCTTCCGCGGGCTGGAAAACTACATCAGCCTCTGGAACAACCGGCGCTGGGGCGTCGCCTACTCCAACCTGTTCTTCTTCTCGTTTTTTTACGTGTTCGCGGCGATGGCCGTCGGGCTGCTGCTGGCGCTCCTCATCGATCAGAAGATCCGCGCCGAGAGTTTCTGGCGCACCATGTACATGTACCCCCTGGCGGTGAGCTTTATCGTCACCGGCACCGTCTGGCAGTGGCTCTACAACCCCACCGCCGGCATCCAGTTTCTGGTCAACTCGCTTGGCTGGACGGATTTCGAGTTCGCGCTGACCACCGACCGCAAGAACGCCATCTGGGCCATTATCATCACCGGTGTCTGGCAGAGCGCCGGCTTCACCATGGCGCTCTTTCTCGCCGGCCTGCGCTCGGTAGACGGTGACATCATCAAGGCCGCCTCCATCGACGGTGCCTCGACCTTCCGCATCTATCGCAAGGTCATTCTGCCCTCGATCACGCCGATCTTTCTCGCGGTGGCCGTTGTGCAGTTGCAGGCCGCCATCAAGACCTTCGATCTGGCCGTGGCGCTGACCAACTCCGGCCCCGGCATCTCCACCACCTTCCCCGCCACTTACGTCTACGACCTGATGTTCCAGCGTGGCGAAATCGGCGAAGGCGCGGCGGCTGCCATGATGATCCTCGCGGCACTAGCCGTGGTGCTGGTGCCCTATTCGCTGTACCTGACTTGGCGTCGCAGGAAGGAGAGCGGCCGTGGCTGATACCACCCTTTCGTCGAGCCGAGGCATCGACCTCGAAGCAGGCGCCGCCAGCCGCAAACGCTTGATCAGCCGCATCATCATCTACGGGCTACTGACGTTATTTGCCCTTTTCTACATCGGGCCGTTGTTCGTCGTGGTGGTGAACTCCTTCCGCCCGCTGCAGGAGATTTCGGCCAACGGCCTGCTCTCCTTACCGCAGAGTCTGCACCTCTCGGCGTGGCCGCAGGCCTGGGGTGAGTTCTGCATCGGCGGCCAGTGCGCCGGCATGCAGCGCTACTTCTGGAACTCGGATCATGATGGTGGTCCCGGCGACCATCATTCCACTGCCCTCGGCGCCATCAACGGCTACGTGCTCTCGAAGTGGAAGTTCCCGGGCTCGGAAATCATCTTTGGAATGATGCTGCTCGGCGTCTTCATGCCCGGCCAGATCGCGCTGCTCCCCTGGGCGTTCCTTCTGGGCAAGCTCGGCCTCGCCAACTCGGTCTACGGGCTGATCCTCGTGCACTGCATCCAGGGCCTGGCTTTCACCACCCTCTTCTGCCGCAACTACTTCATCGGCATCCCCGATGATCTGGTGAAGGCCGCACGTATCGACGGGGCCGGCTTCTGGCGGATCTTTTACAAGATCATCCTGCCGATCTCACCGCCGATCCTCATCGTCACCGTCATCTGGCAGTTCACTGGCATCTGGAACGAGTACCTCTTTGGCGTAGTGCTCAATTCCGGCGCTAATCAGCCGATCACAGCCGCTCTCGTCGCTCTCTCCATGAGTGGCACCACGGTGCGCAGCTACGACGTGATGAGCGCCGCGGTGCTGATTGGTGCCCTCCCCCCGCTGCTGGTCTACTTCTTCGGCGGCAAGTACTTCGTCCGGGGTCTGACCCAGGGCGCGATCAAATAGATCCGGAGCATTTTTAATGGCATCGCTTACTATCCGCAGCATCCGGAAGAACTACGGCAACGTCGAAGTTCTCAAGGGTATCGACATTGAGGCCAAGACCGGCGAGTTTATCGCTCTGGTCGGCCCATCCGGTTGCGGCAAATCCACCCTGCTGGCCATGATCGCCGGGCTCGAGTCGATCACCGCCGGCGAGATCTGGATCGGCGACCGCATGGTCAATTCCGTCGCCCCCAAGGACCGCGACATCGCATGGTGTTCCAGTCCTATGCGCTCTACCCGACCATGACGGTCAAGCAGAACATGGCCTTCGGCATGGAGAGCCGCAACGTCCCCAAGGACCAGCAGGCTGAAGCCATCGCCCGCGTCGCCGCTCTGTTGCAGATCGAACCGCTGCTGCATCGCAAGCCCGGGCAGTTGTCGGGCGGCCAGCGCCAGCGCGTCGCCATGGGCCGCGCCCTGGTGCGCGACCCCTCCCTGTTCCTCTTTGACGAGCCGTTGTCGAACCTCGACGCCAAGCTGCGCGTCGACATGCGCACCGAGATCAAGAAGCTGCACAATCGGGTCGGCAAGACCACGGTCTACGTCACCCACGACCAGATCGAAGCCATGACGCTCGCCTCGCGTATCGCCGTCATGCATCAGGGTTCCGTACAGCAGTTCGACGAACCGGAGGTGATCTACAACCGTCCCGCCAATATGTTCGTCGCCGGCTTCATGGGCTCGCCGTCGATGAACTTCATCAGCGCCGAGATCGTCAACGACAATGGCCGCCCCTCGGTGACCTTCCCGCTCGGCGGCGGCAATGTCGCTATGCTTGCCCTGCACGAGGGCGTCGCCGAGCGCACCGGCATGCGCAAGGTCGTCCTCGGCATCCGCCCGGAGCATTTGAGCCGCTACACGCCCGAGATGGCTGGACGACCCGGCATTGCCAGTATGCACGCGCCCGTCGAAGTCGTCGAACCCACCGGCGCAGAGACTATGGCTGTGCTGCGGTTCGACCAGAGCGAAGTGGTGGGGCGCTTCACCCCCGACGAAGCGCCCAAGATGGGCGAGAACATGCCACTGGCCGTCGACATGACCCGCGCCTGCCTGTTCGACCCTGAAACCCAGCGCCTGATCTAGGGGCAGAAAATTCCCACATTTGCCAATTACGCCAGTCTGGCTGGCCAGGTCGTCTTCGTGACCGGCGGCGCCAGCGGCATCGGCGCGGACATTGTGCGCGCCTTCGCCGCCCAAGGCTCCAAGGTTGCTTTTGTCGATCTCCTCGAAAACGAGGGTAAGACGCTGGCCGTCGAGACCGGCAGCCTCTTCATCGCCTGCGACGTCACCGATATCCCTGCCCTCAAGGCAGCCATTGCCCGCGTGGGCGAGGACCTCGGGCCCATCCGCGTACTCGTCAACAACGCCGCCAACGATGACAGGCATGCCATCGACGCTGTGGATGAGGAATACTGGGACCGCTCGCAGGCCATCAATCTCAAGCCGCAGTTCTTCGCCGCCCAGGCCGTGCGGGCCCAGATGCAAAAGCTCGGCGGCGGTTCGATCATCAACTTCTCCTCCATCGCCTGGCGCGGTGGTGCGGACAACATGCCCGCCTACGCCACCGCTAAGGCGGGCATCGTCGGCCTCACCCGCGCCCTCGGCCGCGGCTTTGGCGTCGACAATATCCGCGTCAACGCCATCGAACCGGGCGCGGTGATCACCGAGCGGCAGAAGCGGCTCTGGTTCAAGAACCAGGAGAGCATCGATGCCGTGGTCGCGCGGCAGGCGATCCGCAATGTCTTGCTTGGCGAGGAAATCGCCCGCACCGTGCTGTTTCTTGCCTCGGACGACAGCCGCATGATTACCAAGCAGTCCATCACTGTTGACGCGGGACTCAGGTAATGATGCGCAGGCATCAAGGGAGGATTGCGGCATGAAACTGACCACCGGGCTCAACCCATACGGCCTGACCTACTACCTGGGCCTGCAAGGGTCCGGCACGCCGCGCGCCAATCCAAAAGGCGCGGGTCTCGAAGGCTTCATCGCTCTCACCGAGGAACTGGGTGGCAAGGCGATCGAGCTCTGGGAAGGCTGGCTGAAGCCGATGTCGGACGCCGAACTTGCGGCGCTCAAGACCCGCCTCGACACCCTTGGCTGGAAGCGCGTGCTGAGCTCGGGCCTGCACCACGGCGACGTGGACTTTCTGATCCGCACCGCCAAGGCGCTCGACGCCAAATACATCCGTTTTGCCCTGACACCTATCCTCTGCGGCGATCGCGCCGCTGCCGGCCAGAAATGGTACGAGCTGGTCGCCTCCGTTCGCGAAAAGCTCGAACTCTACGCTCCCATGGCTGCTGCGGCCGGCGTGGTGTTGCTGATAGAGAACCACCAGGATTTCACCAGCCGAGAGTTGGTTGGCCTCTGCGACGAGTTCGGCCCCGCCGTCCGGATCGTCTTCGACATGGCCAACACCTTCCCGGTGGCCGAGTCGCCGCTCGACTTCACCCGCGTTATTGCGCCCTACGTGCGCCATTGCCACGTCAAAGACTACCGCGTGCAGTTCACCGATGACGGTTTCCGGCTCTGCCGCTGCCCTTCCGGCGATGGTGCCGTGCCGCACAAGGAAATGTTCGACATCCTTGCCGAGCATAACGAAGAGATGATTGCCTGTATCGAGATCGGCGCGCTCGAAGCGCGGCATGTCAAGCTGCTGACTCCCGGCTGGTGGCACGGCTATCCGCCCAAGCAGGCAGAAGAACTCGCCGCCTGCCTGCTCGCCGCCCAGCGCAACCGCTTCGCCGAAGGCGAGGAATGGCGCACGCCCTGGGAGCGCAACGCCGACCACGAATTGATCGACTACGAACTGGGGCAGTACCGGCGCTCGGCCGCCAACCTCAAGTCGCTCGGACTGATGTAATTTCTAGGAGGCCATTTTGGCTAAGGATCTTTCAGGTAAAATCGCTTTCGTCTCCGGTTCGGGCCGCGGCCTGGGCAACGTCATGGCGCGCAAGCTGGCAGCCAAGGGCGCGGACGTTGTCGTCCACGATCTCGCCTGGGACGCCACTGGCAAATACGGCGAGGCCTCGAACCTGGGCGAAGTGGTCAAGCAGATCGAGGCCATGGGCGTGCGCTCGATGGGCGTCACCGGCAATATCGGCGACCGCGATGCTGTGGCCAAGATGCGCGACGAGATCGAGAGCAAGTTCGGTCCGGTCGAAATCCTCGTCAACTGTGCCGGCGGCGACATCGGCGCCTCGGGCAACAAGCCCGATCCCAACAATATTCTCGGCATCACTTACGAGGACCTGATCACCCTCACCAACAACAACCTGATCGGCACCATGCTGGTGACCCAGGCATTCGTGCCGCAGATGGTCGAACGCCAGCACGGTATCGTCGTCAACATCGCCTCGGTCGCCGCCCATATCGGCGTCAGCCATGGCGGCATCTACGCCACCCTCAAGGCGGCCGTGACCCACTACACCCGCTGCCTTGCCGACGAAGTCCGCACCGCCGGCGTGCGCGTCAATGCCGTCAGCCCCGGCCCGGCCAAAACCGCCCGCTTCCAGGCGACGCGCACTGTCGACCCGGACAAGATGAACTCCAACAAGGTTTCCATGGATCGCTACGCCGAGCCCGAGGAAATCGCTGACGCTGTGGTCTTCCTCTGCAGCCCGGAATCCAAGTTTATCCACGGCCAGTTGCTCCGCGTCGACGGCGGCCTGCAGCTCTACGCCGGCTGATCGGACCGCCCTGATCCGGTCGGGTTCGCCGAAATCCGACTTGTATACAAAGGTTCGGTGCAGCAAAGTCGTCAGGCACCGAACCTTCCGAGGCAACATGCTCGAACGCAACTATCTCAGCCCCGGCCGCTCCGCAGCGATCGGCGAAAATGGCATGGCCGCGACCTCACACCCGCTGGCGACGCTGGCCGCGATCGACATTCTGCGCGCCGGCGGCAACGCCATGGACGCGGCATTGGCAGCCGTGGCAGTGCAATGCGTTGTCGAGCCCGCGATGACCGGCATTGGCGGCGACTACTTCGCCATTGTCGCGCCGCAGGGCAAGGCGCCGCGCAGCTTCAACGGCTCGGGCTGGTCGCCCGCTGGCATCTCGGCCGACGCCTTGCGCGCCTCCGGCCTCACCTCGATCCCCGAGGACTCCCCGCACGCCGTCACCATCCCCGGCGCCGTCGACGCCTGGTGCCAGCTCTCCGCCAGCTACGGCACCATGGACCTGGCGCGCCTGCTGCAGCCCGCCATCGCCCTGGCCGAGAACGGCTACCGCGTCACCGGGCGTGTCGCCCTAGATTGGGGCCGCTATGCAGCCCGTGTCCGCAAACTGCCCTCCGCCGCGGCGCACTATCTTCCTAACAACATGGCGCCGCGCACCGGCGACCTGTTCCGCAGCCCCGCTCTGGCCGAAACCCTGCGCGCCATCGGCAGCAAGGGGCGCGACGCCTTCTACCGCGGTCCTGTCGCCGAGGAACTCGTCGCCACCCTCAACGCCTTGGGCGGCACGCATCAGCTGGACGATTTCGAATCCTTCGCCGGCCTCCACACCCAGCCGATCTCTGCAAAATTCCGTGGCCACGACGTGCTCGAGTGTCCGCCTAATGGCCAGGGCCTCGCCGCGTTGATCATCGCCCGCATCCTCGATGGCTTCGATCTCTCCGACGCCGCCGTCAGCGAAGCCGATCGTATCCACATCCTCGCCGAGGCCAGCAAGGCCGCCTACAAGGTGCGCGACCTGCTGATCGCCGACCCGGCGCACATGACCCGCAGCGTCGAAGAGTTGCTCTCCGACCACTTCATCGCCGGCCTTCGGGCCCCCATCCGCCTCGACACAGCTCTGCCCGAAAGCACCTGGGACGGCCCGATCCACCGCGACACGGTCTATCTCACCGTCGTGGACAAAGACCGCAACTGCGTCTCACTGATCAACTCGGTCTTTGCCAGCTTCGGCAGCGGCATCTATGCGCCCAAGTCCGGCGTCCTGCTGCAGAACCGCGGCAGCGGTTTCTCGCTCCGCGCCGGCCACCCCAACGAGCTGGCCCCGCGCAAGCGCCCTCTCCACACCATCATCCCGGGCATGCTGATGAAGGACGGAGTCCCGGTCATGCCATTCGGCGTCATGGGCGGCCAGTTCCAGGCCGTTGGCCACGGGCACTTCCTCACTCACGTGCTCGACCGCGGCTACGACCCGCAGCACGCCAACGAGGCGCCGCGCAGCTTTGCCTTCGGTGGCACGCTGACCCTCGAACCGGGCTTCGGCGACGCCGTCCGCGCCGACCTCGAAGGCCGCGGCCACAACACCGCCTGGGCGGCCGAACCGATCGGCGGCTGCCAGGCCATCTACATCGACAATGCACGCGGCGTCCTCATCGGTGGCTCCGACCACCGCAAGGATGGCATGGCGCTCGGCTACTGAGAGGCATCGTGGATTTCATTGCTCAATATGGTCCGTGGATCATCGCCATGGCCATTACCGGCATCGCTGCCGGGTTCGTTGCCGGCCTCCTCGGCGTCGGTGGCGGCATCGTCATCGTGCCGGTGCTTGATCTGGTACTCACGGCCTTTCACGTCGATATCTCGATCCGCATGAAGGTCGCCGTAGCGACCTCGCTTGCCACCATCATCGCCACCTCCTGGGCCTCGGCCAAATCGCACCGCAAGCACAAGGCGGTGGATTTCGAGCTGCTCAAGACCTGGGGGCCGATGATTTTCCTCGGCGTCGTCATCGGCACCTTCATTGCCGGCGTCGTCGATGGCCGGGTGCTTACCCTCGTCTTCGCCGTCACCGCGCTGCTGGTGGCCGCCAACATGATCCTGCGCGCCAACAGCCCCAAGCTGCGCGACGGTTTTCCCAACCCGGTGGTGAAAGCCGGCCTTGGCATGATTGTGGGCCTTATCTCAGCCATGATGGGCATCGGCGGCGGCACGCTCAGCGTGCCCATCCTCACCGCCTTCGGCGCCGACATCCGCCGCGCCGTCGGCACCGCCTCGGCCATCGGCTTCATCATCGCCATCCCCGGCACAATCGGCTACATCATCGCCGGCTGGAGCGTCCCCGGATTACCCCCGTTCTCGCTCGGCTACGTCAACCTGGCCGCACTGGTAGCGATCATTCCGCTCTCCATGCTCACCGCGCCCCTCGGCGCCAAGACCGCCCACAACGTGCCGCGGAAGTACCTCTCCTACGGTTTCGGCATCTTCCTCGTCGCCACCTCGATCAAGATGTTCTGGAGCCTGCTGAGCTGAGCCGCTCGCCCCAGGGCCAAGATTTGTCAGCCAAATTGATAAAGCCGACGCGCGGATCGCGCGTCGTCGTCGCGATTTGATGAACGATCTGTCGGCCGGCAGCATCTGCCGCGTGCCAACACTATGCACTATGTGCTGTTCACCACACACCGGAGGACGACATGACTCTCGAGCTCAAGGGCATCCACCACCTGACCGCCATCACCGCTCAGGCCAAGCGCAACGTCGCCTTTTACACCAAGACGCTGGGCATGCGGCTGATCAAGAAGACCGTGAATCAGGACGATACCTCGGCCTACCACCTCTTTTATGGCGACGGCATCGCCTCCCCGGGCGCCGATCTCACCTTCTTCGATTGGCCAACCACTCCCGAACGCCGCGGCACCCACTCGGTCAACCGCACCGGACTACGTGTCAAATCCGAAGCCGACCTCGAGTGGTGGAAGCAGCACCTTACTGCAGCTGGCGTCGCCTCCGGCAATATCAAGGAGCGCGCCGGGCACCTGTCGCTCGACTTCGAGGACTTCGAAGGCCAGCGCTTCCGTCTCGTGGCCGACCCGAACTCTGCACCCGCCCACCCGTGGGACCGCAGCCCAATCCCGGCCGAGCATCAGATCATTGGCCTGGGGCCCATCACCATGTCGGTGCCCAATCTCTCGCGCACCGCGCCGGTGCTCGAAAAGATCATGAACATGCGCGAGGTCCGCACATATCCGGCGCGGGAGAAGAATGGCGCCATCCATGTCTTCGAGATGGGCGAGGGCGGCGCGGCGGCCGAACTGCATGTCGAAGTGAACCCCGACCTGCCGGTGGCGCGCCAGGGCGCCGGCGCCGTGCATCATGTCGCCTTCCGCACGCCCAACAAGGAAGAGTTCGACCAGTGGGTCAAGCGCGTCGGCACGTTCGGCGTCCCGTCCAGCGGCGAGGTCGAACGCTACTACTTCACCTCGCTCTACTTCCGCGAGCCGAACGGCATCCTCTTCGAGATCGCCACTGACGGTCCCGGTTTCACCGCCGACGAACCGCTCGAAACCCTCGGCGAACGCCTCTCGCTGCCGCCCTTCCTTGAGGGGCAGCGCGGCCAGATCGAAGCCGGCCTCAAGCCACTGGAATAGCGACAAGTTTGCGCAAAATTTTGCTTCGAACCCAGAGAGATGGAGCCTTGTGACCCCATGTAAAACTACGTACGGTCACGGAGCCTGAAAGCCCGGGGGCGGGATTGAAAGAAACCGTAATGAGGACTTATCCATGCCTGCCTCGAATTCTCGCAGTAAAAAATTGCTTCTCGTCGCTGGTCTGCTGACCGCCGGCCTCGTCGGCCCGGCTACCATCGCGTCCACCAGCGCTAACGATATCGTGGGTGACGTCCAGCACTTTGTCACCTGCTTTGGCTTCATGATCAACGACCAGCCAAGCCACAAACAGAACTGCCAGCCCAACCGCGTGATCGTGCCGTTCGAGTCGCTGTCGACGCCGGTTGCGGGTGGCGCCGCGATCGTGACGCCGGCGGCAGTTACACCGGCACAATCGTTTCTTTAGTTGAGTTTGTCGGCGCTTAGAGTGCGTCCCATTCTGCCCGCCGAGCCATCTCGGCGGGTTTTTCTTGTCGTTGGGTTCGCACTCGTCGGAATTCTCGTTCGCTACTTGATCTTTGCTTTGAGCAAGGACGAGAATTTCAGCAGCTTCATAGCCGCCCACTGCGTCTACGATTGCGGCTCATACACAAGCATCATTGAGGGTGGTTACAATCTCGCAATTGGAGAAGACGACCAACCGCAACGCGCGAACTGGGCGTTCTTTCCGGCCTATCCACTACTTGCCTGGCCCATGGTCAAACTCCTCGGACTTTCACCCGCACTGGCGGGTTTTGTCTTGTCCAACCTCTTGATCATCGTGGCGGCGACAATCAGCCGCCCAATTTTTTCAAAACCTGAAAGCTATTGGCTCTTCGTCGCGACCCTAATGGTCGGTCCATTCTCGGTACTATTCTCGTCGCTCTACACCGAGAGCCTTTTTGTCCTGCTGACCATCCTTACCGTGCGCAGCCTGAGGCGCGGCGCCTATCTCGCAGCGGGCGGCTGGATTGCACTGCTCTCGGCCACTCGGATTACCGGCGTACTGATGGTTTTTGGTCTTTTGGCGCAGGTAGCGGCCGACCACCATAGCTCAGGCGGCAAATGGCGAACTCTGCCAAATCGCATTTTCGCGGATGCCAATCTGCTTCTGGCATTCCTCGTCGCGCCACTCGGTCTCTTTGCCTACATGGCGTTTCTCTACGGATTGACAGGCGACCCCGTAGCATTCTCGCACATTCAGCGCAGTTGGGGCCGCGGGTTCGATCTTCCGTTTGCAGCTGTGCTTGACGCCTTTGCCAATGGCTGGCGTCTCGACTACTTCGGGCTGTTGCGACAAAGCTGGGCCTTAGCAGCGATGATCGGATTGGGTCTTTCGGCAGCGCTGGCCTGGCGCGGAAGATACGCTGAAGCCGTCTTCTGTGCGCTTTGCATCATCGCCTCGCTGTCGAGCGGCATCGGTTCGATGGTCCGCTTCGTTGCTGGCCTCGCACCACTCGGCATGATCCTTTGTGAACTGCTGGCAGTGAAGCATTGGAAGCTAGTCATGACACTGGTTCTGGCCCTTCTGGCCGACGCCGTCGTCACCGTTGGCTGGTTCAACAAATCCATGTTCCTGATGTGATGATCGCGCTCCGGAACATCGCCATCGGCGTGCTGGCCGCATTCGAACTGGGCGTGGTGTGGCTCGTCTTCAATCCCAACGTCTCGGACCGTTACCGAGCCTACTTCATCCAGCGCACGACCGACTGCTGGCCGGGCGATCCGAGTGGCATGATCGAACCAAACCAGCCCATCTCCTTTGCCGAAACCGAGGTCAGCGATGCAGCAAAAAACATCCTGCTTTGCGGCTGGCTCGACACCGAAGTGACCGGAACCTGGTCGTATGGTCCAGAGGCGCGCCTGCTGCTTCAGCTCAAGTCAGGATCTGCAGCACAACTAGACTTTAACCTGCTCCCCTTCGTCACCCAGGATCATCCGCGCCAGCGCGTCTCCATCACTGCCAATGATCAGCCCCTCAGCGAGCTTGAACTGACGGCCAACTCGGCGCCTGAAATCACCATCACACTCCCGCCCACCGCCATCCCGGAAGACGGCCGTGTTGATCTCGGCTTCCAGTTGCCCGATGCGGTATCGCTCCGTGAACTCGGCATATCGACCGACCGCCGCAAACTCGGCATCCGGCTGCTCTCGCTCACCGTCCACCAATAGCAGGCGAGCGCGGACCTGCGGCAGCAGATCCGCGCCCAGGGAGGCGCCAGCGGGGGGCGGGTTCGACGCCTCCATCTCGGTCCGGGCAGTCGCCCGGTGGAAGGGAGTGCGTCTAGTTCTGGCCGCTGATGATCTCGGCCGAGTTGATCAGCTGCATGAACTCGGCACGATAGCCGTTCTCGTCGCTGCCACGTGCGCCCTGCGCCAGCGCCTTGATCTGCGCGTAGCTCATATCGCCGTAGTTCGAGCCCTTGAGCTTCTGCGCGAAAGCCGCCACTGCCGCCGCCCAGCGCGAGTCATCGGACGCCTTGTCGAGGCTGTCCACCGCCAGCGCCGTGGTGATCGGTGTTTCGATCAGCTTTGACACATCGCCATCTGGCGCCTTGTAGCGCATCTTGAGGAAACCGATCTCGTCGCTCGGCAGCACAGCGGCAGCCGGCGTGTCGGTGCCATAGCGCAGCGGATCGATCAGCGCCGCGCCCGAGCCGACCGGCGTGATCTCGTAGATCGCCGTCACCGTATGGCCCGCGCCGATATCCCCGGCATCGACCTTGTCGTTGTTGAAATCCTCGCGGTTGAGCGCTCGGGTCTCATAGCCCACCAGCCGGTATTCTGCGACCACCGCCGGATTGAACTCGACCTGGATCTTGAAGTCCTTGGCGATGGTTTCGAGCGTGCCGCCCATCTCCTGCACCAGCACCTTCTGGGCTTCCTTGAAGCTGTCGATGTAGCTGGCATTGCCATTGCCGTTCTGCGCCAGCGCCTGCATCGTATCGTCGCCCAGATTGCCCTGGCCGAAGCCGAGCACAGAGAGCGACACGCCGGCATCGCGCTTGGTCTTGATAAAGGTCTTGAGATCCTCCGGATCTTCGATGCCGACATTGAAGTCGCCATCGGTGGCAAGGATCACCCGGTTGATGCCGTCGACCTTGTTCTGCTCAGCCAGCCGATAGGCAAGCTCGATGCCCTCGGCGCCCGCCGTGGAGCCACCCGCCGACAGCTTCTCCAGCGCCGCCAGAATCTTCGCCTTGTCGCTGGCCCTGGTCGGTTCCAGCACCACCCCGGCCGAACCCGCATAAGCGACGATCGCCACCGTGTCATTGCCCGAGAGCTGAGCGACCAGCAGGCCAAAGGCGCGCTTCAGCAGTGGCAGCTTATCGGGCTCGTCCATCGAGCCGGAGGTGTCGAGCAGGAACACCAGGTTGCTCGGTTTGTCTTCGGTCGCCGGCGGCACATAGCCCTTGATGCCGATCTGCAAGAGCTGCGTCTTGGCATTCCACGGGGTGGGATAGATCTGCATGGTGGTCTGGAACGGCGTCTGGATCGACCGCGGCGCCGGGTAGTCATAGTTGAAATAGTTGATCATCTCTTCGATGCGCACGGCATCGGGCTCGGGCATCCACCCATCGGTCAGCGCCTGCCGCACATAGCTGTACGAGGCCGTGTCGACATCGATCGAGAAGGTCGAAACCGGCTCCTGCGTGACGATCTTGACCGGGCTTTCCTCAAAGCTCGAAAAACTGTCGCCCGAGGGCTGGGTTGGCATCGCAACCATAGGCGACGGCGCCGGCATGCCGACGGCCATCTCCTGCATGGCTTCCCCGCCGACGACCGCCTCAGTTGCCGCGATCGGCTCGGCCATCACGGCATTGTTGGAGCTCGGCGTGGCGGATTTCTGCGCCATCACGCTGAGATCGGCCTCAACTTCATCATCGGCGACAATGCCACCATCGAGCTTGGGCGCATCGGCGGGCGCAACGGGCGCCGTTGTGGCGACTGCCTCGCGCTGAAGTGTCGTGCCGTCCTGCCCCGGAGCCGTCGCACCCAGATCGCTGACCGGCTGCTCCTTGAGCTCCGCCTCGACCGGCAGGTCGCGCGGCGGCACGCCGATCGGCGTGATTGCCGTCGACGTATAGAGCTGGTAGCCGAGCGGCAGCAGCAGCAGGGCGACGGCGGCCGTGCCCAGGCCCATCGTGATACGCGTGTCCATGATCCAACTCCTCTGTGGGATGATGGACCTGAGACGCGCGCCCCAGCCGTGACCTTGGGGTGCCCCTAAGGTTTTTTTCGCCTCGGCATCCTGCGCCGCATCAAACGCCAGCATCGCAGCATCCAGCGCACGCCGCCTCGCCTCGGTGGCCGGGGCGGGCATGCGGGTCTGCCTGAGGCGGCTCAGCTTGTCGTCGTCGTGATCGGTCATAGCAGACCTCGCAGGGTCTTTTTGGCTTCGTGAATGTGCCAGGAGACCGTGGTTTCCTTGCAGCCCATGATTTCGCCGGCCTGGGCGTGGCTCATGTCTTCGGCATAGACCAGCAGCACCGCATCGCGCTGCTGGGTGGGCAGTTGGCGTACCGCTGCCCAGATTTCCTTCATCGCCGTGGCGTCTTCCTGCTCGGGCAGTTCCTCGTCAGGCGCCACTTCGGCGTAGCGGTCGATATGGCGGCCCCGGCGGCTGCTCGCCCGCTGCATGTCGCGCACGGCGTTGAGCACCACGCGATAGAGCCAGCTGGTGAACGCGGAACGTCCATCAAAGCTCTTGATGGCTGTCGCCAGTTTGATGCAGACGTCCTGCGCGATGTCTTCGGCATCGCTGCGCTTGCCGCTCCATTTGCAGGCAATGCGGAAAATGTAGTCGTAGTGCCGCTCGACCAGCTCGCCAAAGGCCGCACGATCGCCGCCGGCCGCCAGCAGCGCCAGGCTCGCATCAGGAACCGCCGCGCTGAGCGCAGACTGGTCAACGAATGCCGGCATGGCCCCCAAAAACTCCGACCCGTCTGTCATTTCGCGAAACATCTTATGGATGAGACGCCGCCCGCGGGGATATCCTTGGGGCCTGGATTCAGTGTTTTTTGTGATAGAGCAGCGCCATGACCGACGAAAAGCCGATAAGCCCTTGGAAACTCACGCCCGGCCGGATCATCATCCTGCTGTTTGGCGTGCTGATCGTCGTCTACGTCGCCTCGGCCCTGATGGGTGGCCTCGGCAACTATCAGGCGCTGCGCGAATCGGCGACTACGCCTGCAGTCACAAAGCCTTAAGCGACAAGCGCAGCTGGCACGGCCTCGGCAATGAAGCCGCCGCCGAGCACTTCGGTGGTGGTGGACTCATCGGCGTAGAACACGCAGGCCTGGCCCGGCGAGATGCCGTACTCGCCCGCAAACAGCGTCACGAACACATTTTCGCCTTCGAGATGAACAACGCCTGACGACGGTGGCCGGGTCGAACGGACCTTCACCTCGACCGGATAGCCGTTGCCACGCGCCAGTTCGGTGAGCGCCTCCGCCCCCAGCCAGTTGACGTCGCGCAGGCGGACCGTCCGCGTCATCAGCGCCTCGCGCGGCCCAACGATCACCCGCCCCGTCTGATGCTCGAGCTTGACCACATAGAGCGGCTCGCCGGCAGCGATGCCTAGGCCCTTCCGCTGCCCGATCGTGTAGTGGACGATGCCCTCGTGCCGGCCGAGCACGCGGCCATCGAGATGGACGATGTCGCCGCCTTCGAGCGCCTCGGGATGCATCTTGCGGATGACGTCGGCATACTTGCCCTGCGGCACAAAGCAGATGTCCTGGCTGTCGTGCTTCTCGGCAATCTCGAGGCCGAACTCGCGCGCCAGCTCGCGCACCGCCGGCTTGGTCATGCCGCCGAGCGGAAAGCGCAGGAAGTCGAGCTGCGCCTGCGTGGTGGCAAATAGGAAATAGGACTGGTCGCGACTGTCATCGACGGGCCGATAGAGCCGGCGCCGCCCGTCCTCCAGCTTGCTCTGCACATAGTGGCCGGTCGCCAGCACATCGGCGCCCAGGTCCTGCGCCACGGCCATCAGGTCGACGAACTTGACCGACTGGTTGCAGGCAATGCAGGGCACCGGCGTCTCGCCCTGCCGATAGGCATTGGCGAAGGGCTGCATGACCGCCTGCTTGAAGCGCTCTTCGTAGTCGAGCACGTAGTGCGGAATGCCAAGCGCCGCCGCAACGCGGCGCGCATCGTGGATATCCTGGCCAGCACAGCAGGCGCCCTTGCGGTGCGTCGCTTCGCCATGGTCGTAAAGCTGCAGGGTGACGCCCACCACGTCATAGCCCTCGCGGGCCAGCAGCCCGGCAACCACCGAGCTGTCAACGCCACCCGACATCGCGACAACGACGCGCGTGTCCTGGGGGCGCTTGGGAAGATCAAGCGAGTTCAGGTCCATTTCTCTCATCCAGAAGGGTTCAAGGTCCGACGGATGGGCGCTGCTCTATACCGACCGGGCCCGCTCGGCAACCGCGCTGGGCAGTTTTTGCCGCCCTCCGACCCTTTCTGCCGGGCCGCTCACCGGAAGCTGCCTCGTAAGTCTTTGATTTCAATGGAAACGCCGATTGGCATGGGGCTTGCGAGGCAAAGCCTGGAAACATCCGTTCTTCGAGGCCTTAGTATCGTGTCCACAGTCCAGGTCGGGTTCACACCAGTTGCTGCAGGCAAAGGCGTCATTGCCGGTGTCGCCGCGGGCGCAGCCGCGTCTATGGCCGGCGGAGAGGCAGGCGATGACGCCAGCCCGCTCGGTTTCCTCGATGCGCTGATGGACACGCTGACGCAGAACCTCGGCCTGCCTGCACCCGGCCAGACGACGGACCAGCCGCAGACCGGGGCTCAACCTGCGACACCTGCGACCATGGGCGTGCCGGTGATCTCCCCCGAACTTGCCATCCAGAGCAGCGGCCAGCCCCTTACCCTGCCCGAGGAAGCGCCGAAACTGCTGCAAGATCTGGTGGCAGCGCTCAAGGCCATGGACCAGGCCAGCCAGGCTGGCGAGCCGGTCGACCCGGCGCTTGAGAAAAAGCTCGCCGACATCGCCGACGAACTCGCCGGCCTGCTTGGTATCGCTCTGCCGACGCAGCCCCAGGTCGATCTGGCCATCGCCGCGGCTGCTACCGGCGGCGCCATACCCAACGAAGCCATCACGCCGAGCCAGCCCGGCGCACCGCAGATCGAGCCTGATCTCCCGGCAGCTCAGCCGGTTGTGTCCGCGCCCACCAATCAAGATGATCTGGCAGCCGATTTCGCCGCCGCTGTCAAAGCGGTCACCGGCCCGCTGCTGCCACCTTCCGATACCGAGACCAAGACGTCGGCAAACCCCGCGCCCCCGGCAGGCGACACGGCTGACGCGCCCCCGGCGCCCGCACAGCAGCCGGACAGCCACCTTGCAAAGCTTATCGAGAAACTCGACCTCGTCGCCACCAAGCTCGAGAGCAAGTCGCCTGTCGCTTCGGAGAAGTTGCAGAAGCTGGCCGAAGCGCTGGCGGCCACAGCTGCCGCAAGCGGCGCGGCAGCGGCCGACCTCGACGCCAATCTCGATGAAGCCGACATCGCCGCACTGTCGACCGCCAAGCCGGAAACCAAGGCAACTCCTGCCCCGCAGATCTTCACCCAGCCCGTGCTGCCGACGCCGCCCGTGGCGGTGAAGGCGGCCACTGCGGAGAGCACGGAAACCAAGGCCGGCGCCATTGAACCCGCCAAGGGCGAAACCAGCGAAGAGCCCGCCGAAGTACGGCTGAGCCCCGACAAGCCCGCGACGGAAAAGCCGGTCGACAAGGATGCCAAGGTCACAGACCGCAAGGAATTCGGCCAGCACCTCGCCGAAGCAAGGGCAGAGCGCATCGCCGACAAGGCGCAGGACCAGCAGGCGCAGAACCCCGCGACCCCGGTGCGCACCGAAACGGGCGTTGTGGCCCCCAAGACTGTCCATGCCGCCTATCAGGCGCCGGTGCAGCAGGTGAACCTGCCGCAGGTCGCCTTTGAAGTGGTGCGCCAGTTCAACCAGGGCGCCTCGCGCTTCCAGATCCGCCTCGACCCGCCCGAGATGGGCCGCATCGACGTCAACCTGAAGATCGATGCCGACGGCAAGGTGAATGCCCGTATGACAGTGGAGCGGGTCGAAACGCTTGACCTGATGCAGCGCGACCAGCGTCATCTGGAACGCGCGCTGGCTCAGGCCGGCCTCGATAGCTCCAAGACCACTCTGGAATTCTCGCTGCGCCAGAACCCTTCGGGTCGCGAGGGTCAGAACCCGCAGCAGCAACAGCAGAACCAGTCCGGCGGTTCGCCGTTTGCGCGCAGCAATACGGGAACCGAAGACATTCCCGACATCGTTTCCACCCAGTATCGCGGCTCGGCTTCGCTGAGCGGCGTGAACTTGTTCGTCTAGGAGGTTTTCATGGCTGTCAGCGGCGTCGGTTCAACAGGCACCACCAGCACTCTCACTGGCTCTCGCCAGGGTATCGCGGACAACTTCGATACGTTCCTGAGCATTCTGACCACCCAGCTCAAGAACCAGAACCCGCTCGATCCACTGGACACCAACCAGTTCACCCAGCAGCTCGTGCAGTTCACCGGGGTCGAGCAGCAGCTCAAGACCAACCAGTTCCTCGAGGCGATGATGCTCTCGACGCAGAACTCGGGCCAGTCAGATGCGGTCAACTATATCGGCAAGGTCATCAGCGCCAGCGGCACCAAGGGCGAACTGGTCAATGGCGCCGCGGCTTGGAACTTCGCTCTGGACGAAGCCTCGACCATCAACGTCACGGTCAAGGACGCAAAGGGCAATGTGGTCTTCACCAAGGAAGGCAAGGTCGCGGCCGGCGAAAGCGTCTTCAACTGGGACGGCGTCGACAACAACGGCAAGCTGCAGCCCGACGGTACCTATTCGATTGCCATCTCGGCCAAGAATGCCGACGGCAAGGTGATCAACGCCAAGACCGACATGGTCGGCGAAGTCACCGGCGTGGACTTCACCGGCACCGAGCCTGTGCTGCTGATCGGTTCGGCACGCGTCAACCTGTCGGCGGTCAACGCGGTCAAGGCCAAGAGCTAAGCGACAAGCTAGGCCAATTCCAACGCAGCGCCTGAGCCAACTTTGCTCAGGCGTTTGGTGATGCGTTGGACACCTCGTGAACATACGTGGACTCTTCGGAACATAGGGCGGCTTTTCGGATCAATTTCCGATCCAACTTAATGCCTTGTTACGGTTCGTGGCGCGAGATTGAGCAGGTGGACATCCCGCTACGTTCGGTGAAAGCCAATGAAACACCTCCTCTCTCTCGCACTCGCTGCCACTGCCCTCAGCTTCGCAGTCGCAGGAACGGCCAGCGCCGCCGTCGTCACCACCTGCACCACGGTGAATGGCAGCGCTTCTGAAGCGCCGGTAAACTACTACCTCGACAAGAACGGCCGCAAATGGGTCGGCTTCAAGCCGGATGGCTCCCCGCCGGACAGCCAGGCCCCCTCGGTCAGCTCGACGACCTGCACCACGACCGGCAGCGAACCCACCTGAGACTCCTCCAGCCTACCATGCACGACTGCCCTGCCGGCGAGCTTCGCTCCGCCGGCAGTTCTTTTTGTCACGACCCCCTGAATGGTATCGCTGTCACGACCGAATCTGTCTAGGGAAACCACGTGGTCGCGACTGGTCTGATTGTGGTCCGGTAGCGCCCATGCGTTCGCGTGAGGACAGACGACGATGACTACCGTTAAGCAGCGGTCGACCCTATCGGCTGCCGCCACTTCTGCTTCGGCCCCCTCTCCAACCCGAACGGGCAATCGACGACACAGCCTCTCCTGAGCTGCGCGTCACCCTTCCCCAGAGCGCTGATCCGACCGCCCGAACCGATGTCCCCAGGGACAGCGGAACGCCTGCTGCGGCATGCGCACGGCAACGGCCGGCCCACGCTCTGGACAACCTGAAACTGGATAAGCCTATGAAGTATATACTGAGCGCACTGATTGCCGCTTCCACCTTTGCCATTGCGGCGCCTGCTCTCGCTGCGGCAGTGCAGCAGACCTGCACCACCGAATATGCCGTCAGCAAGGACGCACCCGTCGGCAAGTATGTCGACAAGAACGGCCGCACCTGGGTTGGCTTCAAGGCCGATGGCACCCCGCCCGACAGCCTCTCCTCGGCGGTGAACTCGACGACCTGCACCACCACCCAGTCTGCTGGTCCGACGCCGCAATAAGCAGGTCCTGGAACCACAGCCGGGCAACACGCCCGCCTGACCCAACTACGGACTGTCGGCAAACATGCCTGTCGGCAGTCCATCCATGCTGGCGACGTTCTTTTCGTGCCAGTAGGCCTCGATGCCGTCGGGTCCCTTGGCATTGGCCCATTTGTCCATGGTGTCCCGCTCGGCCTGATACTCAAAGAGCGGCACGCCATAGCCGCACGACGTTTTCACCAGATCAAAATCCAGCCAGACGATCTGCCGCGCACCCAGCGGCTCGACGCCGGCAAAGCTCTCCTCCAGCAGCCGCGCATACTCCGCGCTGCCCCGCGGGATCACATGGCCGCGGCCATAGAGCCTGAGGATCAGCGGCGGACCCTCGACGGCACAGAACATGATGGTCAGTCGGCCATCGGCCAGCATGTGCGCCGCCGTCTCGTTGCCGCTGCCGGTGCGATCGAGATAGCAGGCGGCATTGTCGCCCATCACCCGGAAGCAGTCGGTCGAGCGCGGCGAGATGTTGACCCGGCTGCCCCTCGCTGCCGAGGCGGTAAAGAACATGTGCTGGCGCCCGATGAACTCCCGATGGTGCTCGGTGAGGGCGGCAAAATCCTTGGCCATGCGCATCTCCTTGAGAAGGCCGGCACGCTAGTGCGGTGAGCTTCGGCGAACCAGTCCTCTTTCGGACTAGACAAGTCTGTGGCCGGGCCGCCGCGCTTAACAGCTTGTAAGTATTCGCTTCACCCAATTTTAAGCGCGTTGGGCTAGTCTGCATCAGTGGTCAGTTTGAGTAATGAGTAGATGACCGTTCAAATGCGTCCTCGCGTAAAATACGTGATCGGCCCGGATGGAAGTCCGTTGACGATCGCGGATCTGCCACCGAAGAATACACGTCGGTGGGTGATCAGAAGGAAAGCCGAAGTCGTCGCTGCCGTGCGCGGTGGACTGCTGAGCCTCGAAGAGGCCTGCGACCGCTATACACTCAGCGTCGATGAATTCCTGAACTGGCAGGCCGCCATCGACAAGCACGGGCTTGCCGGGCTGCGGACCACCTGGATCCAGCACTATCGCGAAGGCTGACAGAAGTCGCTTCTCGACCCATTCGGAACCCGCCACGGCCCTGCCGCGGCGGGTTCCGCGTTTTTCAATGGCCTGACGGGTTTCTGGTGCAACTTGCAGACCTCATGACCATCCCCTTTCGCCGTCATCCTCGGGCTTGACCCGAGGATCCAGACCTCCAGAGGGCTGACGCCGAAGCTTGTGTGGTGGAGATATGGGTCGTCGGGTCAAGCTCGAGGATGACGGTGCGTGGGGTTGGGCTAGTGCGAAATGACAGAACTCACTATGGCGTTGCCGCCGTCATCCATTTCGCACCAGCGGGCCGCTTCTTCAGTGCGTCGTAGTACCGGGACACGTGCGGCAGGTCCGGCCGCTCGAACTCCGTCATGAACCAGCGATGGACCGAGAGCCCGATCGCAATATCCGCGAGGGTGAAGGCATCACCGCATGCAAAGGCGCCAGTGCGCGCCAACTGCCCCTCGAGAATTTGCATCTTGGTCGTCCAGCGTCCGATCGACGTCGCAATCTGCGCGGCATCGGAATAGGCGGGGTTCTTGCGCAAAAGCGCATAGACCGCGTAGCCCCATTGCGGGTTGAGTTCGCCCAACTGCCAGTAGAGCCACTGCTCGACCGTCCCCTGCCCCGCCGCATCGGTGGGCAGCAGCGGCGAGCCGTGCTTTCGCGCCAGGTAGGCGATGATCGCGTTGCTCTCCCAGAGCACAAAGTCGCCGTCGACGAGCACCGGCACCTGCGCATTGGGATTGAGCGCCAGGAACTCGGGCACTGCCGTATCGCGGATCGGCAGGCCCCAATCCTCACGCGTGTAGCTCAGCCCGATCTCGTCGGCGGCCCAGAGCACCTTGCGCACGTTGATCGAGGTCGTCCGACCCAGCACCCGCAACCCGGCCATCATGCCCGGCATTTTAGCCACCATTTTGGAATTCCTTAACTTTACCCGGCAGAATGTGCCGCTATCTCGCATTCTGCAACGCCGCGTTAATACCTTCTTTACCATCCGCTAGGTAATTTTTGCCTATTGGGGGTGGTCGCCGCTGGCAGACCATCGAAGCGTAAGACGGGTGCCGAGTGGATAATCTGCTGCAGTTCTTCAACCGCCTGGGGCTGGTCCGCGTCGCGGCCATGGCCACGGTCGCGGTGCTGATGCTAGGGTTCTTCGCCTTCCTCATCATGCGCGCCTCGACCCCGACGATGGCCCCGCTCTATACCGGCCTCTCGCTCGAGGACTCGTCGGCCATCGTCGCCGAGTTGCAGACCCAGAACATTCCCTATGAGCTGCGCGGCGACGGCGAGAGCATCCTGGTGCCGCGCGACCAGATCACCCAGCTGCGCATGACGCTGGCTACCGACGGCCTGCCGACCCGTGGCCAGGTCGGCTACGAGATCTTCGACAGCCAGAGCACGCTGGGCGCCACCAGCTTCGTGCAGAACATCAACAATGTCCGCGCCCTCGAAGGCGAGCTGGCCCGCACGATCGCCTCGCTGGCCCGCATCAAGAGCGCCCGCGTACATCTGGTGCTGCCTGAGCGCGCCCTGTTCAGCCGCGAAAAGAAGGACCCGACGGCCTCCATCGTGCTGGCCGTGCGCGGCGAGCTCTCGGCGGGCGAGATTCGCGCCATCCAGCACCTCGTCGCCTCCGCCATCGAGGGGCTGACTCCCTCGCACGTCTCGATCATCGACGACTCCGGTCGTCTCCTCGCCTCCGGCGCCGTGACGACCCGGGCTCTATCGCTGCCAGCCTGACCGAGGAGCGCGCGCTCAACATCGAGAACAAGCTGCGCACCAGCGTCGAGGACATGCTGACCAATATCGTCGGCTCGGGCCGGGCCCGCGTCCAGGTCACCGCCGAGCTCGACCTCAACCGCCTGACCAAGACTTCGGAAACCTTCGATCCGAACGGCCAGGTGGTGCGCTCGACGCAGAACCGCGAGCTCGCCAACCAGGCCACCGGCCCGGGCGATTCCGGCCAGGTGACAGTCGGCAATGAACTGCCCGGTGCGTCGGCCGATGGCGGCGCCACGGGCGGCACCTCCGAGCAGGGCAGCACCACCGAGGAAACCACCAACTACGAGATCTCCAAGACCACCCAGACCGAGGTCGCCGAAGCCGGCGGCATCAAGCGGCTCTCCATCGCCGTGGTGGTCGACGGCGTCTATACCACCGACGCGCAGGGCAACTCGGTCTATGCGCCGCGCGACCAGGCCGAACTCGACCAGATCACCGCGCTGGTCAAGTCGGCGGTCGGCTTTGACGAAGCCCGCGGCGACCAGGTGCAGATCGCCAACCTGCAGTTCGCCAATCGACCCGACCTCGCCGCCATCGGCACCTCCGAGCCGGGCCTCTTCGACTTCACCCGCGACGACCTGATCAACGGCGCCGAGATGCTGGTGACCTTGTTGATCGCCCTGGCGCTGGTGTTCTTCGTCATGCGTCCGCTGCTCAAGAAGGTGCTGGCGCCCGAGCCCAAGCCGCTTGAGCTGCCCACCAGCGCCGAGATCGGCGGTCCCGGCCTGGTGGCCGCGCAGGCCGGCAACCATGGCGAAGCCGGCTCCGAGGCGATCGGCAATAGTGCCGCCTGGATCGACCATGCCAAGTCGATGGGCGCCGCCCAGGCGGAGACCGTCAAGAACGTCGGCGCACTGATCGAAGAAAACCCCAAGCAGGCCGCACTGATCGTGCGCGACTGGCTCTCGAACGCAGCATAGCAGACCATGGCACTCGCACCCGCAACCACCGGCGACAACCTTCCCGCAGCCACGCAGGTCAACCAGCTCGTGGTGGGCGGGGACGCGCAGAGCCGCAAGCTCTCGGGCGACGAGAAGGCCGCGGTGCTGCTCCTGGCGCTCGGTCCGGACTTCGGCCGGCCGATCCTGCAGGAGCTCGACGAGATCGAGGTCCGCGCCCTCTCGCGCGCCATGGTCAAGCTCGGCCCGGTGACCCAGGAAATGCTTGACGACCTGCTCGGCGAGTTCGTCATCACCATCTCGTCCAACGGCACCATTGCGGGCAATTCCGACACCACGCAGCGCCTGCTGCTGTCCTTCCTGCCGCCCGACCGCGTCGACGCCATCATGGAAGAGATCCGCGGTCCGGCCGGCCGCAACATGTGGGAAAAGCTCTCCAACGTGCAGGAAGACGTGCTGGCGAGCTACCTCAAGAACGAGTACCCGCAGACCATTGCGGTGGTGCTGTCCAAGATCGACACCGAGCACGCCTCAAAGGTGCTCGCCTCGCTGCCCGAGGAACTAGCGATTGACGTGGTGCAGCGCATGCTCTCGCTCGACCCGGTGCAGAAGGACATTCTCGAAAAGATCGAGACGACGCTGCGCACCGAGTTCATGTCGACGCTTTCCACCACCAAGCGCCGCGACAGCCACGAGCAGATGGCGGAAATCTTCAACTCCTTCGATCGCCAGACCGAAGCACGCTTCATCACCTCGCTCGAGGAGAATGATCGCGACGGCGCCGAGCGCATCAAGGCGCTGATGTTCACCTTCGAGGATCTTTCCAAGCTCGAGGCCGGCGCCATCCAGGTGCTGCTGCAGCGCATGGACAAGAAGGAAATCGGCCTCGCCCTCAAGGGTGCCAACGATCAGGTCAAGGAGACCTTCTTCGGCAACATGTCGGCCCGCGCCGGCAAGATGCTCAAGGACGACATGGAAGCCATGGGCCCGGTACGGCTCAAGGATGTCGACGAAGCGCAGAGCCGCATGGTCTCGACCGCCAAGGACCTGGCGGCACGCGGCGAAATCGTCATCCAGAAGAACAAGTCCAACGAAGAGATGATCGGATAAATGTCGGTCATCGCCCCCGCCAGATTCACCTTCGACCTCGACCTCGGCCGCCGCGAGGAGCACAAGTCCTCGCTCTCGGAAACCGCCATGTCGGCGCTGGTCGCCGACGCCCGCACAGCGGGTTTTGCCGAAGGCTTTGCGGCCGGTGAGCAGAGCGTTGCTGCGGTCGCCGCCAAGCAGCTCAGCGCTGCGGCGATGGGTCTTGCCGATCAGGCCGCCGCCATGGCCGCCAATCTCGACGACTTCCGTGATCAGAACCTGGCTGACGCGGTCTCGCTCGCCTCGACCATTGCCCGCAAGCTTGCCGGCGCCCTCCTGGCCAAGCAGCCAACAGCCGAGATCGAAGCCCTGATCGCCGAATGCCTCGGCTCGCTCGACGGCGTTCCGCACCTCGTCATCCGCTGCAACAGCGAGCTTGCCGACCAGATCCGCGAGATCGCGCAGAGCCGTGTCGCCCATTCGGGCTTTACCGGACGCCTGGTCGTTCTCGGCGACCCCGAGATCGGCATGAGCGACGGACGCATCGAATGGGTCGATGGCGGTATCGTCCGTGACGTCGCGGCGATTTCCGAACAGATCGACACCCGCATCGCGGCATTCCTTGCCGCCCGGGGCATCCAGGACGTGACCCGTCCCGAGGAGACTGCATAATGAGCACGGGTGAAACCGATACCGGCATCAGCTTCGAAGAGATGCTCGCGCCATCCCGCGAGGGCAGTAGCCCGACCGGTGAAAAGGACGCCAGCGATCTCGAAGCCGTCTTCGACGTCCCCGTCCGCATCTCCGTTGTGCTCGGACGCACCAAGGTGCCGGTGGCTCAACTGCTCAAGATGGACGTCGGCACGGTGGTCGAGCTCGACCGTCAGGTCGGCGAGGCCGTCGAAATCTATGTCAACGACCGGCTCGTCGCGCGCGGCGAAATCGTTCTCGTCGAGAGCCGGCTCGGCGTCACCATGACCGAAATCATCAAGGCAGCGTAGGAGACAGTCATGCGGTTGCTCATCATCGGAGCGCTGGAAGGCCAGCTCAGCGAAGCCACCAAGCTGGCTATGGACGGTGGCGCCAAGGTTGCTCACGCCCCCACCATCGAAGTCGCCCTCGCCAGCCTGCGCTCGGGCAAGGGCGCCGACCTGCTGCTGGTCGATGTGATGATCGACATCCCCGGCCTGATCGCCGCGCTCGATGCCGAACGTTTCCACATTCCGGTTGTCGCCTGCGGCACCGAGACCAACGCCGCCGCCGCCGTCAACGCCATCCGCGCCGGCGCCAAGGAATACATCCCGCTGCCGCCCGATGCTGAGCTGATTGCAGCCGTCATCGCAGCCGTGGCCCGCGAGTCCTCGGACTTCCTCTATCGCGATCCGGCCATGGCCCGTGTCGTCCAGCTTGCCGACCAGGTGGCCAACTCCGATGCCTCGGTGCTGATCACCGGCGAGAGCGGCACCGGCAAGGAGGTGATGGCCAAGTATCTCCACGCCCGCTCCAAGCGCGCCAACCGGCCGTTCATTTCCATCAACTGCGCCGCCATCCCCGAGGCTCTGCTCGAGAGCGAACTCTTCGGCCACGAGAAGGGCGCTTTCACCGGCGCCGTCGCCCGCCGCATCGGCAAGTTCGAGGAAGCCACCGGCGGCACGCTGCTGCTCGACGAAATCACCGAGATGGACTTCCGCCTGCAGGCCAAGCTGCTGCGCGCCCTGCAGGAACGACTGATCGACCGCGTCGGCGGCACCAAGCCCGTGCCGGTCGACATCCGGGTCATCGCCACCTCGAACCGCAACCTCGCCGAAGCCGTCAAGGACGGCAGCTTCCGCGAAGACCTGATGTTCCGCCTCAACGTCGTCAACCTGCGCCTGCCGCCGCTGCGCGACCGGCCCGGCGACACCGCCGTGCTGGCTGAGCACTTCGTCGAAAAATACGCCAAGGCCAATGGCCTGGGTCGCCGCATTCTGTCTCCTGAAGCGCGCGACGCCCTGCTGCGCGCCCCTTGGCCGGGCAACGTGCGCGAACTGGAAAATACCCTGCATCGCGCCGTGCTGCTCTCGGGCGGCGAAGTCATTGGTCCCGAAGCCATTCTGATGCCCGACGGCACTGGCCTCACTGAAGCGGCCAAGGGCGGCACGCTGGCTAGCCAGCTCGCCCAGACCGCCGAGACCGTCAACCGCGTCCTCGTCGGCCGCACCGTGGCCGATGTCGAACGCGACCTGATCCTCGATACACTCGACCACGTGCTCGGCAACCGGACCCACGCCGCAAATATCCTCGGCATCTCGATCCGCACGCTGCGCAACAAGCTCAACCAATATGCCGACGAGGGCAGCTTCGTCCCCGCACCCGGCGAACAGCGGCATAGCGCAGCCTGATGGCAGACCTTTCGGCTCCCGGTCCGTCGTCCGGCTTCAAGACACCTGACTTCAAGGCCATGGGCAAGACCATGCGCGGGACGATATCGGTCTCGCCATGGGCGTCATGGGGATCATCGTCATCCTCATCGTGCCGCTGCCGCCGCTGCTGCTCGACATCCTGCTCGCCATCTCGATCGTCTTTTCGGTCCTGATCCTGATGACGGCGCTGTTCATCCAGAAGCCGCTGGAATTCTCGTCCTTCCCGACCGTGCTGCTGATCGCCGCAATGTTGCGCCTGGCGCTCAACCTCGCCACCACGCGCCTCATCCTATCGGAAGGTCACAACGGCACCGACGCAGCCGGTCACGTCATCGAGGCCTTCGGGCACTTCGTGACCCGCGGCAACTTCGTCATCGGTATCGTGGTCTTTGCCATCCTGCTGATCGTCAACTTCATCGTCATCACCAAGGGTTCCGGCCGCATCGCCGAAGTGGCGGCGCGCTTTAACCTCGACGCCATGCCCGGCAAGCAGATGGCCATCGACGCCGATCTCTCGGCCGGCCTGATCGACGAACCCACCGCCAGAGCCCGCCGCGCCGAGCTGGAAGGCGAGAGCGCCTTCTTCGGTAACATGGACGGCGCCAGCAAGTTCGTTCGCGGCGACGCCATTGCCGGTCTGCTCATCACCTTCATCAACATCATCGCCGGCATGATCATCGGCATGATGCAGCAGGGCCTGAGCTTTGAAGAAGCCGGCACCAACTACACCCTGCTGACCATCGGCGACGGCCTCGTCAGCCAGATCCCGTCGCTCATCGTTTCGACCGCCGCCGGTATGCTGGTTTCCAAGGCAGGCGTCGTCGGTTCAGCCGACAAGGCGCTGGTCACCCAGTTCACCGAATATCCCAAGGCCCTGGGCATGTCGGCTGCCGTGGTCGGCGCGCTGGCCTTACTGCCGGGCATGCCGATCGTTCCGTTCCTGGCGCTCGCCGGTGGCGTCGGTTGGCTCGCCTTCAAGTCGTCCAAGCGGAACGCCCGCACGGCGACGGCGGCGGCGGCGGCTGACCTCATTGCCAATCCGCTGCCCGCTCCGGTCTCGACCGAAGTGCCGATCACCGACAGCCTCCGCATCGACGAGCTCAAGCTCGAACTGGGCTATGGCCTGCTCTCGCTGGTCAAGGAAGACGACAGCGGCACCGACCGGCTCACCGAGCAGATCAAGGCGCTGCGCCGGCAGTTGGCGACCGAGCTCGGCTTCATCATGCCGCCGGTCCGCATCCTCGACAACATGCAGCTCGAGCCCAACGACTACAAGGTCAAGATCAAGGAAGTCGAAGCCGGCCATGGCCAGATCTTTGCCAGCCAGCTGATGATCATGGACCCCATGGGCAAGGACATCACCCTGCCCGGCATCCATACCATCGAGCCGACCTTCGGGCTGCCCGCCACCTGGATCGACCCGGCGCTGCGCGACGAGGCCGAACTGCGCGGCTATTCGATCATCGACCCCTCGACGGTGATCTCGACGCATTTGACCGAAGTGCTCAAGACCAACGTCTCGGACCTGCTCTCCTACGCCAACGTGCAGTCGCTGCTCGCCGGCCTCAGCAAGGACCAGCAGAAGCTGGTCGAGGACATCGTCCCCAGCCAGATCTCCGTCTCGGGCATCCAGCGCGTGCTGCAGGCTTTGCTGTCGGAACGCATCTCGATCCGCGACCTGCCCACCATCCTCGAGGGCATCGCCGAAGTCGCCGCCGGCCGCACGCCGCAGATGGTCGCCGAGCACGTGCGCTCGCGCCTCGCCCGCCAGCTCTGCTCTGCCAATCTCGGACCAGACGGCAACCTGCCGCTGCTCACCCTCTCACCGAACTGGGAGCGCGACTTTGCCGAAGCCATGGTCGGCGACGGCGCGACCGCCACCTCGCCATGGCCCCGAGCCGGTTGCAGCAGTTTATCGTCGCGGTGCAGCAGGGCTTTGAGAACGCTGCGCAGATGGGTGAACTGCCGGTGCTCATCACCTCGCCGGGCATCCGTCCGCATGTCCGCGCCATCATCGAGCGTTTCCGCCCGCAGACGGTGGTCATGAGCCAGAACGAGGTGCATCCGCGCGTGCGGCTAAAGACCATCGGAGCGATTTGACCGCGGCCAGCACCCACCGCAAGCTCACCCACCGGCCACCAGAGGTCCCGGAACGAGCAAGAGCCTGCTGGGAACAACTGGCTGGGTCAGGCATTGTGGGCCAGCGTTCTCGTCTGGACCTCCCATGAAGCTCTTCAGTTGCGACCATTGCGGCCAAACGCTCTACTTCGAGAACGTCGTCTGCGAGCATTGTGGCCATCGCCTCGGCTATGAACCGACCAGCAATGCGCTGGTCTCGCTCGAACCGCAGCCCACCAAGGGCCACTGGCGCGCCCCGCATCTCCCCGACAACGAGTGGCGCTTCTGCGCCAACGCCGAGTCGGGTGCCTGCAACTGGCTGGTGCCCGTCGCCTCCGGCGAGACCTTCTGCCGGGCCTGCAGCCACAACGACATCGTCCCCGCCATGGGCGATCCCGCCAACCTCAAGCGCTGGCGAGTGATCGAGCGCGCCAAGAAGCGCCTGATCTATTCTCTCCTCCGTCTGCGGCTGCCGCTGGCGACGCGCCAGCAGGACCCGTTGCATGGGCTGAGCTTCCGCTTTCTCAGCGAGATGAGCTCGCCCGTACCGGTGATGACTGGGCACCTGGGCGGCGTCATCACCATTGCGCTGACCGAGGCCGACGACGCGCAGCGCGAATATCGCCGTACGCAATTCAACGAACCCTACCGGACGCTGCTCGGCCACTTCCGGCACGAGGTGGGTCACCACTACTGGGACATCCTCGTCGCCAACGGACCAGAGCATGCGGAATTCCGCACCCTCTTCGGCGACGAGAGCCAACCCTATGAGCCTGCGCTGCAGGCCTACTATGCCGGACCGCCCCCGGGTGACTGGCAGGCGGGCTATATCTCGAGCTACGCCACCTCGCACCCATGGGAGGACTTTGCCGAGACCTGGGCGCACTATCTGCATCTGGTCGACACCACCGAGATGGCGGCGGCCTATGGCGTGCGCATGGCCCCGGCCCGCGATGCCTCGGGCGAGCTCACCGCGCGCATCACCTACGATCCTTACGCCGATGGCAGCATCGAAGGCCTCGTCGACAGCTGGGTGCCCCTCGCCTCGCTGATCAACAATCTCAACCGCGCCGTTGGCCAGCACGACGCCTACCCGTTCGTGCTGACCCCGCCGGTCATCGAAAAGCTCGGCTTTGTGCACCGGCTGATCCGCCGGGCGGGTTCGGTGCAATGGACCGTCCCCGGTCCGAGCGCCCCGATCCCGATCAATACCCCTGCCAACTGAGCTTAAGCCCTCGTTTACCCGTTAACCCGGCGGCCCGCGCCGGGCCGGAATTCTTCCGCTATGGTCTGCTCATGCGACGGCTCTTGCGCATCAGGGGCGCCGCGCAGTTAACCGCTGGGAGGCGGAAAAGGCTGGTCCTCACGGGCCGGCCTTTTTAACTTTCACGCCCCCGCCGCACTTTTTTCCAGCACAGCGACAATCGCCGCGGAACGCTCCGGCGCGCGCTACGTTCTTCTCCTATCGAACCATGTATCCATGGCGCAAGCCATTGGAACGAATGGATAATTACAAGAACAATTGGAGAAGACCATGATCCGCACCCTGATGACGACGACGGCTATGGCTGTGCTGCTGAGCAGCGGCGCAATGGCCCAGGACGCGACCACCACGGCCCCCGCCACCACTGCCATGCCGGCCGACGACATCCTCGCCAAGGGCTTTGTCGCCACCGACAGCGACAATCTCGCCAGCGAAATCATTGGCAAGCAGGTCTACTCATCCGCTGCCGCGGATGCCGAGCATATCGGCGACATCAATAACCTGGTCGTCGGCAATGACGGCGCGATCGAGGCCGTGATCATCGGTGTCGGTGGTTTCCTCGGCATGGGCGAAAAGAACGTTGCCGTTTCGATGGCCGCGCTGCAGTGGGTCGCCGCTGAAGACAATACCGAGCGCTACGTGCTCGAAACCACCAAGGGAGCGCTGAACACCGCGCCCGCCTTCGAGTGGGCTGACGACAATGACGCGGACGTCGCCTCCAACAACACCATGGCTGCCGATCCGGCCATGGCCCCGGCTGACCAGACGGCCACCGGCACGGTTGTCACCGACACGGCTGCCGCTCCTGCCGCCGGCACTCGCATGGACCCGCTGGTCCGCGACGGCTTCACCGATTTCGATGAAGCCCAGCTGACCGCCGAAGAACTGATCGGCACCAATGTCTACGGCACCAATGACGAGCATATCGGCGCCATCGGCGATCTCGCGCTGAACGCTGACGGGTCGATCGATGCCATCGTCATCGATTTCGGCGGCTTCCTCGGCATCGGCACCAAGCCGGTCGCCGTGGCTTACGAGGACCTCAACTTCCTGGCCAACACCAACCAGGACCGTGCCCTCGTGCTGCCGATCACCCGCGACCAGATGGATGCGGCTCCGGCGTTCAACAAGGACAGCTACGCGGCTGAGCGCGACGCCCAGCGCGTCGTCGTCAACGCGCAATCGTAAGGTTGCCTGATCCCAAATGCGAAAGGCCCGCTTCGGCGGGCCTTTTGTTTTTCTGACAGCGTCAGTTCACGCGATAGGTTAGGTCCGCATGTGGCGGTAGCGGGCAATCTCGTCATAGCCCTCCTGCTCGACCTTGGCAGCAGCGGCCTGTTCGCGGCCATGCTCGCGCTGATCGAGCAGTTCGACCTTCTTGAGGTCTTCGACCGCTTCCGCAAGCGCATCCTGCGCCGCCTCGAGCTTGTCTTTCATGTCGTTGGCTGATGCCAGCAGGTTGTCCCGACGGGCAATCGCTGCCTTGGCAAAGGTCGAATAGGCAAAGTGCGCCACATCCGAAATGCCGGTTTTCTGCTGTTCGATTTCGATCTGCTGATCGAGTTCGGACGCCATGCGTTCGAAATCGGCCACCATCATCTCGATCTGCGTGACCTGCCGACGCTTCTCGTCGACCTGAAATTTCTTGAGCCGGATCAAGCTCTCGCTGCGCGACTTCATGACTTGTACTCCTTACACATCAAGTCAGGCACTCTTCTGGTCCGCGCCCGCTTTTTCCACGATTGCCTCCAGCATCTGATAGCCGTCGGCGATCGAGGTCCGCTCTTCCCGTTGCTGCGTGAGGAAAGCCTCCAGCGCCGGGTTGATGGCGATCGCGCGGTCCACTTTTGGATCCGATCCTTTCCGGTAAGCCCCCAGCCGGATCAGTTCCTCCATGTCGGAATAGATCGACATGAGCTCGCGCGCCTTTGCCAGGGTCGGCCGAAAACTGGCCGGTACACACCCAGGCATGGTGCGCGAAATGGACCGGAGCACATTGACGGCGGGATATCTTCCCCGCTCGGCAATCGAGCGCTCCATTACGATGTGCCCGTCGAGAATACCGCGAACGGCATCGGCAATGGGCTCATTGTGATCATCACCTTCAACCAAAACGGTAAATAGACCGGTAACAGAGCCCGAATTAACCAGCCCGGGACCGGCTCTTTCGAGCAAACGCGGCAATTCGGTGAAAACCGTCGGCGGATAACCCTTGGCGGTGGGCGGTTCACCGATGGCGAGACCGATCTCGCGCTGCGCCATGGCAAAGCGCGTCAGGCTGTCCATCATGCAGAGCACGCGCTTGCCCTGATCGCGGAAGTACTCGCAGAGCGTGACCGTGAGATAGGCCGCCTGGCGCCGCATCAACGCCGCCTCGTCGGAGGTGGCGACCACCACGATGGTGCGCTTCAGCCCCTCTTCGCCCAGATACTCGGAGATGAACTCCTGCACCTCGCGGCCGCGCTCGCCGATGAGCCCGATGACCGCGACGTCCACCGACGCATTGCGTGCCAGCATCGACATCAGCACCGACTTGCCGACGC